>CCMO02000002.1:936144-1237967 GCA_000751295.2 bacterium YEK0313
CAGGCGGATATATTCGAGGCCGGCGAGACCGTCGGCCGCCTCGTGCACCGTCTTGACGCCGATATTGTTGAGGAGGTTGCGGACAACCTTGCGCATGAACTGATTGTCGTCGACCACCAAGACGTCGACGCTCGACAGGAGCTGCTCGACCTTCTTAGACATCAGACCGTTCATCCCGCTCGCCTCAGCTGTTGCACGTTTCCGGTGACAGGATAGGCCGGCGCCTTTGAACGCCGTTTAAACGGACAGTCTTAATTTTATCGACCGGAACCGGTCACCGGCCGGCGGATCCGGCGCGAATCGCGGTCGAGGAAAGCGGCGACTTCAGTCCGTGCAGGAAGATCCAGGCCGGCGGCGGCGCGGTGGCGAGAAGCAGGCCGTCGCTCTCGCTGAGGCGATAGCGCGCCAGTGTCGTGCCGGCGACGCCGGCAACCGCGCGCAGGCTCGCGCCCGGCCGGTCGACGATCGCCATCGGCATCAGCCGGGCGATGCCGCGCCAGTTCTGCCAGCGGTGGAACTGGGCGAGGTTGTCGGCGCCCATGATCCAGACGAAACGCACGCCGCGGCAGCGCTCGGCCAGCGCGGCGAGCGTGTCATAGGTGTAGCGCGTGCCGAGCCGTGCCTCGATGTCGGTGACGTGGATGGCGGGATGCGCGGCAAGCCGACGCGCCGCCGCGATGCGCTCGGCGAGCGGGGCGAGCCCGCCATGGGCCTTCAGGGGATTGCCCGGCGTCACCAGCCACCAGACGGCATCGAGGCCGAGCCGCTTCAGGGCCGTCAGCGCGACCATGCGATGGGCCTCGTGCGGCGGATTGAACGAGCCGCCGAACAGGCCGATGCGCAGGCCCGGCGCATGCGGCGGCAGGACAAGGCGCGCGTCGCCCCGCCGCGGCCGCGGCCCGATCAGCGGAGCGGCTCTCACGGACGCAGTTGCCCGCTGCCGCGCACGCGATATTTGAACGAGGTGAGCTGCTCGACCCCGACCGGCCCGCGGGCATGCATCTTGCCCGTGGCGATGCCGATCTCCGCGCCGAAACCGAATTCGCCGCCGTCGGCGAACTGGGTCGAGGCATTGTGCAGGACGATGGCGCTGTCGACCTCGGCCATGAAGCGCTCGGCCGCCGCGGCATCCGCCGTGACGATGGCGTCGGTATGGTGCGAACCGTAGCGCTCGATATGGGCGATGGCGGCTTCGAGCCCGTCGACCACCTTCACCGCGATGATCGCATCGAGGAATTCGGTCGCCCAGTCGGCCTCGCCGGCCGCTTCGACCCGCGGGTCGGCGGCGCGGGCCGCGGCATCGCCGCGAACCGCGCAGCCGGCGGCGATCAGCGCCGCGACCAGCGGCTTCAGATGGGTCGCGGCCACCGCCCGGTCGACGAGCAATGTCTCGGCCGCGCCGCAGACGCCGGTGCGCCGCATCTTGGCATTCACCGCGATCGCCTCGGCCATGGCGAGATCGGCTCCGGCATGGACATAGACGTGGCAGTTGCCGTCGAGATGGGCGAAGACCGGCACGCGCGCCTCGGTCTGGACGCGGGCGACGAGGCTCTTGCCGCCGCGCGGCACGATGACGTCGATCGTCCCGCCGAGGCCCTGGAGCATGAGACCGACCGCCGCGCGGTCGCGGGTCGGCACCAGCGAGACCGCCGCAGCCGGCAGGCCCGCCGCCTCGAGACCCGCGACGATCGCGGCATGGATCGCCCGCGACGAGCGGAAGCTGTCGGAACCGCCGCGCAGGATCACCGCATTGCCGGCCTTCAGCGCCAGGGCGCCAGCATCGGCCGTCACGTTGGGGCGGCTCTCGTAGATGACGCCGATCACCCCGAGCGGCACGCGCACGCGCTCGAAATGCAGGCCGTTCGGCCGGTCCCAGGCGGCGATGACCGTGCCGACGGGATCGTCGAGGTCGCGCACCACCGCGACGCCCTCAGCCATCGCCGCGATGCGCGCCGGGGTCAATGTCAGGCGGTCGATGAAGGAGCCGGCCATGCCCTGGCGGCGGGCATCGGCGAGGTCCTCGGCATTGGCCTCGAGAATGGACCCGGCCGAAGCCCGGATCGCCTCGGCGATGGCATCGAGCGCGGCGTTCTTCTCCTGCGTCGAGGCCAGGGCCAGCCGCCGGGCCGCCGCCTTGGCGGCTGTGCCGATCGCCATCATGGCCGGCGCGATGCCGTCGGCGTCGACGGCCGCCAGCGGGGGCGATGTCTGATCCAGCACAGTCTGCGTCGACACGATGACGGTCCTCCGGGGGCGCCTTGCCTAACACGACAGCTTCCGCGCCGCAAAATCGCCGCGCGCAGCGACGACATACGCGCATTGGGAGGCTTTGGTTAACTGCCGCTTAAGACTTGCCGTCCGATGAAGGTGGAGCCGCAAAACCCTTGCCGCAAGCCGGCGCACCATGACCGATGACCTCAATGCCCCGCTCGGGGTCGAGACCAGACCCGAAGCCGGACGACCGCGGCGACTGCCGGCGCTGATGCCGGTCGCCGCCGGCCTCGTCGGCGCCGCCGTGCTCGGCATCGCCGCCACCATCCTCCTCGTGCGCAATCCGCTTGGCGGCGAGCCGCGCGTGGTCGCCGCGATCGAGGCCCGGGCGACACCGCCGCCGACGGCAGCACGACCATCAACATCATCGACGGCATGTCGGGCGCCCGGCGCGAGGTGCGCGTCGCCGCCGCCCCCGGCTCGGACCGCTCGGCCGGGCTCGACCCGCGCCTGAGCGAACGTTCGCCCCAGGGGCCGCTGCCGCGCGTCGCCGCCGACGGCCGCAAGCCTTACGAGGCCTATGGCCGCAGCTTCCGGCCACCGGCCGGCAACGAGGCCAACCTGCCGCAGGTAGCGATCCTGATCGGCGGACTCGGCATCGGACAGAACACCACGGCCGAGGCGATCAGCAAGCTGCCGGGTGCCGTGTCGCTGGCCTTCACGCCCTACGGCGCCGACCTCGAGCGGGTGGTCTCGCGCGCCCGCGCCGAGGGGCACGAGGTGTTCCTGCAGATCCCGATGGAGCCGCTGGACTTCCCGGAGAACGATCCGGGCCCGCAGACGCTCCTCACCACGCTCTCCGTCGAACGGAACACCGAGCGCCTGCACTGGGCGATGAGCCGGTTCCAGGGCTATGCCGGCATCGTCAACTATATGGGCGCCAAGTTCACCGCCGCCGAGGGCGCGCTGGCGCCGATCCTGCGCGAGACGGCGCGGCGCGGCCTGATGGTGGTGGACGACGGCACCAGCGCCCGCAGCCTGGTGCCGCAGCTCGCCGGCGCGCTGCAGCAGCCGATGGCGCGCGCCGACCTGCAGATCGACCGCGTGCCGGCGCCGGCCGAACTCGACGCCCAGCTCGCCCGACTGGAGGCGCGCGCCCGCGAGCGCGGCTTCGCCTTCGGCATCGGCTCGGCCCTGCCCGTCACCATCGACCGTGTCAGCCAGTGGGCGCGGGCGCTGGAAAGCCGCGGATTGCTGCTGGTTCCGGTGACCGGCGCGGTGGCGCGCCGCGCGCCGGCTGGCTAAGATGCCAGCACGTGTCGTGATGGCGAAATTGCTTCATTTTGATATCGGGCACGGAGCGAACTTCGAAATCGAAACGACACCGGCTATCAGTAAGTTGCCGGTGTCCCGAACCGGACATTCGCTCCGCGCACGCTATTGGCCGAGGCGAATTTCAGGTTCGGGACACTCGTAATGACCGGACACGCACCATGGCCCGCTTCGAAGACCTGCCCTACCGCCCCTGTGTCGGGGTGGTGCTGATCAACCGTGACGGTCTCGTCTTCGCCGGCAAGCGCCGTGGTCCCGCTCCCGAACATGTCGACGGCACGCATGCCTGGCAGATGCCGCAGGGCGGCATCGATGCCGGCGAGGCGCCGCTCGCCGCCGCGACGCGCGAGCTCTACGAAGAAACCAATGTCCGCTCGGCGACCCTGCTCGCCGAGGCGCCCGAATGGTTCGCCTACGACCTGCCGCCGGTCGTCGCCGGCCAGGCCTGGCGCGGCCGCTATCGCGGCCAGACCCAGAAGTGGTTCGCCTTCCGCTTCGACGGCGAGGACGACGAGATCGACGTCGCGCGGCCGGGCGGCGGCGCCCACAAGCCCGAATTCGAGGCCTGGCGCTGGGAGCATCTCGACGCCATGCCGGACCTGATCATTCCGTTCAAGCGCGGCGTCTACGAGCGCGTCGTGCAGACCTTCAAGCCGTTCACCCGCTGAGCGGCGAAGGCCGCGCGGCCGGGCCTTAGGGGTTCTTCCGCATCGCATCCGGCGGTGATCGGGTTAGCCTTGCCGGCATCACCCCACGCCGCCGGGAGGCCATCATGGACAGGCCATTTGCCATCGACCGCCGCAGTCTCGTCGCCGGCGCCGCCGTGCTGGTCGCGAGCAGTCCCGGTTCATCGGCGCAGACACAGGACCGCCCCATGATCGATGCCAGGACCGCCCTCATCGTCGTCGACGTTCAGAACGACTTCTGTCCCGGAGGCCGGCTCGCCGTGCCGCGCGGCGACGAGGTGGTCGCCGTCGTCAATGCCATCGGCACGCGCTTCGCCAATGTGGTCCTGACCCAGGACTGGCACCCGGCCGGGCACAAGTCCTTCGCCTCGAGCCATCCCGGCAAGAAGCCGTTCGAGCTCGTCGACATGCCCTATGGCCCGCAGGTGCTGTGGCCCGACCACTGCATCTGGAACAGCGAGGGCGCGGCCTTCCATCCGGCGCTGGCGCTGCCCCACGCGCAGACCATCGTGCGCAAGGGCTACCGGCCCGAGGTCGACAGCTATTCCGGCTTCCTGGAGGCCGACCGGCGCACGCCGACGGGGCTGGGCGGCTATCTGAAGGAGCGTGCCATCACGCGCGCCGTGGTGGTCGGGCTCGCCACCGATTTCTGCGTCGGCTGGACCGCGCAGGACGCGGCCAAGGCCGGCCTCGAGACCTTCGTCGTCGAAGAGGCCTGCCGGGCGATCGATCTCAACGGGTCGCTCGCCAAGGCCTGGACCGACATGGCCGCCGCCGGAGTGAAGCGCATCAAGGTTGCCGACCTGCCGGCCTGACAACCGACCCGTCCTCCGGAAGCCGGACGGTGCGCTGGATATCCATCAGCCGAGCAATTTCACGGCCGTTGCGACCGGCAGCAACAGGCTGATCGGGCGGCTGGCAAGAGGCGTGAAACCGAACCGTCGATGGAAGCGCGGAGCATCTTCGTCCTGTGCATCGACAAGGATCGGGAACACCGCCGTCTCCGCCCGTGCGACGCGCATGATCGCGTCGAACAGCAAGGCCGCGCCCGGGCCTTGGGCGCGATACCGGCGATCCACGGCGAGCCGGCCGATGAGCGCCGCCGGGAGCACCCGATAGCAGGGCAGGCGCGCGGCGTCCGCCTCGGGCAATTCCGACATCGGCATGCTGGCGGCGGCGGCGTGCAGTAGCCGGCGACGGCGGGATCTTCCGCCGGCAAAGCGACGAAGCAGGTTGCAATGCACCGCCGGATGACCTGGCCGACCCGCGCGCGGAAACAGCGATCGAGCGCATTCCAACCCGCAGGAAAAGGCCGCGCGATCATGCCCGGCCGCCAGTGGCCGGACAACGAAGCGAGCGGTCACTGCGATCGCTGCACGCGGAGCCGATGCGCGTCACGTGCTTTGCGAAGCGCAGCCTTCGGTGCAGGGGGCCGGTGAGCGCCGGCGCGAGCGTCTGTTGGTCATCGACTGACAGGGGCGATGCGGATCTCCGTGATCGTCCCTCCCCGCGGCCTCATGAGCGGCGGTGACGACGAGATCACCCAAGGGTTCGTACGGCTCATCACCGGACATTTCAGGATGGCTCGCGGCGATCCGGCGCGCCGCCGGCATTCCCCTGGGCGCGGCCCAGCCGCCATTTGTCCCGCGGCCGATCCATCCGGTCCAAAAAAGCAAGGGCCGCCCTGCAGGCGGCCCTTGAACTATCCGTCTGACGCCGACGCTCAGTGCGTCGACTTGTCAGTGCGCCGACTTGTCAGTGCGTCGACTTGGCGGTGGCGAGCACGGCCTTGACGCTGTTCAGCTGGTCGAGCTTCTGCGCCGCCTTGGCGCGCGCCGCGTCGTCCTTGGCGTCGGCGAGATCGTCCTGAGCGTCCTTGATCTCGGCGTCGATCTGGTCGGCGCGCAAGTCCTCGACCGCCGTCGCCGTCTCGGCGAGCACGGTCAGGGTGCCTTCGGCCACCTCGGCGAAACCGCCGCGGACATAGAGCCGCTTCGGCTGGCCGTCGCCATGGATCGTCAGGATGCCGGGGCGCAGCGAGGAGACGAAGGGCGCGTGGTTGGCCAGCACGCCGAAGTCACCTTCCGAGCCCGGCACGACGACCTGCTCGACGGCGCCGGAGAAGAGCTGCCGCTCGGGGCTGACCAGTTCGAATGTAAAGGTCGTCATGAATGCGGTCCCTCAATCGCTAAAGGATCAGGCCGCTTCCGCGGCGAGCTTGCGGCCCTTCTCGACCGCTTCCTCGATGGTGCCGACCATGTAGAAGGCGGCTTCCGGGAGGTAGTCGTACTTGCCGTCGCAGAGGTCGCCGAAGCCCTTGATGGTGTCCTTCAGGTCGACGAACTTGCCCGGCGAGCCGGTGAACACTTCGGCGACGTGGAACGGCTGCGACAGGAAGCGCTCGACCTTGCGGGCGCGGGCCACCGTCAGCTTGTCCTCTTCCGACAGCTCGTCCATGCCGAGGATGGCGATGATGTCCTGGAGCGACTTGTAGCGCTGCAGCGTCTGCTGGACCTTGCGGGCCACCTGGTAGTGATCCTCGCCGATGACGCGCGGGTCGAGCATGCGCGAGGTCGAGTCGAGCGGGTCGACCGCCGGATAGATGCCCTTTTCCGCGATCGAACGGTTGAGCACGGTGGTCGCGTCGAGGTGGGCGAAGGAGGTCGCCGGCGCCGGGTCGGTCAAGTCGTCGGCCGGGACGTAGATGGCCTGCACCGAGGTGATCGAGCCCTTCTGGGTGGTGGTGATGCGCTCCTGCAGCGCGCCCATGTCGGTGGCGAGCGTCGGCTGATAGCCCACCGCCGAGGGGATGCGGCCGAGCAGAGCCGACACTTCCGAGCCGGCCTGGGTGAAGCGGAAGATGTTGTCCACGAAGAACAGCACGTCCTGGCCCTGATCGCGGAAGTCCTCGGCGATCGTCAGGCCCGAAAGCGCGACGCGGGCGCGGGCGCCCGGGGGCTCGTTCATCTGGCCGAACACCAGGGCGCACTTGGAGCCTTCACCGCCGCCCTTCTTGTTGACGCCCGATTCGATGAATTCGTGATAGAGGTCGTTGCCCTCGCGGGTGCGCTCGCCGACGCCGGCGAACACCGAATAGCCACCGTGCGCCTTGGCGACGTTGTTGATCAGTTCCTGGATGAGCACGGTCTTGCCGACGCCGGCGCCGCCGAACAGGCCGATCTTGCCGCCCTTGGCGTAGGGCGCCAGGAGGTCGACGACCTTGATGCCGGTGACGAGGATCTCGGCCTCGGTCGACTGCTCGGCGAAGGAGGGCGCCGGCTGGTGGATGGCGCGGGTGCGCTCGGTCTTGACCGGGCCGGCTTCGTCGATCGGCTCGCCGATGACGTTGAGGATGCGGCCGAGCGTCTCGGCGCCGACCGGCACGGCGATCGGCTGGCCGGTATCGGTCACGTCCTGGCCGCGGACGAGGCCTTCGGAGGTGTCCATGGCGATGCAGCGCACGGTGTTCTCACCGAGGTGCTGAGCCACTTCCAGCACCATGCGGGCGCCGTTGTTGGTGGTCTCCAGCGCGTTCAGGATCTGCGGCAGGTGATTGTCGAACTGCACGTCGACAACAGCGCCGATGACCTGGGTGATGCGGCCAACGGTGCCCGCTCCAGCGGCCGTCGCGCTCGTCGCTTTCTTCGCCATGATACGGTCCTCGATCTAACTTTTCGGCTTCAGAGCGCTTCGGCGCCCGAGATGATTTCAATGAGTTCCTTGGTGATCATCGCCTGACGCGCGCGGTTGTACTTGAGCGTCTGCTTCCTGATCATTTCACCGGCATTCCGGGTCGCATTGTCCATGGAGGTCATCTGCGCGCCGTAGAACGAGGCGTTGTTCTCCAGGAGGGCCCGGAAGATCTGCACCGCGATGTTGCGCGGCAGGAGATCGGACAGGAGCTCGCCCTCGCCGGGCTCGAACTCGTAAGGGGTGCGGCTGCCGCTGGCATCGCCGGCGACTTCTGCCGGGATGATCTGGCGCGCGGTCGGCTCCTGGGCGATCACTGACTTGAACCGGGAGAAGAACAGCGTCGCGACGTCGAACTCGCCGGCCTCGAACAGCTTGAGGATCTCCTGCGCGACCTGCTCGGCCTGGGCATAGGCGAGCTGGCGCACCGCACGGAACTCGAGATAGCCGACGATCTGCTTCTCGAACTGGCGGCGGATCAGCTCGTAGCCCTTGCGGCCGACGCAGAAGAACTTGACCGTCTTGCCCTCGGCCTGCAGCGCCAGCGCCTTCTCGCGGGCGAGGCGCACGATCGAGGTGTTGAAGGCGCCGCACAGGCCACGCTCGCCGGTGCAGACGAGCAGCAAGTGCACGTCCGACTTGCCGGTGCCGGTCAGCAGCAGCGGCGCATCGGCGCCGGCGACCGAACCGGTCAGGTTGGCGAGCACCGCTTCCATCTTCTCGGCATAGGGGCGGGCCGCCTCGGCAGCCGTCTGGGCCCGCTTCAGCTTCGCCGCGGCCACCATCTGCATGGCCTTGGTGATCTTCTGCGTCGCCTTGACCGACGAGATGCGGTTTCTGAGATCCTTCAAGCTCGGCATCAGCCGACATCCCTTCTGGCTTCGATGGCCTCACCCACCTTGCGGCGGAAGGTCAGCGGATCAGCAATTCTCTTGATGGGCGTGGCGTTGATGCCCGTGCCGTGAATCGTCACGTGCCCGAAGTTCAGAAGCCGGCCCCAGAAGGTCTGATCGACCGAGATCGAATCGACCTTCTCGAGCCGCTGCTCGATGGTGGAACGGGCGATCAGGCCCCATTTCGCCACCACCTTGCGCGAGGTCACCGCCAGTTCCGTCGCCCGGGTCAGGATCCAGGCGCCCAGCAGCCAGACGAGGCCGGCTGCCAGAACCACCGCCCCGTAGGGCGGCAGCAGAACGGTTGCGACCAGGCCGAGAAGCACCGTCACGATAGGCCAGGCATAGGCGATCCAATGGATCGTGGCTTGGTGCACGACCGTCTCGCCCGGACCTAAGCTATCGGTGACGTAGCTCATCGACGGCCCGCGATCAGGCGAAGGACGCCGCGAAGCTCTCCACCACGGCCTTCAGCTTGCCGGCGGTCTCGTCCGACAGATCCTTGGACGTGCGAATCGCCTCCAGAATCGTGCCTTCGGAGTGAAGCTTGCCGAGCAGGCCTTCCTCGAAGCCGCGCACGCGGTTGAGCGGCAGCTTGTCGAGATAGCCGTTGGTGCCGGCCCAGATGACGCAGACCTGCTCTTCCATCTTGAGCGGCGAGTACTGGTTCTGCTTCAGGAGCTCGGTGAGGCGCGAGCCGCGGTTCAGGAGGCGTTGCGTCGTCGCATCGAGATCCGAACCGAACTGGGCGAAGGCGGCCATTTCGCGATACTGGGCGAGTTCGCCCTTGATCTTGCCGGCGACCTTCTTCATCGCCTTGGTCTGGGCCGAGGAGCCGACGCGCGACACCGAAAGACCGACGTTCACGGCCGGGCGGATGCCCTGGAAGAACAGGTCGGTCTCCAGGAAGATCTGGCCGTCGGTGATCGAGATCACGTTGGTCGGGATATAGGCCGACACGTCGTTGGCCTGGGTTTCGATGACGGGAAGAGCGGTCAGCGAGCCCTTGCCGGCATCGTCGCCCATCTTCGCGGCGCGCTCGAGCAGGCGGGAGTGGAGATAGAACACGTCGCCCGGATAGGCTTCGCGGCCCGGCGGGCGGCGCAGCAGCAGCGACATCTGGCGGTAGGCGACGGCCTGCTTGGACAGGTCGTCATAGATGATGACCGCATGCATGCCGTTGTCGCGGAAGAACTCGCCCATGGCGCAGCCCGAGAACGGCGCCAGGAACTGCATCGGCGCAGGGTCCGAGGCGGTGGCGGCGATCACGATCGAATATTCGAGCGCGCCGTTCTCTTCCAGAGCCTTGACGAACTGGGCGACCGTGGAGCGCTTCTGGCCGACGGCGACATAGACGCAGTAGAGCTTGGCGCTCTCGTCATTGCCCTGGTTCAGCGGCTTCTGGTTGAGGATGGTGTCGAGCGCGATCGCGGTCTTGCCGGTCTGGCGGTCGCCGATGATCAGCTCGCGCTGGCCGCGGCCGATCGGGATCAGCGCATCGATCGACTTCAGGCCGGTGGCCATCGGCTCGTGGACCGACTTGCGCGGAATGATGCCGGGCGCCTTGACGTCGACGCGGGCGCGCTTGTCGGCGACGATCGGGCCCTTGCCGTCGATCGGGTTGCCGAGCGCGTCGACGACGCGGCCGAGCAGGCCCTTGCCGACCGGCACGTCGACGATGGCGCCGGTGCGCTTGACGGTGTCGCCTTCCTTGATGTCGCGGTCATTGCCGAACAGCACGATGCCGACATTGTCGACTTCGAGGTTCAGCGCCATGCCGCGGATGCCGTTGTTGAACTCGACCATCTCGCCCGCCTGGACGTTGTCGAGACCATAGACGCGGGCGATACCGTCACCGACGGACAGCACCTGGCCGACTTCCGAGACTTCCGCCTCTTGGCCGAAGTTCTTGATCTGGTCCTTGAGGATCGCAGAGATTTCAGCGGCGCGGATGTCCATCAGCCGACCTCTTTCATGGCGTTTTTAATAGAATTGAGCTTGGTGCGGAGCGAAGTGTCGATCATCCGCGAGCCGACCTTGACGATCAGCCCGCCGAGAATGGCCGGATCCACCTTCACATCGATCCTGGGTTCCTTGCCGAGCACGTCCTTCAGCGCCTCGGTCAGCGTCTTGGCATGGGCGGCCGAGAGCTCCTCGGCAACCGTCACCTCGGCGGTCACCTCGCCGCGGGCCTGGGCGACCAGCGCGTTGAAGCCGCGGATGATGCCCTGGACGGCGAACAGGCGGCGATTGGACGCAACCACCTTGATCAGGTTGCCGGCGAGACCGCCGATCTTGGCCTGGTCGAGAATGGCGGTGATCGCCTTGACCTGATCGTCGGCGGCGAAGACCGGGCTCTGGACCAGCCGCTTCAGATCGTCGGAACCATCGAGAAGAGCCTGGAAGCGGCCGAGATCGGCGGCAACCGCATCGATCTGTCCTGCCTCGGTTGCCAGTTCAAAAAGAGCAGAGGCATAACGCCCCGCCATGCCCGAAACGGTCTTATCTTCGACGGCCACCGCGTGTCTCTCGCGCTCGGCGCCGAGCCATTTCGTTCAGACCTTCGGCCGCACTCGCGTGTGACAGCCGCAAACCCTTGGCTCGACTGGGGAATTGATAACCGGAGAGAATGCGCTGGTGCGCCTGCCCCCCAAGGTCGCGTGTCCGTTAGCACACGTATTCCCGTGGTGCAACGGCACTTGGGGGCGGATCCGGTGCGCAAGAGGCGGCAATCCCGGGCAAAAACGCCGCATGCCGCAGAACGGTCCGGATCGTCGCAGGCGGTGCCGGCGGGCCTGGCCACATCAGGCCGCGGGATGGACGGCGAGCCGCACCAGGGTGCGCGGCACCACCGCGCCCGGGTGGACGAGGCGGTCGCTCATGAGAATGCCGTCGAGGTGGTCGATCTCGTGCTGGACGAGCTCGGCGAGGGTGGGGTCGAGCGCCTCGGACCGGACAAGGCCGCCGTCGGAACGGCCGCAGCGGAACCCGACGGAGCGGTGCCGCATGACCGCCATGCAGAGGTCGGGCAGGCTGAAGCAGTCGTCCCAGACCGGCATCAGCGCCTCGGAGCGCCAGGTGATCTCGGGATTGACGGCGACGAAATGGCCGAGCGCGCAATCGAAGGCGATCAGGCGGAAGGGCGAGCCGACCTGCGGACCGGCGAGCGCCCGGCCGAATCCGAGCCGGCGGCGGAGATCTGCGAGCGTATCGGCGAGGTCGCGGGCGTCGTTCCGCCAGTCGTCGCGGTCCGGATCCACCGGCCGGGCCGGGCGGCGCAGCCGCGGGTCGCCGAAAGCGAGGACCGGCCTGACCGGCACCGCTCAGGCTCCTTCCGCAGGAATGTTGCCGCCGCACAGGACGGTTGCGACCGTCTTGCCGGCGAACCGGCCGGCGCTGGCCATGATACCGGCAAGGCCGGCCGCGCCGGCCGGCTCGACGATCAGGCCGTAGTGCCGGCGACAGAAGGCCATGGCTTCGCCGATCGCCGCCTCGTCGATCGCCAGGACCTCGTCCACCGTCGTGCGCATGCAGGCGAGCGCATAGTCGACCGGCTCGCGCACCGCGATGCCGTCGGCCATCGTCTCGGCCCGCGCGGTGGTCTCGATCCGGCCGCGCTCCCAGGACAGCTTCATGGCTGGGGCGATGGCGGCGACCACGCCGATGACGCGCACCCCAGGCCGGGCCGCGCGCATCCACGCGCCCATGCCGGTGAGCAGGGCGCCGTTGCCGAGCGGCACGACCAGCGCGTCGAGCGCGGCCTGCCGCCGGTCGAGCGTTTCTGTGATCTCGCGAGCGATGGTGCCGGCACCCTCGGCGATCAGGCGCTCGCCGCCGTCCTCGACGAAGATCAGTCCCTCGGCGGCGGCGAACCGGCGCGCCACGGCCTTGGCGGCATCGAAATCGGCGCCGTCCAGGACGACGGCCGCACCCAGCCGCCGCATGGCCGCGACCTTGCCCGGATTGGCGGCCGCCGCGGCGAAGACCGTGAGCCGGCGGCCGCGCCGGCGCGCGGCATAGGCGAGGCCCTGGCCGAAATTGCCGGCGGATGCGGAAACGATCGGCCTGTCGGACGCGGCGAGATGGTCGAGCCACCAGTCGGTACCCCGCCCCTTGAAGGAGCGAATCGGGTTGAGCGTCTCGACCTTGGCGAGCAGCAGGCAGCCGAGCGCGGCATTGGCCTCGTCGTGTTCGACGAGCGGCGTGTCGAGAAAGACGGCGTCGATCCGGCCGGCCGCAGCCGCGATCCCCTCGGCAGTGGGAGGCGTGATGGTGCTCATGCGCCCTTGCTATCAAGTCCGCCCGGGTGAAAATCCCGAAGCAGCGGCCAGATCGGGTGGATTTCCCGATAGGAGCAAAGAAATGAGGTCGACTATGGAGCTGACCCGCCATGACAGGGCGATCCTGCGGGAAATGCAGCGGGATGCCGGGCTGACCATCGGCGCGCTTGCCGACAAGGTCGGCCTGTCGCCATCCTCGACCCAGCGCCGGCTGCAGCGGCTCAGGGACGAAAAAATCATCCTGCGCGACGTCTCGATCGTCGAGCCGCGCAGCCTTGGGGCGAGCGTCACCCTGCTGGTCGAGTTGGAGCTCGAACGCGACCGTCCCGAGCTCCTGCCTTCGCTCCATCACTGGATCGCGCGCACGCCGGACGTGCAGCAGGCCTGGTGCCTCACCGGGCGCGGCGACTACACGCTGGTGGTGGTGACGGCATCGATCGACACGTTCGACGCCCTGGCCGACCGCATGATGGCCGACAACCCGAACATCCGGAAATTCACCACCAGCGTGGTGCTGAAGCAGCTCAAGCGATCGCTGGAGGTGCCGGTCTGACGGCGGGTCGGGAGTCCGCGCCCTGTGAACAGGGCCGGGTCCCCGCCGCATGGCTCCGTTGCGCGATAGCCCATAGGAAAAACCTATGGATGCCCGACCAATGACGATTTGCCCGTCGCCGGCCGGCTCACGAAGATCCCCGGCGCACTTGGACATCAGGGGATTTCGATGGTTCCGACACGTCGCGCCTTGCTGAAGACTGCCGCCGCCTCGGTCGCGGCGGCCGCGTGGCCGCTCAACGCGCCGGCCATCGGCCAGACCGCCGGCCGGCGCGTCCTGCGGTTCGTGCCCCAGGCCAACCTGTCGGCGCTCGATCCGGTCTGGACCTTTGCCGCCGTCACCATCACCCATGGCTATTGCGTCTTCGATACGCTCTACGGCGTCGACGGCAAGCTTCAACCGCGCCCGCAAATGGCCGAGGGAGCGACGGTCTCGGACGACCAGCGGACCTGGCTGATCACCTTGCGCGAAGGCCTCGAGTTCCACGACGGCGAGCGCGTGCTTGCCCGCGACTGCGCCGCGAGCCTCGAGCGCTGGAGCAAGCGCGACCAGTTCGGCCAGACGCTCGCCGCGGCGACGGAAGCCTTCGAAGCCGCCGACGACCGGACCATCCGGATCCGGCTGAAGCACCCCTTCCCGCTGCTGCTCGATGCCATCGGCAAGCCGCATTCCTCGCCGGCCTTCATCATGCCCGAGCGGCTGGCCAGGACCGATCCCATGACCCAGGTCACCGAGATGGTCGGCTCGGGGCCGTTCCGCTTCAAGGCCGACGAATATGTGTCGGGCGCGCGTGCCGTCTACGAGCGCTTCGACCGGTATCGGGCCCGCACCGAGCCCGCGGACTGGACCTCGGGCGGCAAGCGCGTGGCGATCGATCGGCTCGAATGGGCGATCATGCCCGATCCCAGCACCGCGGCGGCAGCGCTGCAGACCGGCGAGATCGACTGGTGGGAACAGGCGCTGCCCGATCTGATCCCGCTGCTTGCGCGGTCGCGCGACATCAGCATCCGCAACCAGGATCCCTACGGCTTCGTCGCGATGGCGCGCTTCAACGCCATACAGCCGCCCTTCAACAACGCCAAGCTCCGCCAGGTCGCGCTGTCGGTGCTCCAGCAGGACGACTACATGCAGGCGATCGTCGGCACCGAGGCCGAGGCCTATCGGCGTTGCCGGGCGATGCTGCCTTGCGGCATGCCGGGCGTGGCCGAGCTCGGCGCCGCGCAGATGCCGGCATCACGCGACCTCGCCAAGGCGCGCGCGGCGGTCAAGGCCGCGGGCTATGCCGGCGAGAAGGTGGTCATCGTCAACCCGGTCGACTATCCCGCGATCAGCCCGCACGGACAGATCACCGCCGAGCTCCTGAAGTCGATCGGCTTCAACGTCGATCTCCAGGACATGGACTGGGGCAGCGTGCTGCAGCGGCGGCTGTCCAAGGAGCCGGTCGAGCGCGGCGGCTGGAGCATCTATCACACCAACTGGCCGAGCGTTTCGATCGCCAATCCGGCGGTCAACACGACGATCCGGGGCGATGCCAACTGGACCGGCTGGTACAAGGACGAGGAGACCGAGCGCCTGACCGCGGAATGGCTGGTCGCGACCGACCCGGCGCGCCAGCAGAGCCTCCTGGACGACATCCAGAGGCGCGCCCTGGACCAGGTGCCGATCCTGCCGCTCGGCCAGTTCTTCATCAAGACGGCGTTTCGCAAGTCCGTCCAGGGCGTCAAGGACGGCTCGGTCTGCTATTTCTGGGACGTGCGGAAAGCCTGATCATGACCCATCCAGCAGAAGCCGCCGCCGGCGACGGCTTCGACGTGATCATTCTCGGCGGCGGCTCGGCCGGATGCGTGCTGGCGGCACGCCTGTCCGAGGATGCGAGCCGCAAGGTCCTGCTGGTCGAAGCGGGACAGGACCTTGCTCCCGGCGCGGTCCCCGCGGTCATCGCCTCGCCCTATCCCGGCCGCGCCTATTTCAACAAGGACTGGACCTGGCCGGGCCTCAGCGCCGCCATGGGCGTCGGCGCGGGCGAGCATGATCGGGCCGCGCCACGCCCCTACGAACAGGCGCGCATTCTCGGCGGCGGGTCGTCGATCAACGGCATCGGCGCCAATCGCGGCGCCCCGGCCGACTATGACGAATGGGCGGCGGAAGGCGCGAAGGGCTGGAACTGGGACAGCGTCCTGCCTTTCTTCCGCAAGCTCGAACACGATCTCGACTACCAGGACGGCAACACGCTCCACGGCCATCTCGGCCCGATCCCCGTGAAGCGCGTCCCGCGCACGCTCCATGCCGGCTTCGTGCGGCATGTCGAAGCCGAGCTCGAGGCCAAGGGCTATGCCGCGCGCGACGACCAGAACGGCGCCTGGGAGGACGGCGTCTATCCGATCGCGACCAATCTCGACGAGAGCAACAGGCGGGTTTCGGCCGCCGTCGGCTATCTCACCGCAACGGTCCGCGCGCGGCCGAACCTGACGATCTGGACCGACAGCCATGTCGAGCGGATCCTGATGGACGGCGCCAGGGCCGTCGGCGCCCGCCTGTCACGCGCGGGCCGTTCGCTGGAGGTCAGGTCCCGTCTGGTCGTCGTCAGCTGCGGCGCGCTTCATTCGCCGGCCGTGCTCATGCGCAGCGGCATCGGCGCGCCGGAGCACCTGTCGCGCCTCGGCATCGGCACCGTGGTGCGCCGGCCGGGCGTCGGCCGCAATCTGCAGGAGCATCCCTCGATCGGCGTCTCCGCCTATATTCCGGGAGGCAACCGTCTGCCGGGCGGCGACCACTATCATATCCAGGCGATCCTGCGCTGGTCCTCCGGCCTTGCCGGCGCGCCGCGGGGCGACATGCATCTCGCCGTCAACGCGCGGTCGGGATGGCATGCAGTCGGCCATCGGATCGGCACGCTGTTCGGCTGGGTCAACAAGTCGGTCTCGCGCGGCTTCGTCGCGCTCGCCTCGGCCGATCCGCGCGTCGAACCGCATGTCGATTTCCGGCTGCTGTCCGATACCGCGGACCTCGTGCGCCTCGCAGCGAGCTTCCGCCTTTCGGCCTCGATCCTGCAGGGCGTCGCGCTGCGCGGCGGCTGCCAGGACGCGTTTCCCTCGACCTATTCGGCACGGGTGAAGAAATGGCTGCGCCCGGATCCGGTCAACGGCATCGTCATGGGCATCGTCGGACCGGCCATGGATGCGAGCGCCGGCCTGCGCCGGCTCGTCCTGAAGGCGGCCAATGACGGCACGCCCTCCCTCGAGGCCCTCATCGCCGACGAGGCCCTGCTTCACGCCTATCTCAAGCTCAATGTCGGCGGCGTCTGGCACCCGTGCGGAACCTGCAGGATGGGCGATCCGGACGATCCGGCCGTCGTCTGCGACAGCCGCGGAGCGGTGGTCGGCACCGAAGGGCTGATCGTCTGCGACGCCTCGGTCATGCCGACCATCCCCTGCGCCAACCTCAACATCCCCGTGCTGATGATCGCCGAAAAAATCGCCGACCAGATCAGGCACGGCCCGCACGCCTGACGGCGGTCTTTCAGGGGCCGCTACCGAGCCGAGGAAGGTCGACCTAGCTGTGGGTTCTGGTCAGGTTGTTCCGGCGAGAGCTTGAGCCGGTGATCGTCGTGCGAGGCTAGCATGCGGCCGGTGCTGGTTGTACCAGGCCAGCCATCGCGTGAGATCTGCGGTCCTGCGGGCGGAAGAGGGGAACGGGATGGCATAGGCCCATTCCCTAAGCATGGTCTGAATGAAGCGCTCTGCCTTGCCGTTCGTCTTCGGGGTGTAGGGTCGGGTGCGGATGTGCCGGATGGCGAGCATCCTCAACGCTTTGCGGAAGAGCCTGGCGATGTATCCCGAGCCGTTGTCGGTCATCACCCTTTGCACGCTGACGCCCCGCTCCTTGAACCAGCGCAGCGCCCGCACGAGGAACCCGGTGGTCGACCACCGCCGCTCGTCGGGCAGCACCTCGACATAGGCGAGCCGGGTCGCATCGTCGATGGCGACATGCAGGAAGTCGTAGCCAAGCCCCTGGCTGGCGCCACGCCGGTTGCCGGTGATGCGGTGGCCGACGCCTTCAAAGCGGGCCAGCCGCTTGATGTCGAGATGAAGCAGCTCGCCGGGACGCTCGCGTTGATAGCGCCGCACCGGCTCCTTCGGATCAAGCGCGGACAGCCGGCCGAGACCCATCCGCGTCAGCCAGCCGGCAACCGTCGATCGCGCCAGTCCGAGGCGGGACGCAATCGCCTCACCCGTCAACCGGTACTCGCGGCGCAGCTTGGCCGCCAGCCCGGGCCAGAACGCGCTCGTCGCCGATCGGCACGCATGGGGCCGGGACGAGCGGTTCTGCAGCCCGGCTTCTCCATCGCTCCGCCATCGCGACAGCCATTTGCGGGCGGTTCGTTCGCTGACCCCGAAGCCGGCCGCCACTTCGCCGACAGGCCGGCCCTCTCCTACGATCCGCCGGATCATCTCCGCTCGACCAAGCGGCGTCGTTCGCGCATTCTTGTGCGGGTTGTTCATCCTCGTGCCCTGCGGTGCTTCGTGTCGCAACGACCACCTTCTGGCTCTCACGGGCGATGAACAACCTCCTCAGACTCCACACCTAGCCACGCCATTTGAGGCGCCCGTGCAACTCCGCCTGCAGGTGGCCGATGAAGGCGTCGGCGGCGCGCGAAATGGGGCGATGCGGCGCGACGAGCGCATTCAGCGTCGCCCGCGCGCCCGAGACGACCGGACGCTCGACCACATCGGGAAACAGATCCCCGAGATTGGAGAAGGGGTCGACGATGGCGACGCCGGCTCCGGCATGAACCAGCGCCCAGGCCTGGGCGATATCGGTCACGGCGGCGACCGACCGGAAGGAAATGCCGGCTTCGGCGAACAGGCCGTTGGCGACCGGCGCAAGTCCCTTGCTGGACGCATAGGTGATCAGGGGGAAGCGGATGAGATCGCCAATGCGGATCTCATCGAGCTCCGCCAGGGGATGGCCGCGCGGGCAGATGCAGGCGAGCGGCGCCTTCACCAGTTCGCGCCGGACGACCCGCGGATCGTTGTCGTGGTAGAATGCGAGCCCGATCCCGTTCGCATCGGACAGGACGGAATCGACGAGATCGAAGTGCCGCCGGATGATCAGGCGCGACCTGACATCGGTCTTGGACGTGATGAAATCGCCGAGCAGCTTCGGCAGGATATAGAGGCCGAGGGCCGATGTCGTGACGATGCTGACCGAACCGAGTTGCGCGTCGCGCAGCAGTTCGGAGGAATGGTTGAGGCTCGAAACCCGCTCGAAAATGGCCTGAGCCTCACCGAACAGGATCTGGGCCTCGGGAGTCGGGACAAGCCGCCCCTTGATCCGCGCAAACAGCGGATATTTGAGCTTCTCCTCCGTCCGCCGCAGCATCTCGGTCACCGAGGGCTGCGACAGGTTCAGGGACTTCGCCGCGCCGGTGATGGTGCCCGCGAGCATCACGGCCCTGAATATTTCCATCTGGCGCAGGTTCATCGTCGTTCCGGCAATCTGCGGTGCATGTTCCCCGCCCTTTGCGGGTCCGGACTTCCGGCAGGCCCGCACGCCATAACACGGCGATCGGCGGCGATCATCCGATGCCGAAACGACGGCGGGGGGGCCGAAGCCCCCCCGCCATGATGCAATCGAAGCGAGGCGCCGTCAGGCCGCCTGCCTGGCCGCCTTCGGGCCGTAGAAGGTCTCGCCGGAGGCGGCCATGTCGCGCAGCAGCCTGTTCGGCAGGAAGCGGTCGCCGTATTTGGCGGCGAGCGCGTCGGCGCGCGCCACCAGCGCCTTGAGGCCGTACATGTCGATATAGGACAAGGTGCCGCCGGACCACGGCGCGAAGCCGAAGCCGAGGATCGAGCCGACATCGGCCTCGCGCGGGTCGGTGACGACGCCCTCCTCGAAGCAGCGCGCCGCCTCCAGCGCGCAGGTCATCAGGAGACGGTCGATCACCTCCTGGCGGTCGACATCCTCGGGCGCGATCTGCCTGCCGACGAAGTCCTTCAGGCCCGGCCAGATGGTCTTCTTCTTGCCGTCCGGATAGTCGTAGAAGCCCTTCTTCGCCTTCTTGCCGACCCGGCCCTCCTGCTCGACCAGGAAGGTCAGCAGCTTTTCCTGTTGCGGGTCGACCGCCTGGGCGCCGACCTGCTGCTTGGTGGCTTTCAGGATCTTCAGGCCGAGATCGATGGCGACCTCGTCGTTGAGCGTCAGCGGCCCGACCGGCATGCCCGCCTGCTTGGCGAGATTGTCGATCATCACGGCCGGCACGCCTTCCATCAGCAGGAGGTGGGCCTCCCGGATATAGTTGCCGACGCAGCGATTGACGTAGAAGCCCCTGGTGTCGTTGACCACGATCGGCGTCTTCTTGATCGCCTTGACGTAGTCGAGCGCAGTCGCCAGCGCCCGGTCGCCGGTCTTCTTGGCCATGATCGTCTCGACCAGCATCATCTTGTCGACGGGCGAGAAGAAGTGGATGCCGATGAACTGCTCGGGGCGGACCGAGTGCTCGGCCAGGCCGGTGATCGGCAGGGTCGAGGTGTTGGAGGCGAAGATGCAGTCCGGGCGGATCGCGGCCTCCGCCTTCTTGATGACGTCGGCCTTGACCGCCGGATCTTCGAAGACGGCCTCGATGATCAGATCGCAGCCGGCAAGATCGGCATAGTCGGCCGTCGGCTTGATCTTGGCGAGCAGGGCGTCACGCGCCGCGCTGGTCGACCGGCCCTTGTTGATCTGGTCGGTGACGAGCTTGTGCGAATGGGCCTTGCCCTTCTCGGCGCTCTCCATGTCGCGGTCGAGCAGGACGACGTCCATGCCGGCGAGCGCGGTGACATAGGCGATGCTCGCGCCCATGAAGCCGGCGCCGAGCACGCCGACCGTCTTCAACTGCGAAGCCGGCACGCCCTGGGGCCGGCGCAGACCCTTGCCGAGCGCGCCGATCGAGACGAACAGCGAGCGGATCATCGCCTGGGCCTGCGGCGAGCGCAGGACATGGGCGAAATGACGCGACTCGATGCGCAGGGCCGTATCCATCGGCACCTGCAGGCCTTCATAGACCACCTGCAGGATGGCGCGGGCGCCGGGATAATTGTCGTAGGTCTCGCGCCGGTAGATGGCGTTGGCCGGCGGCCAGGTCATCATGCCGGCCGGCGAATAGACCGGGCCGGAGGGCAGGCGGAACTTCTCCTTGTCCCAGGGCTTCTTCGGATCGACGCCCGCCTTCAGGCGCGCCTTGGCAGCCTCGACCAGGTTCGCCGCCGGAACGACCTCGTCGATCAGGCCCATGGCCTTGGCGCGGTCGGCCTTGAGCTGGTCGCCCTTCAGCAGCATCTGCAGGGCGTCCTGCGTGTTGGTCATGCGCGGCACCCGCTGGGTGCCGCCGGCGCCCGGGAACAGGCCGACCTTCACCTCGGGCAGGCCGACGCGCAGCTTCGGATTGTCGGAGGCGATACGGGCATGGCTCGCCAGCGCGATCTCGAAGGCCCCGCCGAGGCACATGCCGTTGATGGCGGCGACGAAAGGCTTGCCGCAGGTCTCCAGCTTGCGCAGCACGAGCGACAGCGACCGGCTCTCCTCGAAGAAGGCGGCCATGGCCGCTTCCGGACCCTTGGTCCTGACGTTCGCCGCATAGGCCTTGCCCGAGCGCTCGAGCATGGTGAGGTCGGCGCCGGCGGAGAAGGTGTCCTTGCCCGAGGTGATCACGCAGCCCTTGATGGCGGGATCGGCGACCACCGCGTCGATCGCCGCGTTGAGGTCCTCGCCCACGGATTCGTCGATGACGTTCATCGACTTGTCCTTCATGTCCCAGGTCAGGAGCGCGATGCCGTCGGCGTCGACGGAAAAGGTGAAGTTCTTGAGGTTCATGACGGGAACTCTCCTCTCAGACGCGCTCGATGATGGTCGCGGTGCCCATGCCGGCACCGATGCACAGCGTGACGAGCGCGGTCGACTTGCCGGTGCGCTCGAGCTCGTCCAGCACGGTGCCGAGGATCATCGCGCCGGTCGCGCCGAGCGGGTGGCCCATGGCGATGGCGCCGCCGCAGACGTTGATCTTGTCGTGGGCGATGTCGAAATACTGCATGTAGCGCAGCACGACGGAGGCGAAGGCCTCGTTCAGCTCGAACAGGTCGATGTCGCCGACCGACATGCCGGCCTTCTTCAGGAGCTTGTTGGTGACGTCGATCGGGCCGGTCAGCATGATCGCCGGCTCGGAGCCCATATTGGCGAAGGCGCGGATGCGGGCGCGCGGCTTCAGGCCCGCGCCGATGCCGGCCTCCTTCGAGCCGAGCAGGACGGCGGCCGCGCCGTCGACGATGCCGGAGGAATTGCCGGCATGGTGCACGTGGTTGACGCCCTCGATTTCCGGATGGGCCTGCACGGCGACGGCGTCGAAGCCGGCGGCCTCGCCCATCATGACGAAGGAGGCGTTGAGGCTTGCCAGCGACTGCATGGTGGTCGAGGGCCGCATGTGCTCGTCATGGTCGAGAATGGTCAGGCCGTTGATGTCCTTGACCGCGATGACCGAATTCTTGAACCGGCCCTCCTCCCAGGAGCGCGCGGCGCGCTTCTGGCTCTCCACGGCATAGGCGTCGACATCGGCGCGCGAGAAGCCGTATTTGGTGGCGATCAGGTCGGCCGAGACGCCCTGCGGCATGAAGTAGCTCTTCACCGCGATGGACGGGTCGACCGGCCAGGCGCCGCCCGAGGCGCCCATGCCGACACGCGACATGCTCTCGACGCCGCCGGCCACGGTCATGTCGTGCTGGCCGGCCATCACCTGGGCGGCGGCGAAATTGACCGCATCGAGGCCGGAGGCGCAGAACCGGTTGATCTGCACGCCCGGAACCTCCTGGCCATAGTCGGCCTTCAGCGCGGCGATGCGGGCGATGTCGCCGCCGGCTTCGCCGACCGGGTCGACGCAGCCGAGCACGACGTCGTCGACGAGCCGCTTGGTGTCGAGATTGTTGCGCGCCTTGATCGCCTTCAGCGCCTGGGTCGCCAGCTCGAGGGCGGTCACCTCGTGCAGGGACCCGTCGGCCTTGCCTTTGCCGCGCGGCGTGCGGACATGGTCATAGACGAAAACGTCGGTCATGGCGGGTTCCTTTCCCGTGATCCTAGCGTTTGGCTTGGCGCGCCCGCTTCAAAGCGTGCGCGAAATCAGAAGCTTCATGATCTCGTTGGTGCCGCCGTAGATGCGCTGGATGCGCGCGTCGCGGTACATGCGCGAGATCGGATATTCGTCCATGAAGCCGTAGCCGCCGAAGAGCTGGAGGCAGCGGTCGACGATGGTGTTCTGCAGGTCGGAGAGCTTGTATTTGGCCATGGAGGCGGTGGCCGTGTCGCAGCGCCCCTCGATGTGCAGGCCGACGCAGGTATTGTAGAAGGCCTTGGCCATGGTCGCCTCGGTCTTCATGTCGGCCAGCTCGAACTGGGTGTTCTGGAAATCCAGGATGCGCTTGCCGAAGGCCTTGCGCTCCTTGACGTAGTCGATGGTCAGGTCGAGCGCGCGCTCCATCATGGCGACCGCCGCGCCGGCAATGGTCAGGCGCTCCTGCGGCAGCGCCTTCATCATCTGGTAGAAGCCCTGGTTCGCCTCCTGGCCGAGCAGCGCCTCGGCCGGCAGCTTCATGTCGTCGAAGAACAACTCGGAGGTATCGGCCCAGTCGAGGCCGAGCTTCTTCAGCTTGCGGCCGCGGCGGAAGCCCGGAGCATTGTCGGTCTCGACCACGAACAGCGACACGCCCTTGGCACCCTGGCTCGGATCGGTCTTGGCCGCCACCACGATCAGGTTGGCGTGCTGGCCATTGGTGATGAAGGTCTTGGAGCCGTTCAGCACCCAGCCATTGCCGGAGCGCTCGGCCTTGGTGCGGATCGCCTGGACGTCGGAGCCGGCGCCCGGCTCGGTCATGGCGAGCGCCGCGATCAGCTCGCCGGTGGCGAGCTTCGGCAGCCAGTGACGCTTCTGCTCCTCGGTGCCGTAGTGCTGGATATAGGGGGCGACGATCGGCCCGTGGATGGCCCAGCCCCAGCTGTCGGCGCCGGCAAGGCCGATCTCATGGGCAATGATCGCCTCGTGGCTGTAATTGCCGCCGGCGCCGCCATATTCCTCCGGGATCGACGCCGACAAGAGGCCGGCGGCGCCGGCCTTCGTCCAGGCGTCGCGGTCCATCACGCCGGCCTCGGTCCAGCGGTCGATATTGGGCACGAATTCCTTGGCGAGGAAGGCCTTCGCGCTTTCGGCGAGCATGTCGTGCTCTTCGGTGTGCCAGGCCGGCTTCGGCAGGTTGATCGCGCTCATCGGATGAACTCCCGGGGTCATGTGCGGCGGCGACTGTCGCAGATCGGATGTGCTGTTACACCCTCCAAATCTCAGGCGACGTCATCTCTCTTTTGGGAGAGCCCGCCGGCGTTCCCGCGGGCCCTCCGGTCACGGAACCTTTCCGGCCGTCAGAACATCTCGGCCGGCAGCGCCATCATCGAATCGGCGCCGGCGGAAATGCGGGCGAGATGCGCCGCCGTTTCCGGCAGCATCTGCTCGAAGAAGAAGCGGGCGGTGGCGAGCTTCGCCTTCATCCGCTCCTCGTCGCTGCCGGCGGCGATCCTCTCGTTGGCGGCCTTCGCGATGCGCGCCCACATGTAGCCGAGCGCGACGAGGCCGAAGAGATGCATATAGGGCGTCGACCCGGCGCCGGCATTGTCGGGCTTGGCCATGGCGTTCTGCATGAACCACATGGTGGCCGACTGCAGATCCTTCAAACCCTTGGAGAGGGCTGCGACAAAGGGCCCGAGCGCGGCATCGTCCTTGTGCTGCGCGCAGAAGGCGCCGACCTCGCCGAAGAAGGCCATGACCGCGCGGCCGCCATTGGCGCCGAGCTTGCGGCCGACCAGGTCGAGCGCCTGGATGCCGTTGGCGCCCTCGTAGATCATGGTGATGCGGGCATCGCGGACGAACTGGCCCATGCCCCATTCGTTGATGTAGCCATGGCCGCCATACATCTGCTGGGCCTTGACCGCGTTGTCGAAGCCAAGATCGGTCAGGACGCCCTTCACCACCGGCGTCATCAGGCCGAGATGGTCGTCGGCCTTCTGCCGCTCGGCGGCATCGGTGGAACGGTGGTGCACGTCGGCGGCGAGCGCCGTCCACAGCACCAGCGCACGGCCGGCTTCGTTGATGGCGCGCATGGTCATCAGGGTGCGGCGCACGTCGGGATGGACGATGATCGGGTCGGCCGGCTTGTCGGGCGCCTTGGGGCCGGACAGCGACCGGCCCTGCAGGCGATCCTTGGCATAGGCGACGGCGTTCTGATAGGCGACCTCGGACTGCGACAGGCCCTGCAGGCCGACCGACAGGCGGGCCTCGTTCATCATCACGAACATGGCCGCCAGGCCCTTGTTCTCCTGGCCGACGAGCCAGCCGGTCGCCCCGTCATAGTTCATGACGCAGGTCGAATTGCCGTGAATGCCCATCTTCTCCTCGATCTTGCCGCAGGAGACCGGGTTGCGGCTGCCGGCATTGCCGGCTGCGTCGGGCAGGAATTTCGGCACGACGAACAGCGAGATGCCCTTGGTGCCGGCCGGCGCGCCCTCGATGCGGGCAAGCACCAGGTGCACGATGTTGGCGGACATGTCGTGCTCGCCGGCGGAGATGAAGATCTTCTGGCCGGAAATCTTGTAGGAGCCGTCAGGCTGGGGCACGGCCTTGGTGCGCAGGAGGCCGAGATCCGTGCCGCAATGCGGCTCGGTCAGGTTCATCGTTCCGGTCCACTCGCCGGTGGCCATCTTCGGCAGATAGGTGCGCTTGATCTCGTCATTGGCGTGGACGTGCAGCGCCGCCATGGCGCCCTGGGTCAGGCCCGGATACATGGCCCAGGCCAGGTTCGCCGACGACAGATATTCGCCGATCACCGCGTTGAGCACGACCGGCAGGCCCTGGCCGCCATAGGCCGGGTCGGTGGAAAGCGCGAGCCAGCCGCCCTCGCGATATTGCTGATAGGCCTCCTTGAAGCCTGGCGGGGTGGTGACCGAACCGTCGTCGTTGCGATGGCAGCCGACCGTATCGCCGACGACGTTGAGGGGCTGCAGAACCTCCTCGCAGAGCTTGGCGCCTTCGTTCAGCACGGCCTCGACGAGATCGCGCGGCGCATCGGCGAAACCGGCGAGATTGCCGTAATTCTCCATCTTCAGGACGTCGTAGAGAACGAACAGCGAATCGTCGACAGGGGCCTTGTAGACCGGCATGGCTCTTCTCCCTCAAGACAACCGGGCAGCGGCAGGGCTGCGCCGGGATGTTCCGTTGCCGGCGGTGCGCCGGCGCGATGTCAGTCCTCGGCGGGCGCGGGGCCGGCCGTATCCTTGGCCGCGAGCCGATGGTCGATGACCATGATGGCCCGCTCGAGTTCATTGATCGCGGTGTCGATGTCGCGCTTCTGGGCGCGCAGGCGAGCGATCTGCTCGCGATATTTGCCGCGCGCCACCTTCATCTGCGTGACGCCGCCGTCGCCGAGGTCGTAGAGGTCGAGCATGGCCTTGACCTCTTCCAGCGAGAAGCCGACGCACTTGCCCATCAGGACCAGACGCAGCCGGCCGCGGTCGCGGCGCGAATAGAGCCGGTCCTGGCCGTCGCGCGTCGGCGCGATCAGGCCCTTTTCCTCGTAGAAGCGCAGCGCGCGGGCGGTGACGCCGAATTCGCGCGTCATCTCGCGGATGGTGATGAGATCTTTCGCCGCGGTCGGCGACCCGCCGCCGGCACCGGCCACCAGATCGGCCAGGGTCATGGTGGAGCCGCGGGCGTCACGGCCTTGGGCATCGAGGATCAGCGATTGCGCCATCCGGAAAGGACCTCGCGTCGTCTTGGGCCAGATGCTCGGGCAGGGCTCTGCCGCGATGGCGCCGGGTCTATCTGACGTTGACGTAAACGTCAACATATTTCACGACGACTCGGCGATCCGGGAACGCCCCTGACTTCGCCCGGCGGCCGTGAAATGCTAGGGCTTGGCGCAAGGCTGGCGGCGGCCCTCGCGACGCACGGCCGCCGGGACGAGCCTGCGCATGTAACGTTCGCGCTCCGGCGCCCGAAATCGGAACAGGCATGGATCCCACGTGAAAGACCGTGACGAAGAATGGCGCGGGCTGATGCGGGCGGGTCTTGCCGGCGACGAAGCCGCCTATCGGCAGCTGCTGAGCGCGCTTGCGCCGTTCCTGCGGCAGATCGCGCGCAGCGGACTGGCCCGGGCCGGCCGGCCGGTCGCGGAAGCGGAGGACATCGTGCAGGAAGTCTTGATCGCCATCCACCTGAAGCGCGCGAGCTGGCTCACCACCGAGCCCTTCGTGCCCTGGGTGCGCGCGATCCTCCGCCACAAGCTGATCGATGCGCTGCGCCGGCGCGGCGCGACGGGCAGCGTCGACATCGACGATCTCGCCGAGGTGATCGCCGCGCCCGACGGCGCACCGGAGATCGCGACGCGCGACGTGGTGAAGCTCGCCGAGACCCTGCCGGCCGGGCAGAAGGCGGTGATCCGCGCCATGTTCGTCGATGGCCATGACACGGCGGAAACCGCACGCGCGCTGAACATGAGCCCCGGGGCGGTGCGGGTGCAGCTGCACCGGGCGCTCGGCGCGCTCGCCGGCATGCTGCGCGGGACGATATGAGGCGGCCATGAAGACCGAGGACCTGATCGCCGCGCTCGCCCGTGACGCCAAACCGGCAGGACTTGCCCCGGCACGCCGGCTGACACTGGCACTTGTGTCGGCCCCTGCCATGGCCTTCGCCCTGCTGATCCTGGTGGTCAAGCCGCGCACCGACCTCGCCGCCGCCGCGGCCACCATGCTGTTCGAATTGAAGATCCTGTTCGTCGCGACCCTGGCGGTCGCGGCCGTCGCGCTTGTCCGGGCGGCGGCCCGGCCGGACGGCGCCCTGCCGCGCGCGCTGATGGTCGTGCCTGCCCTTGTCCTGCTGTTCGGCCTCGGCCATGAGGTCGCGACGCAGCCGGCCTCGCTCTACATGAGCCGCCTCGTCGGGCGCAGCTGGCAGCTCTGCCTGCTCGCCATCCCGTTCATGGCGGCCGGCCCGCTCGCCGCGCTGCTCTTCGCGCTGCGCTCGGCGGCGCCCGCCGATCCCGCCCGCGCCGGCGCCATGGCGGGCCTCTCCGCCGCAGCCATCGCCGCCTTGTTCTACGGCCTGCACTGCACCGACGACTCGCCGTTTTTTGTCGCCACCTGGTATTCGATCGCGATCGGCGCGACGACCGCCGTCGGCGCCCTGCTCGGCCGGCGGCTGCTCGCCTGGTAGAGGCAGAGCCGGGCCGCGCCTGCGGCGGCCTTCAGGCGTCCGCCCGACCACCATCGACCGGCCAGCGCCATCCCGCCCGGCATTTCGCCCCGCAAGCGGCAACCGATCGCCGGCTCCATGGAGATGCAGCGGACGAACGCGACGAGGCCTCGTTGATCGCCGCGACGACCGGTCCCTCCCGGTCCGGCCGCCGGCCTGTGCAGATGGACACGCCCACCCGCCCGCGCGACGAACAGGAAGCGGGACCCGGCCCCGCGCCGAAGAGACCGGCGAGCGTACCACCGCGCTCGCGGGCGGCCGTCTCGTCGGCGCGCTCCGCGGAAACGTGTCCCTTCCCCACCCAGATTCCCCAGGAAGTTGGGCGGATGCTGAATCGATCCTTCAATGCCCGGGCCGGCCGGCGCCGGCGCGATCCGCCGCGCGACAAGGCCCCGGTCGGCCAGAACGGCATGGGGAATGTCGAGATCTTTCCGAACCAGGACCATGGGCACGCGCAAGGCCTCCCCCTCGCTGGGCACCCGATCTCGCGGCGTACCAAATGTCGCAGTCCGGCGGGCTGGAATCGGCCTTGCGTCACCCGCCACGTCATGCTTGACTGATCGAACAGTCAGTCCTCGGGCCCGCTTCTGCCCATGCCGCAGACCACCGCGAAAAACCGCTCCAAATCGACGTCGAAGGAAGATATCCTCGACGCTGCCGAGCGGCTGTTCGCCCGCCGCGGTTTCGACGGCACGAGCATGCGCGAGATCGCGCAGGCGGCCGGCGTCGCCCAGGCGCTGCTGCACTATCATTTCCGCACCAAGGAAGGGCTGTTCGAGGCGATGTTCGCGCGCCGGTCCGGCGCCATCAACCGGATCCGCCTCGCCCGGCTCGACACCATGATCGCGCGCGGCCAGGTGACGGTCGAGGAGATCGTCGATTCCCTCCTGCGGCCGACCGTCGAGGCCGGCCACGACCCCTCGCGCGGCGGCCACTATTTCGCGAACCTGATCCTGACGACGGCGGCCTCCAACAATCCCTGGGCGCAGGGGCTGATCGCCGCGAGCTACGATGTGATGGCCAAGCGCTACATCGCCGCTCTGCGGATGGCGCTGCCGGAATTGTCGCTGGCGGACGCGACCTGGGGCTATCTCTTCATCATCGGCGCGACGCTCACGCAGATGTCGCCGACCGGGCGCGCCGACCGCCTGTCCGACGGGGCGACGACCGACAAGGACACCGAGGCGCTGCTGTCGCGCGCCGGCGCCTTCGCCGCCGCGGGCCTCCGGGCCTTCGTCGGCGACAACACGCAGACCCGATTGCCGGGGGCCGCCGCGCCCTCGCGTTAAGCCCCTTTCATCATCAGCAGTTACCGGACGGCGAAGATCCGGATCGGAACAAGCTCGGCTCTAGGAGGATGAGATCCATGACCAAACTGACCCGCCGCGGTTTCACCGGCGGCCTTGCCGCCGGCACGGCCCTGACCGGCTTTCCCGCCATCGCACAGAGCCCGACGAAGGTGACCGTCGGCTATACCGCAGTCGCCGACTTCACCTCGGCCTTCGTCGCCCAGGAAAACGGCTATTTCCGCTCGCGCGGCCTCGAGGTCAATTTCCAGCTGATCGCGCTCAATTCCAACATTCCCGCCGCCATGCAGGCCGACAGCGTCCAGATCGGCGGCCCGACCCCCTCCGTCATGCTGCAGGCCAATGACGGCGGCCTCGACCTCGTGGCGGTCGCCGGCGGTTCGGTCACCTCCAAGGACGTCGCCAATTACGGCTTCGTGGAGAAGAACGGCGCGGGCATCACCGATGCCAAGTCGGCCGAGGGCAAGCGCGTCGGCGTGCCCGGCCTCGGCGCCTTCCTGCACGTCCTGTTCCGCAAGTGGATGACCGAGAAGGGCGCCGACTGGAAGAAGGTGACCTTCGTGGAAACCGCCTTCCCGCAGATGGCCGATATCCTGCGCGGCGGCTCGGTCGACGCGCTCGTCACCGGCTCGCCGATCATGGAACGCATCGTCCAGGGCAATATCGGTCGCGTGGTGTCGTATTTCCACACCGAGCTGCCGGCCGGCCTGCCGGCGATCCTCTATTCGACCACCCGCGCCTGGGCGACCAAGAACCCGCAGGCGATCAAGGCCTTCCGCGAGGGCCTCGCCGAGGGTTCGGCCTTCGTCGCCGACAAGGCCAACGACGCCAAGGTGCGCGCAGCAATCGGCAAATACATCGCGCTGCCGCCGGCCGTGCTCGCCAATGCGATCATCTCCGCGCAGAAGCCGACCATCACCGTCTCCGAGATCGACTACTGGATCACCATCATGCGTGAACAGGAAATGCTGCGCGGCCAGCCGGTCGCCAGCAACGTCGTTCTGCCGTGAGCGGGACCATGCTCGCCCGTTCGCCGGCTGACCAAGCCGCGATCGCCTTCGCCGGGCTCCGTGTGGAGCTCGGCGGCAAGCCGATCCTGACGGATGTGAACCTCTCGGTGAAGCCGGGAGAGTTCGTCTGCGTCATGGGACCTTCCGGCTGCGGCAAGACCACGCTGCTGCGCGTGGTTGCCGGTCTCGTTGCCGCCTCGGGCGGCAGCGTCACCTCGTTCGGGCGGCCGATCACCGGCCCGACGCGCGAGGTGTCGGTGGTGTTCCAGGACTACGGCCGGGCGCTGCTGCCCTGGCGCGACGCGCGCGGCAATGTCGCGCTCGCCCTGGAGGCAGCCGGCATGCCGCGTGCCGAGCAGGGCCCGCTGATCGAAACCCTGCTCGCCAAGGTCGGCCTGAAGGACCACGGCGCCAAATTCCCCTCGCAGCTCTCCGGCGGCATGCAGCAGCGCCTGCAGATCGCCCGCTGCCTGGCGCAGGATCCGAAGGTGCTGCTGATGGACGAGCCGTTCGGCGCGCTCGACGCCATGACGCGCCAGCAGCTCCAGGACGAGGTCCTGGCGCTCGCCGCCGAGCGCAACACGACCGTGTTCTTCGTCACCCACGACCTCGAAGAAGCGCTCTATCTCGGCGACCGGGTGGTGGCACTGATGCCCAATCCGGGCCGGATCGGCCGGCTGGTCGACGTGCCGCTGGCCCGCCCGCGCAACCAGCTCACCACGCGCGAGCACCCCGACTTCCTCAGGCTGCGGCGCGATCTGTTCGACATGATGCAAGAGAGCCACTGATGGCCTCCTCCTCCACCCGCTGGCTCAAGGCCGCGGCATTGCCGGTGGCCTTCCTCGCCGCGGCCGAGATCTGGTTCCGGGGACCCGGCAGGGATTCGGAAAGCCTCGCGGCGCCGACCGCCGTCGCCCGCGCCTGGATCGAGGCGGCGGGCGACGGCACGCTGGCCCTCGCCACCTGGCAGACCCTGCTCGGCGCCGTCGGCGGGCTCGCCCTCGGCGCCGTCACCGGCCTCGCCCTCGGCTTCCTCATCGGCCTGTCGCGCACCGCCATCACGCTGACGACACCAGCGGTCGAGCTGTTCCGCCCGATCCCCTCGGTCGCGCTCATCCCGCTCGCCATGCTGGTGTTCGGCTTCGGCTACGGCATCGAGATGGCGATCGTCGCCTTCGCCACCTTCTGGCCCTGCCTGATCCTCGCCCAGGCCGCCGCCTCGCAGATCGAGCCCCGGCTCCTGGAGGTCTCGCGCGTGCTCGGCCTCTCGGGCACGCAGCGCCTGTGGAAGATCGTGCTGCCGGCCGCCATGCCGCGCATCTTCGTGGCTCTGCGCCTTGCCGCCGGCTTCGCCCTGGTGGTGGCGGTCACCGTCGAGATCGCCGCCAATCCGCAGGGGCTCGGCTACATGCTGATGATCGCCCAGCAGACGCTGCGGCCGGAGCTGATGCTGGCGGCGCTCGTCTGGATCGGGTTCCTCGGCTGGGCCGTCAATGCCGGGCTCAACGCGCTGCAGCACCGGCTGTTCCGTCACCAGCGCATCGGCGCGGAGGCTCGGCCATGAAGAGCCGCGACATCGTCCTGTTCATCGGCTCGCTCGCCCTCGTCGCGGCCATGCTGTTTCTCTGGTGGCTCGCCTCGGTGGGCGGCTGGGTTTCGCGCGCCTTCGTGCCGAACCCGTTCGACGCCTGGGCGGCGCTGGTCAACGGCTTCCGGCGCGGCGACCTCGCGGCCCAGACGCTCGGCACCGTCGGCCGCATGCTGCAGGGCTGGCTGCTCGCCGGGCTGATCGGCATCGTGCTGGGCGCGGCGATCGGCCTGTCCAAGACCGCCCGCGACTATCTGCAGCCGACGCTGGAATTCCTCAGGCCGCTGCCGGCCTCGGCGATCATTCCGGTCGCCATCGCGCTGATGGGCCTGTCGCCGGCCATGGCGCTGACCGTCGTCGCCTTCGGCTCGCTCTGGCCGACCCTGCTCGGCACCATCCACGGCTTCGCCGAGGTCGAGCCGCGGCTGAAGGAGGTGGCGCGCTGCCTGCAGATGTCCGGGCCGGCCTTCGCCTGGAAGATGGGCCTGCCCAATGCCATGCCCGACATCCTCGCCGGCATGCGGCTGTCGATGACGGTGGCGCTGATCCTCGCGATCATCTGCGAGATGCTGGCCTCCCAGGCCGGGCTCGGCACCGCCATCCTGCTCGCCGCCCGCTCGTTCCAGTCGGCCGACCTGTTCGCCGGCATCGCGCTGCTCGGCGCGATCGGCCTCGTTTCCAATCTGGCGCTGCGCCTCGTCGAGAAGCGTACCCTGCGCTGGCAGACCCAACATTGACGGAGGAACAATCATGGCGCGCCGCATCATCGATCTCTCGGTATCGCTGAGGTCCGATATCGCGTCGGATCCGCCGGGCACGACCCCGTCGATCACCTATGTCGACCACAAGGCCTCCGTCGACCAGATCCTGCGCTTCTTTCCCGGGCTGACCGCCGACGACCTGCCCGGCGGCGACGGCTGGGCCGTGGAGATGCTCGCCTGCTCCACGCATAACGGCACCCATCTCGACGCGCCCTATCATTTCCATTCGACCACCGACGGCGGCAAGCCGGCCTGGACGATCGACGAAATGCCGCTCGACTGGTGCCTGCAGCGGGGCGTCAAGCTCGACTTCCGCCACCTGCCCGACGGCTATGTGGCCACCCCCGACGATATCGAGGCCGAGCTGAAGCGCACCGGCGTGACGCTGCAGCCGCTCGACATCGTGGTGGTCAACACCGCTGCCGGCGCGCGCTACGGCGAGCCCGACTATCTGGCGCGCGGCTGCGGCATGGGCCGCGAGGCGACGCTCTATCTCACCGAGCGCGGCGTCCGCATCACCGGCACCGACGCCTGGAGCTGGGATGCGCCCTTCGTCCACACGGCCAGGAAATATGCCGAGACCGGGGATGCCGGCCTGATCTGGGAAGGCCACCGCGCCGGCATGGTGCGCGCCTACGGCCATATCGAGAAGCTGACCAATCTCGACCAGCTGCCGGCGACCGGTTTCCAGATCTCCTGCTTCCCGTTCAAGATTCACAAGGCCTCCGCCGGCTTCTGCCGCGCGGTCGCGATCTTCGAGGACTGACGCCGATGAAACTCGTCACGTTTTCCGTCGGCGGCGCCGAGAAGCTCGGCGCCGTCACCGGCGCCGACGGCGCCGAGACGGTGCTGGATCTCGCCGCGGCCGCGGCCCGGTCCGGCCGGCCGGACGAAGCCTTCGGCTCCATGCTGGCGCTGATCGCGGCGGGCCCCGCGGGCCTCGACCGGGTGCGCGCGACGATCGACGCGCGCGCCACCGAGGCCGACCTGACGCGCCCGCTCGGCGAGACGCGGCTGCTCGCGCCGATCCCGGTGCCGCCGCAAATGCGCGACTTCTCGGTCTTCCCCGACCACATCACCGATGCGCCGGTCGGCATGCGCCGGATCATCGCGCGGACGAAGGGGGACGAGGCCGGCGCGCTGGCGCTGAAGCCCGACCCCGACGTGCCGCCGATCTATCGCGAGAAGCCGATCTACTACTTCACCAACCGCTTCAGCGTGGTCGGTACCGGCACGGACGTCAGCTGGCCGACCTACAGCCGGATCATGGACTACGAGCTTGAATTCGGCATCGTGCTCGGCAAGGGCGGCCGCGACATCGCCCATGCCGACGCCCGCAGCCACATCTTCGGCTACATGGTGTTCAACGACTTCTCGGCGCGCGACGCCCAGCTCGCGGAAATGCAGGGCATGCTCGGCCCGGCGAAGGGCAAGAGCTTCGATGCCGGCAATGCGATGGGGCCCTATCTCGTCACCGCCGACGCGGTGAAGGATCCCTATGCGCTGAAGGCCGTCGCCCGGGTCAACGGCGAGGTGTGGACCGACAGCTCGACCGCCGGAATGCTGCATTCCTTCGAGGACATGATCGCCTATGTCTCGCGCTCGGAGACGCTGCATGGCGGCGAGTTCTTCGGCTCGGGCACGGTCAATGGCGGCTGCGGCCTGGAGCATGACCGCTTCCTCAAGCACGGCGACGTGGTCGAGCTGAGCGTCGAAGGTCTCGGCACGCTGACGAACCGCGTCCTGAGGACCGACGCCTGACGGCTGCCGCGGCAGCCGTCCCCCTCCCTTCATCCGGCCCGCGGGGCGCCAAGACCCCGGGGCGAACCTTGCGAGTGAAACGCCATGGCCAGCAGCCCGGCCAAGAACCCCATCGACGGCTTTACCGTCGACCGCACCCAGATCGGCTATGTCGGCGAGGGCCTGCAGCGTCCCGAATGCATCCTGGCCGAGCGTGACGGCTCGCTCTGGGCGGCGGACGCCCGCGGCGGCGTCGTGCATATCCGCCCCGACGGCACGCAGAAGCTGATCACCCAGAGCGAGGGCCAGGCCTTTGCCGGCGCCGGCGACGAAGAAACCCGCTTCACGGTCGGAACCCTGCCGAACGGACTCGCCTTCGCCCGCAACGGCGACATCGTCATCTCCAATTTCGGCACCGACCGGCTGGAGCTGATGAACCGGACGACCGGCGCGACAGAGGTGCTGGCGGACACGATCGACGGGCGGCCGATCGGCAAGGTCAACTTCGTCCTGCGCGACAGCCGCGACCGGCTCTGGCTGACCATCTCCACCCGCATCGTCAACTGGATGCAGGCCGTCTCGCCCGCCATCGTCGACGGCTATATCGCCCTGTTCGACCAGGGCCGGCTCCGGGTCGTCGCCGACAATATCGCCTTCACCAACGAGATCCGCCTCGATGCCCGCGAGGAATGGCTCTATGTCGCGGAAACCACCGGGCCGCGCGTCACCCGGTTCCGGGTCGGCGAGGACGGCAGCCTGACGAGCCGGCAAACCTTCGGCCCGGAGGACCATGGCGCGCCGATCGACGGCATCGCCTTCGACGCCTACGGCAATCTGTGGGGCACCCATGTGATGATGGATCGCATCTTCGCGATCACGCCGGAAGGCGAGCTGCGCATCATCCTGGACGACCACGATCCCTGGGCGAGCCGCCAGCTGATGGACGCCTTCTACAAGGGCAGGGCGACGCCGGAGCTGATGCTGGCCGCCGGCGGACGCATCGCGCCGTGGTTCGCCTCGGTCACCTTCGGCGGGCCGGACCTGTCGACCGTCTATATCGGCTCGCTGCGCGGCACGCGCATTCCGTTCTTCCGCTCGCCGGTCGCCGGCCTGCCGATGGTCCACTGGAACGAACGGTAGGCCGGCCGGCGATCGTCAGGACGGGGTTGCCGCCGGCGCCTGGGCCGCGCCGGCGCGCTCGGCCGCCTTGGCGAGCAGCGACTGGCGCCACGCCTGCAGGGCATGGCGCTCCTCGTCGTTGAGCCCGATCACCGTCAGGTCGTCGTCGAGCAGCAGCGCCTCGCTGCCGGGCCGGCCGACGACAGCCAGCGCCTTGGTGTTTTCCGGGTTGAGGAAGAACGGCCAGGTGCCCGCGGGAAAGCGCACGGCGGTCTCCTTGCCGAGCGAGGGGCCGGCCGGCGTGTAGCGCCAGACCCAGCCCTTGTCGCCTTCCTCGTCGTGGCCGGTAACGTCGGCGATGACCGGCGTCATGACCGTGTTGTGCAGCGGCTTGAACACCTTGTTCATGCCCTCGTTGCGGCTGAACGCCTTCTTGAGCAGGCCGAAGGCGCCGATGACGAACACCGCGAAAAGGCCGACCGCGAGCAGGATGCGGTCCCAGAGATGCTCGAGCGCCAGCGACGTCGTCTGCATCGAGGGATTGTCCTTATGCTCGACGACATGCACCTGGTAGGAGCCGAAATGCAGGTCGAGGAAAGCGAAATGCGTCTCTTCCCGGGCCGGGCCCGACGGGCCGCGCCGCTCGATCGTGGCGTCGCAGAAGTGCAGGATCAGCTTGCTGCGGCACTTGCCGGAGACGACGCGGGCATTGGCCGCCGGCACGTCGTTGCCGCTGATCTGGTAATCCTTGATCAGGCCGGGGCCGGCCAGATAGGCGAGGCCGCCGGCAAGGCCGATCAGAACGACGAAGAAGAAGATCGCCGCGATCTTGCTGGCGGCCTTCGGCAGGATGACCGGCAAGGGTCTGGTCGGGAAAATCGGATTGGCCATGGCATCCTCAAATCAAAAAGGCCGGCTGTCGCGAGGTCGGGACCCAAGGCAGGCGCGGCGAATCTCCTAGGGGAAGCAGCGTAATTTCGCCGCGGAAATGCCTTGTTTCAACATTTGTCCGCGATGTGCTGCCCTTCCACCCGTGCAGGGCGGCGCCGAATCGCGGCGCCGGCGGATGCATCGCATCGCCATGTTGCAGCTTGGTTGCGTCGGCGCTGCCCAAGCCCGGGCTGGCCGCGCCGATGCCGCGACGCCGACGCCGCGCTGGCCGATGCCCCCGGACGCGCCATGGCCGCCACAATTCAGCCGTGCAGGCCGCCCGCCGCCGACAACGCCTTTTCCTGTGGAAAACAGCCGGCGACGACCGCCGAAACCGCCTGGCACAAGGGCTCCGACGAGGCCGAAGACGACATGACGCGGGCGCCCGCGCCGGTCATAATGGCAGCCGACCCATCCGAGGCCGCACCGCATCATGACCGCAGATCATCACCGCCCCGTCCGCGAAGGCGATCGTGTCTTTCTCGTCGACGCCTCGTCCTTCGTGTTCCGCTCCTATTTCCAGTCGATGAATCAGGACCGGAAGTACAATTCCCGCTCGGACGGCCTGCCGACCGGCGCGGTGCGGCTGTTCGCCACCAAGATCCTGCAATTCGTCCAGGACGGCGCGCTCGGCGTGACGCCGACCCATCTCGCCATGATCCTGGACAAGAGCGAGAACTCGTTCCGCAAGGCGCTCTACCCCGCCTACAAGGGCAACCGGCCGCCGCCGCCGGAAGACCTCGTGCCGCAGTTCCCGCTGATGCGCCACGCCATCCGCGCCTTCGGCCTCCTGCCGATCGAGCAGGATACCTATGAGGCCGACGACCTGATCGCCACCTATGCCGAGCTCGCCAAGGCGCGCGGCGCCGACGTGCTGATCATTTCGGCGGACAAGGACCTGATGCAGCTCGTCGGGCCGCGGGTCGCCTTCTACGACCCGGAAAGCGGCATCAAGGGCAAGCCCGGCTACCGGCCCGAGCGCCTGCTCGTCCATGGCGACCGCTTCGAGCGCTGGAACGTGCCGCCCGACAAGCTCGGCGACGTCACCGAATATTGGGAAGGCCTGCCGCCCGAGAAGATCATCGACATTCAGGCGCTGGAGGGCGACACCTCCGACAATGTGCCGGGCGCGCCCGGCATCGGCCGCAAGACGGCCGCGCAGCTCATCGCCGAATATGGCGATGTCGAAGCGCTGCTCGCCCGGGCCGGCGAGATCAAGCAGCCGAAGCGGCGCGAGACGCTGACCGACCCGGCGGTCGTCGAGAAGGTGCGCCTATCGCGCCGGCTGGTCGAGCTCGTCCGCGATGTCGCGCTGGAGGTTCCGCTCGACGATATCGGCCTCGAAAAGCCCGACGGCCGAACTCTGGTGAGCTTCCTCAAGGCGATGGAGTTCACCACCATCACCCGGCGCGTCGCCGAGCTCTACGGCGTCGATGCCGGCGCAGTGGAGGCCGATCCCGAACTGGCCGCCACGCCCGGCGCCGTCCGGCCGGCCACGCCGGTCGCAGCCCCGGGCGCGGCCGAGGCCGAGGCCGGGAAGCCTGCCGCCGACGGCGCGGCGACGCCGGAGGCGCTCGCCGCGCGCACCGCCGAGGCAGCGCGCAGGACGCCGGTCGACCGGTCGGGCTATCTCTGCATCACAACGGTCGAGGCGCTCGACGACTTCATCGCCGAGGCGCGCGAAAAGGGCGTTGTCGCGCTCGATACCGAGACCACCTCGCTCGACGCGATGAGCGCGGATCTCGTCGGCTTCTCGCTCGCCTACGGGCCGGGCAGGGCGGCCTATGTGCCGATCGGCCATCGCGGCGGCGATGCCGGCCTGTTCGATTCAGGGCTCGTGCCCGACCAGATCCCGGCGCGGGCGGCGCTCGACCGGCTGAAGGCGCTGGCGGAAGATCCCGGCATTCTGAAGATCGGCCAGAACCTCAAATACGATCTCCTGATCCTGCGTCGGCACGGCATCCGGGTGGCGCCCTACGACGACACCATGCTGATCTCCTATGTGCTCGACGGCGGCCGGGGCAATCATGGCATGGACGCGCTTTCCGAGCGCCATCTCGGCCACGAGACCATCGCCTATGCGAGCGTCGCCGGCACGGGCAAGAACGCCGTCACCTTCGATCGCGTGCCGCTCGACAAGGCCACCGCCTATGCCGCCGAGGACGCCGACGTGACGCTGCGGCTCTGGCAGGTGCTGAAGCCGCGCCTGCCCGCCGAGGCGAAGACCACCGTCTACGAGACGCTGGAGCGGCCGCTGGTCGAGGTGCTCGCCGGCATGGAGCGGCGCGGCATCCTGATCGACCGCCAGGTGCTGGCACGCCTCTCGGGCGACTTCGCCCAGACCGCGGCGCGCGTCGAGGCCGAGATCCAGGAGCTCGCCGGCGAGCCGCTCAATCCCGGCTCGCCGAAACAGCTCGGCGACATCCTGTTCGGCAAGATGAGCCTGCCGGGCGGCACCAAGACCAAGACCGGCGCCTGGTCGACGGCGGCCGGCGTGCTCGAGGATCTCGCCGAGGAGGGCCATGCCCTGCCCCAGAAGATCCTGGAATGGCGCACGGTCTCCAAGCTCAAGTCGACCTATACCGACGCGCTGCCGACCTATGTCAACGCCGAGACCGGCCGGGTCCATACCTCGTTCTCGCTGGCCGCCACCACGACCGGCCGCCTGTCGTCCTCGGAGCCGAACATCCAGAACATTCCGGTGCGCACCGAGGAAGGCCGCAAGATCCGCACCGCCTTCATCGCCGCGCCCGGCCGCAAGCTCGTCTCGGCCGACTACAGCCAGATCGAGCTCCGGGTGCTCGCCCATATCGCCGATATCCCGCAGCTCCGGCAGGCCTTCGCCGACGGCGTCGACATTCACGCCATGACGGCCTCGGAAATGTTCGGCGTGCCGGTCAAGGGCATGGATCCGCTGGTGCGCCGGCGCGCCAAGGCGATCAATTTCGGCATCATCTACGGCATTTCCGCCTTCGGCCTCGCCAACCAGCTCGGCATCGCCCGCGAGGAGGCGAGCGCCTATATCAAGAAATATTTCGAACGCTTCCCCGGCATCCGCGACTACATGGACCGGACCAAGGCGTTCTGCCGCGACAACGGCTATGTCGAGACCATTTTCGGCCGGCGCTGCCATTTCCCGGCAATCAAGTCGGGCAATCCATCTGAGCGCGCCTTCGTCGAGCGCCAGGCGATCAACGCGCCGATCCAGGGCTCGGCGGCCGACATCATCCGCCGCGCCATGGCCCGCATGGACGAAGCGCTGGCGGCGGCACGGCTCGACGGCCTGATGCTGCTGCAGGTGCACGACGAACTGGTGTTCGAGGTGCCCGACGAGCAGGTGGAGCAGACGCTGCCGGTGGTGCGCCGGGTGATGGAGGAGGCGCCGATGCCGGCGCTCCAGCTCAAGGTCCCGCTCGCCGTCGACGCGCGCGCCGCGGCCAATTGGGAAGAAGCGCATTGAGGGTGAGTGGCAGGTGGCGAATAGCGAATGGAGGGCCGTGGAGTGCACCCCTAAAGTGAGGCACTGGTGGAGTGCACCCATAAAGTGAGACACGGTAATCACGTTACAGGGGCCTGTGAGGATGAGCTATGGGCCTGCAAGTACACCGTGTCTTTTCGGTCGCGTTCAAGGCTGCGGCCCTGCGCCGTGTGGAAGCCGGCGAAGCGCTTGCGACGGTTGCGCGCGATCTGAAGGTTGAGCGCAAGCTTCTGTATGACTGGCGGCGGGCCTACGAGACGGGCGGCCTTGCCGGACTGGAGAACCGCAAACCGGGGCGCAAGCCCGGTTTGCCCATGACGCCCGAAGAGCGGGCCCTCAAGCCGCCGCCGGACTTGCCTGGCGATCTGGCGCAAGCCCATGCGCGGATCGCCGAGCTCGAGCGCAAGATCGGGCGCCAGCAGATGGATCTCGATTTTTTTCGCAGAGCCTTGCATCTTGCGGGCGGCCCGGAGGCGCAGGTCTCCACCGCATCCGCATCTACGCGGCCATCGAAGAAATGACCGTACAGATGCAAGGCGGCCTCGATATTCAGCGGCTGTGCGGCCTTTCCGGGGTCTCACGCGCCGGTTTCTACCGATATCGGCAAGAACGGGTGCCGGCTCAGGCCGATACAGAGCTGCGCGATACGATCCAGAAGCTCAGCCTCAAACACCGTCATTACGGCTATCGGCGCATGACGGCCCAATTGCGCCGCGACGGCACGCCGGTGAATGCCAAGCGCGTGTTGCGGCTGATGCGCGAGGACAATCTCCTGTGCATGCGCGGCCGGCCCTATGTCCCGCGCACCACCAATAGCCGCCATGGCTATCGCATTCTGCCCAACCTGGTGCGCGGGCTCGTGCCCTCCGGCATCGATCAGATCTGGGTCGCCGATATCACCTATATCCGCCTGCTCGAGGCCTTCGTCTATCTGGCTGTCATCCTCGACGCCTTCTCTCGCAGGGTGGTCGGATGGGCGCTCGAAGATCACCTCCAAACCCGCCTGGCGCTCGCAGCTCTCGACATGGCCATCGCCGCCCGCGGGCCGCAGGCGGGCCGCCTCATTCATCACTCCGACCGGGGCGTCCAATATGCCTGCAGCGACTACGCAAGCCGCCTCGACCACCATGGTATCCGGATGAGCATGAGCGGGGTCGCCAACCCCTACGACAATGCCAAGGCCGAGAGCTTCATGAAGACGCTCAAGGCCGAAGAGGTCGACGGCAAAACCTACCTCACCCTTGACCACGCCCGCCGCGATATCGCTACCTTCCTGGAGACCACATACAACCGCGAAAGACTCCACTCCGCTCTCGGATATCAGCCTCCGGTTGAGTTCGAGAGCGACCTAAACCGGCATCACGTCCCCTAACCAACGAACCAATACCCTGTAACGTGATTACCGTGTCTCAGTGCAGGGGTGCACTCCACCAGCACGGAAAACCCCTACTCGCTACTCACTATTCGCCCCTCACCGCCGCTCGGCGATGACCTGGGCGATGGCGGCGCGCAGTTCGGGAATGCCGAGCCCCTTGCGGCTGGAGGTCGCGATGATCTCGGGGAAGGCGGCGGCGCGGGTCTTCAGGGTCGCGAGCGTCGCGGCGGTCAGGCCGGCGAGCGCGCTGGCGGAGATCTGGTCGGCCTTGGTCAGCACGACCTGATAGGACACGGCCGACTTGCCGAGCTCGTCGAGCACTTCCATGTCGACCGGCTTCAGGCCGTGGCGCGCATCGACCAGCACATAGACGCGCGCCAGATTCTGCCTGCCGCGCAGATAGTCGTGGATCAGCCGCGTCCAGGCCTTCACCCTGGCTTCCGGCGCGGCCGCGAAGCCATAGCCGGGCATGTCGACGACGACGAGATCGGCCGGTGCGCCGTCCTGCGGCGGCGCATGGAAGAAGTTCAGCTCCTGCGTGCGGCCGGGCGTGTTGGAGGTGCGCGCCAGATTGTTCTGGTTGACGAGGGCGTTGATCAGGCTGGACTTGCCGACATTGGAACGGCCGGCAAAGGCGACCTCGACGCCGGTCATCGGCGGCAGATGCGCCATGTCGGGCGTGCCGCGCCAGAAGGTCCAGGGCCGCGCGAACAGCTTGCGTCCGGTTTCGATCAGGCTGTCGGTCACGGGCCACTCCGTCGAGATGGGTTGCGGCGGGGCACTGACATATCGGCCCTGCATTCAGGTCGGCCGTCCTTCGAGGCTCGCTACTCGCACCTCAGGATGAGGAGGATATGGACCGGCAGATGGCGTGTCGATGCAGGCGAACGCGTGGCGCTTCTACCAAAACCACGGTGATGCAACGCTCAACGCACCTCATCGTGAGGTGCGAGCCGAAGGCGAGCCTCGAAGGACGGCGGCGCCACCTGCAGCATATTGAACAATGGCGATCCCGCGCCATCAGGCGCGGGATTGCGAACGCAAGCGCCGGCCGGGCTCAGCTTGCCGGTTTCTTGCTCTGGCCGAACATCGACTTGATGTTGTCCCACAGCTCCAGCTTGACGCCGTAGCGGCGCATGATCACCGCCTGCTGAAGCACCGACAGCGTGTTGTTCCAGGCCCAGTAGATGACGAGGCCGGCCGGGAACGAGGCGAGCATGAAGGTGAACAGGATCGGCATCCACTTGAAGAAGGTCGCCTGGATCGGATCGGTCGGCGCCGGGTTCATCTGCATCTGCACCCACATGGTGACGCCCATGATCAGCGGCCAAATGCCGATCAGCAGGAAATGCGGCACCTCGAAGGGCAGGAGACCGAACAGATTGAACAGCGAGGTCGGGTCCGGCGCCGAGAGGTCGCGGATCCAGCCGAAGAACGGCGCCTGGCGCATTTCGATGGTGATGAACAGCACCTTGTAGAGCGCGAAGAACACCGGGATCTGGATGACGATCGGCCAACAGCCCGCCAGCGGGTTGATCTTCTCCCGCTTGTAGAGCGCCATCAGCTCCTGCTGCTGCTTCATCTTGTCGTCCGCGAAGCGATCGCGGATTTCCATCATTTCCGGCTGCACCTTCTTCATCATGGTGATGGAGGCGTAGCTCTTGTTGGCGAGCGGGAAGAACAGCGCCTTGACCAGCAGCGTGACGAGCAGGATGGCGATGCCGAAATTGCCGGTCTTCAGGAAGATCCAGTCCATCACCTTGAACAGCGGCTTGGTGATGAAATAGAACCAGCCCCAGTCGATCAGGCGGTCGAACCGGTCGACATTGAGGCTCGCGGCATAGCCGTCGACGACGGCGACTTCCTTGGCGCCGGCGAACAGGCGCGAGGTGGTCTCGACGGTGGCGCCCGGCGCAATGGTCAGGGCGGGCTTCAGATAGTCGGTCTGATAGCTCTTGAACGTGCCCGACTGGAAGAACTTGAAGCTCGAATCCGTATCGGTGGCCTGGTCCGGGATCAGCGCCGCCGCCCAATATTTGTCGGTGATGCCAAGCCAGCCGCCGCGCGAGCGGAAGGCCTGTGCCCGCGCCGTCTCGATGGCGGAATAGCCGACCTCCTGCAGGCCCTTGTCGCCGAACACGCCGATCAGGCCCTCGTGCAGGATGTAGTAGCCGGAGGTCTGCGGCGTGCCGTGGCGCGAGATGAGACCATAGGGGTGCAGCACCGCCTGCGCCTGACCGCGGTTCACCACGCTGTCGCGCACGGTGATCATGTAGGTCGGGTCGATCTCGTAGGTGCGCTGGAAGGTGAGGCCCTGGCCATTGTCCCAGGTCAGCACCACCGGCGTCGACGGCGTCAGCTTGCCGCTGCCGGTCTGGGTCCAGCGGGTCTCGGCATTGGGCACCGGGATCGTCTGGCCGGCGCCGGGCACGAAACCGAATTCGGCGTAGAACGGCTGGCGATGATGGGTCGGGTCGATCGGCGAGCCCTGCGGCGACAGCAGAATGACGTTCGGGCTGTTCCGCTCCACCGTCTCCCGATAGGTGGCCAGGACGAGGTCGTCGACACGGCCGCCGACGAGATTGATCGAGCCGGTCAGGCGCGGCGTCTCGATGGCGACGCGCGGAGTTGCGGCGATCACCTGTTCACGCGTCTGGGCGACCACGGCGGCGGGAGCGCTGGCGCCGGGCGCCGCCGGCGCGCTCGCGCCCGGGACCGGCGTGCCGGCCGACGGCTGCGGCGCGCCCTGCTGCTGGGCCTGCTGTTGCGCCTGCTGCTGGCGCTGGGCCTCGCGCTGGCGCTCCATCTGGGGCATGCCGACGAAATACTGCCAGCCGACCAGCACCAGGATGGAGAGCACGATCGCTAGGATGTAATTGCGGTTGTTGTCGGCCATCGGTCCATGCAGGTGCGGCGAGAGGGATCGGAAGGTCAGCGCGCCGGCGGCGTGCCGCCGGACGGGCTGTCGGAACTGCGGTTCAGCGTGCGCTCGGCCTTCGCCTTAGGCTCGCCTTTGGCCGCGGCGGCGCGGCGGAGCGCCTCGGTGAGATCGGCGACGAGGCTTTCGAAGGGCCGGTCGAGGGCGGCACGGCCCAGCACCAGCACGTAGTCGGAGCCCGGCTGCGCCGCATCGCGGGCGCCGAGACGGACCACTTCCTTCAGGCGGCGGCGCATCCGGTTGCGCTCCACCGCCCCGCCGGTCTTCTTGGTCACCGTGAAGCCGAAGCGCGGACCCTTGTCGTCGCCGCGCCGGCGTTCCTGCAAGACGAAGGCCGCCGTTGGGAAACGGCGGCCCTTGGAACAGGCGATGAAGTCAGCACGGCGGACGAGGCGGCTCGGTGGTGTCAAACCGGTCATCGTCGGCCTCCGGTCACGCGGACCGGCCGAAAGCTCGGCCGTGTCGGGTTACGCCGACAGGCGCTTGCGGCCGCGTGCACGGCGCGCCGCCAGGACGCGCTGGCCGCCCTTGGTGGCCATGCGGGCGCGGAAGCCATGCCGGCGCTTGCGCACGAGCTTGGAGGGTTGGTAGGTGCGTTTCACGGGACATCTCCGCGCGGATCTGGATCAAAACGATCGGATGGGGTTCGGGTCGGCACGCCTCAGGCAGGCCGTAAACGGAACCCGCCTCGGGCGCGGGCCGCTCCCAAGTCGGGCGGGTTATAGGCAGGACGGCATGGAAAAGTCAACGCGCGGGCAGAAGTTCCGATGCCGCAGGCCGGAATGGCCGCCTCGAGCCCGGCCGCGCAGGCCGCGTCAGGTCAGCGGAATGCTGCCGACATGGGCGACGAAGGCCGGACGCTCGGCCATCAACCGGTACCAGCGGTCGAGATGGACGAGCCGCGGCCCGTCCGGGATCAGCCCGTAATACCGGTAGGCGACGATGGCGAGCGGAATGTCGGCCACCGAAAAGGTGTTGCCGACGACATGGCTGTGCCGGCCGAGCTCGGCGTCGAGGATGGTCATGGCCGCGATCGACTTCGCCTTGCCGTCCGCGATCGCAGCCTGGTCGCGCCGTTCCGGCGGGGTGCGCACGAGGCCCCAGAAGACCGGGCTCAGCGCCGGCATGGCCTCGGTCTGCTGCCAGTCCATCCACATGTCGACCCGCGCCTTGTCGGCGAGCGAGACCGGCAGCAGCCGGCCGTGCTTGCGCGCCAGATGCCGGCAGATGGCGTTGGATTCCCACAGCGTGACGCCCTCGTCGAGGATCGTCGGCACCCGGCCATTGGGGTTGCGGGCCCGGTAGTCGGCGTCGTCGACGACCCCGAACTCGCGGCCCGCATCGATGCGCCGGTGCTCCAGGCCGAGCTCGCCGACGCACCACATCACCTTTTGCACATTGGAGGAATTCACCCTCCCCCAGATCGTCAGCATGGCGGCCATCTCCCTCAGCGCTGGCAGGTCGGGCAATAGAAGGTCGACCGGTTGGACTGCACCATGCGGCGCACGGTGCTGCGGCAGCCCGCGGTGATGCAGGCTTCGCCCTCGCGATCGTAGATCTGGAAGCGGTGCTGGAAATAGCCGAGCTCGCCGGAGGGCTGGGCATGGTCGCGCAGGGTCGAGCCGCCGGCTTCCAGCGCCTCGGCGATGACCGCGTGGATGACCGGCACCAGCCGCTCCAGGCGGGCGGTGGCGGCACCGGCCTTGGTCACCAGGCTGCCGGCCTTGCGGGTCGGGGCGAGGCCGGCGCGGAACAGCGCCTCGCAGACATAGATGTTGCCGAGGCCGGCAATGATCGACTGGTCGAGCAGCGCCGCCTTCAACGGCGCCTGCTTGTCGCGGAACCGTTCGGCGAGATAGGCGGCGGACAGGGCATTGCCCGTCGGCTCGACGCCGAGATGGGCGAACAGCGGATGATCGGCGAGCGCGGCGCGGCCCGAAAGCAGCATGAAGCCGAACCGGCGCGGGTCGTTATAGGTGACGGTCGCGCCGGAGCTCAGGTGGAGCACCACATGGTCATGGGCGGCATCGCGCGAGCGGGCATGGTGGAAGTCGCCCTGGACCGCCGTCTCGATGCGGAACGAGCCGGACATGCCGAGATGCATGATCACCACCTCGCCGCCGTCGAGGTCGGCCAGCAGATATTTCGCCCGGCGGCCGAGGCTCTCGATGCGCCGGCCGGTCAGCCGCTCCTGGAACCCGTCCGGAAAGGGGAAGCGCAGATCCTTGCGCCGCACTTCGGCGCGGGTGATGGTCGCGCCCTCCATGACCGGCACGAGGCCGCGCCGGACGGTTTCGACTTCGGGCAATTCCGGCATGGGCTGATCGCGTCCCGTCCGACTGAGTTGAACGCATGCTGGGTTGAACGCATGGAAACGCGGCGAGCGCCCCCGCGACCCCGTCGTCATAGCGCGCGCCAAGAGGTTCCGCTATGGTCCGGCCGCATGCAAGAGGTCCCGTTCATGTCCGCCGCCCCGCAAACCGATTTTGGCTATGCCCGCGTCGATCTCGACGCCAAGCAGGGCCTGGTCGACGACGTCTTCCACAAAGTGGCCGGGCGCTACGACCTGATGAACGACCTGATGTCGGCAGGTCTCCATCGCATCTGGAAGGACGTGATGGTGACGCGGCTCGGCATTTCCAGGACGCGCGCCTTCGCGCATCTGGACGTTGCGGGCGGCACCGGCGACGTCGCCTTCAAGGTGGTCGCTGCGGGAGCTGAAGCCGCCGCCACCGTCTGCGACATCAATGCCGAGATGCTCAAGGTCGGCCGCGACCGCGCCCTGAAGCGCGGGCTCGACCATCGCGTCGAATTCGTCCAGGGCAATGCCGAGGCGCTGCCGTTCCCGAGCGGCTCGTTCGACGGCTATACGATCGCCTTCGGCATCCGCAACGTGCCACGGATCCAGCTGGCGCTCGAGGAGGCCTATCGGGTGCTCCGGCCGGGCGGCCGGCTGCTCGTGCTGGAATTCTCCCCCGAGGTCGTGCCGGGCCTCGACCGGGTCTACGACGCCTATTCCTTCGCCGTCATCCCGCAGCTCGGCCGGCTGGTGACCGGTGATGCGGAGCCCTATCGCTATCTCGTCGAATCGATCCGCAAGTTTCCGCGGCCGGAGGCCTTTTCCGGCATGATCGGCAAGGCCGGCTTCGGCCGGGTCGAGGCCACCGCCATGACCGGCGGCATCGTCTATCTGCACGGCGCCTGGAAGGTCTGACCTTGCTCGGCGCAACCCTCCATGTCCTGCGGCTCGGCCGCGCAGCCTATGTTTTCGCCCGCGAGGGCGTGTTCGGCCTGCTCGACGCGGACAGCCTGCCCCGCCCGGCCCGTCTCGGCCTGAGAGCCGCGCGGCTGATCGAGCGGCGGCGGGCCGGCACGCGCTCCGACAGGCTGACCGCGGCCCTGACCCGGCTCGGCCCGACCTATGTCAAGCTCGGCCAGTTCCTGTCGACCCGTCCCGACGTGGTCGGCACGGCCATCGCGAACGATCTGGAGGCCCTGCAGGACCAGGTACCGCCCTTCGCGCAGGACGTCGCCGAGCGGATCGTCGCCGAGACGCTCGGCCAGCCGACCGCCACGCTGTTCGCAAGCTTCGGTCCGGCAATCGCCGCCGCCTCGGTCGCCCAGGTGCACCGCGCCCGCATCCGCGACGGCGAGCGCGAGCGCGAGGTTGCGGTGAAGGTGCTGCGGCCGGGCGTTGCCGACCGCTTCCGCGCCGATCTCGCCGACTATTATTTCGCCGCCCGCTTCGCCGAGCGCTTCCTGCCCGACAGCCGGCGGCTGCGGCCGATCGGCATTGTCGACACGCTCGCCCGCTCGATGGCGCTCGAGCTCGACATGCGCCTGGAGGCCGCGGCCGCGTCCGAAATGGCGGAACGGACCAGGGACGATCCCGGCTTCCGGGTGCCGATCGTCGATTGGAACCGCACTGGCAAGCTGGTGCTGACCACCGAATGGATCGACGGGCTCAGGCTTGCCGACCGCGACGGCCTCGCCCGGGCCGGCATCGACCCGCAGGCGCTCGGCCGCACGGTCATCCAGAGCTTCCTGCGCCATGCCCTGCGCGACGGCTTCTTCCACGCCGACATGCACCAGGGCAACCTGTTCGCCGATGCCGCCGGCAACCTGGTGGCGGTCGATTTCGGCATTATGGGCCGGATCGGGCCGAAGGAGCGGCGCTTCCTCGCCGAGATCCTGCTCGGCTTCATCACCAAGGACTACCGGCGCGTCGCCGAGGTCCATTTCGAAGCCGGCTATGTCCCGGCGCACCATTCGGTCGACGAATTCGCCCAGGCGATCCGCGCCATCGGCGAGCCGATCCATTCGCGCACCGCCGACCAGATCTCGATGGCCAAGCTGCTGTCGCTGCTGTTCGAGGTGACGGCCATTTTCGACATGACGACCCGCACCGAGCTGATCCTGCTGCAGAAGACCATGGTGGTGGTGGAAGGCGTCGCCCGTTCGCTCGATCCAAGGCTCGACATGTGGTCGACCGCCGAGCCAGTCGTGCGCGAATGGATCACCCGCAATCTCGGGCCGGTCGGCCGGCTGCAGGATGCCGGCGAGGGCGCGCGGGCGCTCGCCAAGGTGGCCGGCGACCTGCCGGCCCTGCTCAACCGGGCCGCGCGCCTGTCGGAGCGGATCGACGAACTGACCCGCGACGGCTTCGTGCTGGCGCCGCAATCGCTCAGGGGCATCGGCGAGGCCGAGGCCCGGCGCAACCGCTGGAGCACCGTCGCGCTCTGGCTGATCGCGCTGCTGCTCGCGGTCCATCTGTTCCTCGACTGAGCGACACCTACCGGTGCTGGCCGCGAGCGACTATGTTCGGTCATGGTTCAAGTGCTGACACCCGATAACGCCGTCGACCGCCTCGAAGAGCTCTATGCCGAGGCGACGCAGGCGCTGCGCACCGCGCTCGCCCGCTTCGTCGACGGCGGCCCGCCGCCCTCCGCCGACGAGCGCACCCGTTTCGTCTATCCCGAGCTCGCGGTCACCTATGCGCCCGACCGGGCCGCACCGCGCAACCGGCGCGCCTACGGCAAGTTCGCCCATCCCGGCCTGTACACGACCACCGTGACCCATCCGGGCGATTTCCGCCGCTACCTGCTCGACCAGCTCCGCCCGCTCGTCTCCGAATATGGCGCGACCATCGAGGTCCGGCCGAGCACCCAGGAAATCCCCTACCCCTACGTGCTCGACGGCGGCAACGAGTTCGCCACCGGCCATGCGACGCCGGCCGAGCTCGCCCGCTTCTTTCCGGTGCCGCTGCTGGCGCTCGTCGGCGACGAGATCGCCGATGGCACCTATGAGGGACCGGCGGTCAGCGGCCGGCCGCTGGCGCTGTTCGATGCGGTCAGGGTCGACTATTCGCTGCGCCGGATCGTCCACTATACCGGCACCGACTGGCGCGCCGTGCAGCCCTGGATCCTGCTGACCAACTACCACCGCTATGTCGACCAGTTCGTCGCCTGGGCGGTGACCGAGATCGCCGAAGGACGGGCCGAGCGGCTGGTCGCGCCGGGCGGGCTCAGCGTCGACCGCGACAGCCTGGAGGGCGCCGCCGAGCGCATCGCCATCTCGGCCTGGCACCGCTTCCAGATGCCGGCCTATCACCTGGAACGGGCGGGCACGCCCGGCGTGACGCTGGTCAATATCGGCGTCGGCCCGTCCAACGCCAAGAACATGACCGACCATCTTGCCGTGCTGAGGCCGGATTGCTGGCTGATGGTCGGCCATTGCGGCGGCCTGCGCCAGGCGCAGGAGATCGGCGACTATGTGCTGGCCCATGCCTATCTCCGGCGCGACCGCATCCTGGACGGCCTGCTGCCGCCGGAAATCCCGATCCCGGCGCTCGCCGAGATCCAGACCGCCCTGCAGGAAGCCTGCGCCGCCGTCACCGGGGCGAGCGGCGAACAGCTCAAGCACCGCCTGCGCACCGGCACCGTGGTGACCAATGACGACCGCAACTGGGAGCTGCGCTACACCCAGGAAAAACGGCTGATCAACCTTTCGCGCGCCATCGCCGTCGACATGGAGAGCGGCACGATCGCGGCCCAGGGCTATCGGCTGCGCGTGCCCTACGGCACGCTGCTCTGCGTTTCCGACAAGCCGCTGCACGGCGAGATCAAGCTGCCGGGCGCCGCCAATACCTTCTATGCCAATGCGGTCGCGCAGCACCTGCTGGTCGGCCTCGACGCCATCGAGCGGTTGAAACGCACCGGCGGGGCCATCCATTCGCGCAAGCTCAGGAGCTTCGACGAACCGCCATTCCGCTGAACACCCCTCGCAAGGCGAGCTTGATCGGCCCCTCCAACCGGCTAGGCTCGCGCACCTGTCGCGCCCGGACCCATCATCATGCTCCAGTCCAAGCGGATCCTTCTGATCATCGGCGGCGGCATTGCCGCCTACAAATCGCTCGAGCTGATCCGGCGGCTGCAGGATCGCGGCGCCAGCGTGCACTGCATCCTGACCAGGGCCGGGGCCGAATTCGTCACCCCCCTGTCGGTCGGCTCGCTGTCGGGCGCCAAGGTGCACCAGGAGCTGTTCTCGCTGACCGACGAGGCGGAGATGGGCCATATCGAGCTGTCGCGCGATGCCGATCTGCTGGTGGTGGCGCCGGCAACCGCCGATCTCATGGCCAAGATGGCCCATGGCCTGGCCAATGACCTCGCCTCGACCGCACTGCTCGCGACCGACAAGCGGGTTCTGCTCGCTCCGGCCATGAACGTGCGCATGTGGCTCAACCCCGCCACCCAGCGCAATCTCGCCATCCTCAAGGGCGACGGCGTCGAGACGGTCGGGCCCAACGACGGCGGCATGGCCTGCGGCGAATTCGGTCCGGGCCGGATGGCCGAACCGCACGAGATCATCGTCACCATCGAGCGGATGATGCAGGATCCGGCGGTGAGCCGCCCGCTGCAGGGCAAGCGCGTGGTGGTCACCTCGGGCCCGACCCGCGAGGCGATCGATCCGGTGCGCTACATCTCCAACAATTCGTCGGGCAAGCAGGGCCATGCCATCGCCCGGGCCGCGGCCGAGGCGGGCGCTTCGGTGACGCTGGTGTCCGGGCCGGTCGCCCTGCCCGACCCGGTCGGCGTCGACGTCGTCCATGTCGAGAGCGCCCGCGACATGATGGCGGCGGTCGAAGCGGCGCTGCCCGCCGACGTCGCGGTGTTTGCCGCGGCGGTCGCCGACTGGCGGGTTGCCGAGATCGCCGGCGCCAAGCTGAAGAAAGGGCCGTCCGGCCCGCCGAGCCTCGGCTTCGTCGAAAATCCCGACATTCTCGCCACCATCGCCCGGCACCCGACGCAGCGGCCGCGCCTCGTCGTCGGCTTCGCCGCGGAGACCGACGACGTGATCGACAATGCCCGGGCCAAGCTCGCCCGCAAGGGCTCGGACCTGATCGTCGCCAACGACGTCGGCACGGCGACCGGCACCTTCGGCGGCGATGCCAATACGGTGCATATCGTCTCGGCCGAGGGCGTCGAAAGCTGGACCCGGCAATCCAAGGACGAGGTTGCCCGCAACCTGGTCCGGCTCATCGCCAAGAAGCTGTAGCGGCGGCCCCGTCGCACATCCTCCTGCCGCCCTCAAGCAGTCGAGACATCATGACATCGCCGCTCGCCATCCCGGTTCGCCAGCTCGCCCATGCCGAAGGCCTTGCCCTGCCCGCCCACCAGACCGAGGGCAGCGCCGGCATGGATCTGGTCGCGGCCCTTGCCGAGGACGCGCCGCTGGTGCTCGCGCCGGCCGAGCGGGCGGCGGTGCCGACCGGCCTCGTCCTTGCGATCCCCGGCGGTTTCGAGGGTCAGGTCCGGCCGCGCTCGGGGCTTGCCCTGAAGCATGGCCTGACCGTCGCCAATGCGCCCGGCACCGTCGATTCCGATTATCGCGGTGAGGTGAAAGTCATCCTGATCAACCTGGGAGAGCAACCCGTGACGATCCGCCGCGGCGAGCGCATCGCTCAGCTGGTCATTGCGCCGGTGACCAGGGCCGCGCTGTTTTTGGCCGAAAATCTCGATGAAACCGACCGGGGCAGCGGCGGTTTCGGCTCGACCGGCCGTTAACCACACCGCAAATTTCGGGCCAGTACGACCCCACGTTCTGACATGACCCCTGCGCTGCAATCACAGGTCGTATGCAAAACACGCCTGTTCTGAGTCAGGTAACATGTGCTCACCTTCCGCAAAGTGAAATCTACGTTAGCCCGACATTGGCCCTTGTGGCTGAGGTATCCATGCCCGTCCTGTCCCGCCGCGGCCGGTTGGCCATAGCGGCTGTCGTCGACATTGCCATCCACGGGCGCGAGGCGCCGGTGGCGGCGAAAGCCCTGGCGCAGCGGCACGCGCTGCCGCCGCGCCACCTGGAGCCCCTGCTGCAGAACCTGGTGCGCGCCGGCATCCTGCGCGGCATGCGCGGCCCGCGCGGCGGCTACGATATCGCGCGCGACAGCCGCAAGATCAGCTGCGGCGAGATCGTCCGCGCGGTCACCACCGTCAGCGAGGACGACGCCGAGGAGGCGACCGTGCTGATGACGTCCGTGGTGGAGCCGGCGATCGCCGAGGCCGAGCGCCGCTTCTTCGCCGAGCTCGACCGCGTCGCGGTGGCGGACCTGTGCGCCGCCGCGCTCGACCCCGCGCGCGGGATGCCGTCGCTGGCGCCGGCCTGAAAACCGGCCGGCTCGGCGCCTCGTCAGAAGACCCGGGCGAGCCGTTCGAGGGCGCCGCTCAGCGTTTCGTCCTTCTTGGCGAAGCAGAAACGCACGACCGAGGTGACCGGCGTCTCGGCATAGAAGGCCGAGACCGGGATCGCCGCGACGCCATGGTCGGTGACGAGCTTGCGGCAGAAGGCGACATCGTCGGCAATGCCGGCGCCGGCAAGGTCGACATTGATGAAATAGGTCGCCGCGCTCGGCAGGACATCGAAGCCGGCGGCGGCAAGGCCCTTGGCGAACAGGTCGCGCGCACGTCCGAGATCGGCGCGCATGGCGGTGAAATAGCCGTCGTCCTTGCCGAGGCCGTAGGCGACCGCCGCCTGCAGGTTCGGCGGCGTGGTGAAGGTCAGGAACTGGTGGGCCTTCGCCAGCACCTTCATCAGGGCCGGCGCGGCCGCGACGAAGCCGACCTTCCAGCCGGTCAGCGAAAAGATCTTGCCGGCCGAGCCGATCTTCACCGCCCGCTCGCGCAGCGTGTCGACCGCCAGGACCGAGACGTGGCGCCGGCCGTCGAAGACGACATGTTCCCAGACCTCGTCGGAGACGACGGTGGCGCCGACGCGCGCGCAGAACCGGCCGAGCAGTTCGAGATCCTCGCGCGGGAACACCGAGGCTGAGGGATTGAGCGGATTGTTGAACAGCACGACCTTGGTCCGCTCGGAGAAGGCGGCGGCGAGATCCGCCTCGCTGAAGCGCCAGTGCGGCGGCCGCAAGGTGACGAAGCGCGGCACGCCGCCGGCGCGCTTCACCAGCGGCAGATAGGCATCGTACATCGGCTGGAACAGCACCACCTCGTCGCCCGGCTCGATCAGCGCGAACAACGCACCGGCAATCGCTTCCGTCGCCCCCGAAGTGATCATGACCTCGCGGTCGGCATCCAGCGTCAGGTCCTGGAACCTTGCATAGTGCGCCGCCACCGCCTGGCGCAGCTCCGGCAGGCCCATCATCGGCGGATACTGGTTCCAGCCCGAAACGACGGCCTCGGCCGCCTTCCGGCGCACGTCTTCCGGGCCGGGATCGTCGGGAAAGCCCTGGCCGAGATTGATCGCTCCCGCCTCGCGGGCGAGCTGCGACATGACCTCGAAGACCGTGGTCGGAATATCGGCAAAGATCGGGTTCATGGGACTACCGGAGCCTGTATCGTTCGTTTCGACGAACGGGACGATCGGTATGCGGAAAGCTCCGCCGCGAGTCAATTCGGCCGGCCGGGCCGGGCCGGCGAGATCAGCCCGGGCGGGCGACGAAGGTCATCCGGTGCGGCGTCAGGCCGAGATTGACCGGATGGCGGGCCGCCGCGAAACCGTGCTCGCCGAACAGCGCGAGCATGTCGCCTTCGGAATAGGTCGAGAGGCCGAGCTCGCTGCGGATCTTGCGATAGGGCGAGACGGCGGTGGCGGCGAGGCCGGCGACCGCCGCCATCAGGAAGCCGTGGGCGAGGCCGTTGCGCAGGAGGGAGCGGACGTCGGCGACGATGCCGGTATCGGGCGAAATGACATCGGCGATGACGAGCCGCCCCGACGGCTTCAGCTTGGCCCTGAACCGGTCGAGCAGCGCGCCGAATTCGGCCCGCGTGAGATATTGGATCAGCGAGGAGACCACGATCAGATCGGCCGCGTGGTCGGCGAGCACCTCGTCGAGGTCTTCCGGCAGCACGCTCGCGACATTGGCAAGGCCGCCGAAATGATCCCTCAGCTTGGCCACGACCGAAGGCGCGCCGTCGCACAGAACGAGGCGCCCGGCCGCCGCCGCGACCCGGCCGGCCTCCAGCGCCTCGCCACAGGCATAATCGAGCACCACGGCATCGCGGCCGGCCCCGGTCGCCGCCAGATGCGCCAGGATGCCATCGGCGATCGCCCGGTAATGCACGTCCTTGTGACGGGCATTGACGTAGATCGCGTGCTCGCCGTCCCAGAAGGAGCGCCAGTCGGTCATCGGGCCCCCGTCAATGCGCGTCCGAGAGTTTGTCCGACAAGGCCAGGAACACGCCGGAGACGACGAAGACGACATGGATGCCGACGAGCCACATCAGATCGCGATCCGACATGGCGGAGACATTCATGAAGGCCTTCAGGAGGTGGATCGCCGAAATGGCGACGATCGAGGCCAGCAGTTTCAGCTTCAGGCCGGAAAAATCGATGGTGCCCATCCATTCGGGACGATCGTCCTCGTGCACGTTGTGCATTTTCGAGATGAAGTTCTCGTAGCCCGAGAACACCACCATGATGACGAGGTTGGCCGCAAGCGACAGGTCGACCAGCGTCAGGATGCCGAGGATGACGTCCGATTCCTTGGCGCTCGGAATATGCGTGACGAGGTGGACGAGCTCGCGCACGAAGGTGATGACCAGCAGGGTCAGCGCGATGACGAGGCCGATATAGAACGGCGCCATCAGCCAGCGGCTGGCGAACAGGAACCTCTCGACCGCGCGGGCGCCGGGCGAGCCCTCGGCGCGCGACTTGACGGACTCAGCGTCACTCATCGGGATTTTCTCGCATGTGCAATGCAGCGCGGCAAGCGGGCCGGGCCGGGCCGTCTTTTTCCGGCGCCTGCCCGCCGCCCGAAATCGGGGCGCGCGGACCAATGCCGGGCGCAAGGACCATGCGCAATCCACAGATTGCGGATGGATCTTGGACTTCGACAACCGCGTTTCGCGGCCAATGTCAACGGGATAGGTTGCCCGAAGCGCACGCCGCGCGTGCGAGACCCGGCTATTCGCCCTCGCCGAAGCGGTCGGCGACGAGGGAGGCGATGGCATCGACGGCCTCGTTCGCCTCGCGGCCGGTGGCCCGCACGGTGATCGAGGTGCCGATGCCGGCAGCCAGCATCATCAGGCCCATGATGGAGGTTCCATCCACGGTCTCGCCGCAGCGCGACACCTTGACCGCGGCGTCGAACCGGTCGGCGCAGGCGACGAACTTGGCCGATGCCCGCGCATGCAGGCCCCGCTTGTTGAGGATCGGCACCTCGCGGACGACCTCGCCTTCGGCGGCCGGCGCAGCCGGTGGACAGTCGGTTTCCTCATCCGGCGTCGACACGGGGGTTCCTCGGTTCCTGAACGGCGCCGCGCGGCGCCCGGTGACATTGAGCCGCGCTGCGCCGAAGGCCTCAATGGCCGGCGAGCACCCGGCTGGCGATATTGATATATTTGCGGCCCGCTTCCTGCGCGTGCAGCACCGCCTCCTGCAGCGGCTTCTCGCCGCGCACCGTGGCAAGCTTGACCAGCATGGGCAGGTTGATGCCGGCGATCACCTCGACCGCACGGCCGTTCATCACGGAAATGGCGAGATTGGACGGCGTGCCGCCGAACATGTCGGTGAGCACGGCGACGCCGTCGCCGCTATCGACACGGTCGACGGCGGCGATGATGTCGCGCCGCCGCTGATCCATGTCGTCGTTCGGCCCGATGGCCACTGTTTCGACCTGACGCTGTGGTCCCACCACATGTTCCATGGCGGCGCGGAACTCGATTGCGAGTTGACCATGCGTGACGATGACGAGACCGATCATCCGGCACTCCGCGCGCGGGAACCTGCGCGCTTGATCACAAAAGAGGCGGATATGATCACCATGTCATCAGCAAGTGCAAGGCCTGTCCTCGCCAAGGACCGTGGATTGGTGCGCCGCAGCAACAGTGCCCGCAACGAGAGCCCCTCTTTATCGCCGTTCCTTCAATAGCGAGAGCACAAGCGGCAGCGGATCGCAACCGCTGGCGACCGGCAGGCGCGACACCGTGACGCCCTCCACAACTGTTTCGAGTGCCGCGCCGTCGGGCATGCGCGCGGCATCGGCGGCGTCGAGATCGACGATCAGGCCGACCACCGCCACGGCCTCGTAGGCGCGGGACACGACACCGCGGCCGCGCTGCTCGACGAGACCGGCGATCGGCACCGGCGCCCGCACGATGAGCCGGCCGCCGGCCGCTTCCAGGAGCACCCGGTCGTCGGCGATCAGCCGCGCGAAGCGCGGACCGGCCGGGCCGGCCGCATCGATCAGGCCGAGCGCCAGGCGCGACTTGCCGGCTCCCGAGGCGCCGCGGATCAGCACCGCCTTGGCATCGACCAGGACCGCCGTGGCATGGACGGTGGCGGGCCCGGGCATGGCTCAGGCCGCCGGCAGGCGCACGACGAAGCGCGCGCCAAGGCTTGTCGGCTCGCCCTCGGCATCGGCGGGCCCCGGCCGGTTCTCGGCCCAGATACGGCCGCCATGGGCCTCGATGATCTGCCGCGAGATCGACAGGCCGAGGCCGGAATTCTGGCCGTAGTCCTGGTGCGGCCGGTCGGTATAGAAGCGCTCGAAGATGCGCTGCAGGGCGTCCGGGCGGATACCCGGCCCGTCATCGTCGACGATGATCTCGATGGCGCCCTTCAGCTTGCGCGCGGTCACCCGCACCTCGCCGCCGTGGTTCGAGAACGAGCGGGCATTGTCGATGAGATTGGTGATCACCTGGCTGATGCGGCTGTCGTGGCCCGGCACCACGAAGTCCTGCGGCTTGCCGCCCTCGAAGCCGAGGGACACCTTCACGCCGTCGTCGCGCTTCACCTCGTTGGCGATGGTGACGATCGTGCCGAGCAGGCGCGACAGGTCGACCTTGGTCGCCTCCTGGCGCTGCAGCTCGGCATCGAGCCGGCTGGCATCCGAGATATCGGTGATCAGCCGGTCGAGCCGGCGGACATCGTGCTGGATCACCTCCAGGAGCCGGGCGCGCGAGCTGTCCGACTTGGCGAGCGGCAGGGTTTCCACCGCCGAGCGCAGCGAGGTCAGCGGATTCTTCAGTTCGTGGGCGACATCGGCGGCAAAGCTCTCGATCGCCGCGATGCGGGCATAGAGGGCGTCGGTCATGTCGCGCAGCGAGCGCGAGAGATGGCCGATCTCGTCGCGCCGGTGCGAGAAATCCGGGATCTCCTCGCGCGAGCGGTGCTGGCGGCGCACCTTTTCCGCGCCGGCGGCCAGCTTGCGCACCGGGCCGGCAATGGTGCGCGCCATCAGGACCGAGAGGACCACCATGACGAGCGCCGCGACCAGGAAGACGCGCAGCACCTGCAGGCGTTCGGCATCGATGACGGCGTCGATCTCGCCGCCCTGGGTGTTGAGCAGGAGCACGCCGAGCACGCCGCGGAAGCGCTGGACCGGGATCGCCACGGACACCACCACCTCGCCGCGGTCGTTGACCCGGACCATGCTGGCCTTCTGGCCGTTCAGCGCCTGGGCGACCTCCGGATAGATCTTGCCATTGCGGAAGCCGACGTCGCGATAGATCGGGAAGTCGCCGCCGCCGCGCAGGAAGCGGCGGATCTCGTTCCACCATTTCTCGTAGAAGGGCGGCTTCTGGCCGATCGGCGGCAGGTCGAAGGTGGAAATATCGCCGCGGCCATAGAGGTTGCGGCTGTCGAGAATGAGGTTGCCCTCGCGGTCGTAGATGCGCGCCTGGGTCTCGGTCGGGCCGGTCAGGCGGCGCAGGACCGGTGCCACCCGCTCCGGATTGATCGGGAATTCGAGCAGGGCGCCGGGATCGTCCACCGACGCGCCGGAGCCGCCGAGCTGCATTTCGAACAGCTTGTCCGGATCGATCGGGATGACCGAGCCGTCGACCGCCGCCGAGGCGGCAATGGCGCCGGCAATGATCTCGCCCTGCACCAGCAGGCTCTGCACCCGCGATTCGATGAGGCCGGCGCGGAACTGCGACAGCCAGAGAATGCCGGAAACCAGCGCCACCAGTCCAGCGAGGTTGAGCAGCACGATGCGGCGGGTGAGGCTCGAAAACGAGCGGTTCAGCACCGCGCGCATGCCACGCGCCAGAATGTGGACAAGCCGGGACCATGGCCGGGCCGGCCGCATATTCAGGGCCACTTGCGAGCCTTCGAGGCTTGAGGGCGGCGTCCGGTCGAGCATGATCTACGGCTGGTCCGGCCGCCTCACTCCTTGAAACGATAGCCGACGCCGTAGAGCGTCTCGATCATTTCGAAATCGTCGTCGACCACCTTGAACTTCTTGCGCAGGCGCTTGATGTGGCTGTCGATCGTCCGGTCGTCGACATAGACCTGATCGTCATAGGCCGCGTCCATCAGCGCGTTGCGGCTCTTGACCACGCCCGGGCGCTGGGCCAGCGCCTGCAGGATGAGGAACTCGGTCACCGTGAGCGTCACCTGATGACCGTCCCAGGTGCAGGTATGGCGCTCCGGATCCATGCGCAGCTTGCCGCGCTCCAGCACCTTGGCGTCGGCGCGCGGCTCGGCCGCGGGGTCCTTGGCCTGGGCCCGCCGCAGCACCGCCTTGACGCGCTCCACCAGAAGGCGCTGCGAGAACGGCTTCCGGATGAAATCGTCCGCGCCCATCTTCAGGCCGAACAGCTCGTCGATCTCCTCGTCCTTGGAAGTGAGGAAGATGACCGGCATGTCGGTCTTCTGGCGCAGCCGGCGCAGCAGCTCCATGCCGTCCATGCGCGGCATCTTGATGTCGAGGATGGCGAGATCGGGCGGCGACTGCTTGAAGCCGTCCAGCGCCGAGGCACCGTCGTTGTAGGTCACGATCCGGTAACCTTCAGCTTCGAGCGCGATCGCGACCGAGGTCAGAATGTTCCGGTCGTCGTCGACGAGTGCGATGGTCGGCATTGTTCAACCTTGAATAGGGGCAAGACCTGCCGTTCGAACGGGCTAAGCGTGGCGAAAGTGGGACTCGCTCAGGATAATGCCATGGCGGACCAATGTCATGGCCCGATTTGGCGCTGATTCTGCTTTGAATCCGCTCGGTAAACCCGCCTTCCGCGGCGGCCATGGACAAAGCAAAAGGCCGGGGCGAGCCCCGGCCTTGCATCTGATGGGAACGGCCGGCGCGCTCAGCGCGGCAGTTCGACCGGCGTATCCGCCTGCTGGGCGAGCCAGGCGAGCAGGTCGGCGCGCTGCTGCTCGGAGCGGATGCCGGCAAACGACATGGTCGTGCCCGGCACCGCCGTGCGCGGCGAGCCGAGGAAGGCGAACAGGGCCTCGAAGGTCCAGGGATCCGAGCTCTTGCCCTTCATCGCCGCGGAATAGTTGAAGCCGGGCGAGCCGGCATGCGGACGGTTGACCACGCCATAGAGGTTCGGGCCGGCACCGTTCGGGCCGCCCTTGGCCGCGTTGTGGCAGGCCTGGCACTGGCGGAACACAGCCTGGCCGTTGGCGGCATTGGCGGAAGCCATCACCTCGGCGATCGGCTTGGCCGGCGCAGCGGCGGCGGCGGGAGCCGCGCTCGGCGCTTCCTGCACTGCGACCTCGAAGCCGGGCTTGGCCGGCTTGGCGGCCTTGTAGATGAAGTCATTCGCCAGAATGCTGGTGCCGAGCGCGCCGACCCCGACCAGGAGGACGGCCATCGCGACCTTATTGAATTCAAATCCGTCCATCGGGACAAGCTCCTGGCAACCGGCGACGCTTCGACATAAAGAACACGCGGAAACCCGCGCGGATGAGGCCGGCCAATTCGGCGCGGACACTATCCAATTTGCTCCTCCTGAGGCAACCCGTATAAGCACGCCTCGCGCATGCTTCTTTTGGACACCTCCAAACTGGCCTTCTACCCCAAAATCCCCCGATGACAACCTCTATCGTCCTCATTCCAGCCCGCATGAGCGCATCGCGCCTGCCCGGCAAGCCGCTGGCCGACATTTGCGGCCTGCCGATGATCGTGCATGTCATGCGGCGGGCCGCCGCGACCGGATTGGGACGGGTGGTGGTGGCGACCGATTCGGACGAGATCCTCAGGGTGGTCGAGGCCGCCGGCGGCGAGGCCGTGATGACCCGGGCCGACCACCCGACCGGTTCCGACCGGATCCGCGAGGCCGCCGACCTCGTCGACCCGGATGGCCGGTTCGAGCGCATCATCAATGTCCAGGGCGACCTGCCGACCCTCGATCCCGGCATCGTCAGCGCCGCGGCGCAGCTGCTCGACGATCCCGCCGTCGATATCGGCACGCTGGCGGCGGTCATCGTGCGCCCCGAGGAAGTGTCCAATCCCGCCGTGGTCAAGGCGATCGGCACGCCGATCGGCGAACGGCGCCTGAGGGCGCTCTATTTCAGTCGCGCCACCGCCCCCTCGGGCGAAGGGCCGCTCTATCATCATATCGGCCTCTACGCCTATCGGCGCGCCGCGCTCGAACGCTTCGTCTCCCTGCCGCCGGCACCGCTGGAGCAGCGCGAGCGGCTGGAACAGCTCAGGGCGCTGGAGAACGGCATGCGCATCGATGTCGCGGTGGTCGACACGGTGCCGCTCGGCGTCGACACGCCGGCCGAGCTCGAACGGGCTCGTGCACTGATCGCCGCATCCTGATAGATCAGCCATGACGCAACCGGACGCCGACGGCCGAACCGGCACCGACCGCCTCGACCCGCGGCGGCCGGCGAGCCATCGTCCGGCTGCCGGTTTCGCGTTCCAGACCTTCGTCTTCTTCGACCCCAACGACCCTGAGCGGAGCTCGCGTCCCATGATCCTCGCGCCGAAGCGTGTCTCCTTCCAGGGAGAACTCGGAGCCAATTCGCACATTGCGGCCAAGGATGTGTTTCCGAACGCCGACGTGCTGCCCTGCCCGAGCTTCGAGGACGCCTTCGCCGCCGTGCAGAACGGCGATGCCGATCTCGGCATGATCCCGATCGAGAACTCGATCGCCGGCCGGGTCGCCGACGTCCACCACCTGCTGCCGCATGCCGGGCTCAGCATCATCGGCGAATATTTCCTGCCGATCCGCTTCCAGCTGATGGCCGTCAAGGGCGCCTCGCTCGCCACCATCAAGTCGGCGCGCAGCCACATCATGGGCATCGGCCAGTGCCGGCTGATGATCCGCAAGCTCGGCCTGAAGCCGGTCGTCTCGGGCGACACCGCCGGGTCGGCGCGCGAGGTGGCGGAAGCCGGCGATCCGACGCAGGCCGCGATCGCGCCGCGGCTTGCCGCCGAGGTCTACGGCCTCGACATCCTCGCCGAGGATATCGAGGACGCCGCCCACAACACGACGCGGTTCGTCATCCTGTCGCGCCAGAAGATCTGGGCGGCGCCGGGCCAGAACTGCCTGACGAGCTTCGTCTTCCAGGTGCGCAACGTGCCGGCGGCGCTGTTCAAGGCGATGGGCGGCTTCGCCACCAACGGCGTCAACATGACCAAGCTGGAGAGCCACATGATCGGCGGGCGCTTCGTCGCCACCGAATTCTACGCGGAGATCGAAGGCCATCCCGACGACCGTCCGGTCAAGCTGGCGCTGGAGGAGCTCGCCTTCTTCGCCAAGGAGCTGACCATTCTCGGCGTCTATCCGCAGCATCCCTGGCGGAACGAGGTCGAAAAGCAGATCGCCGAATAGGCCCCGCGGCCATGGCCGCCTCCCCTGACCGAAGGTCGCGCCATGGATCATGAGACCTTCCGCCTCGCCGTCGCCCTCGCCGAGACCGGCGATCTCGGCAAGGCCGGCGCGGCGGCCGGAGGCCTCGGCAAACGCACGGTGACAGCACGCATCGCCCAGCTCGAACGGCGGGTCGGCGCGCTGCTGTTCGACCATTCCGGCCGGCTGGTGACCGCAACGCCGGCGGGCGAAGCCTTCGTAGCCGAGGCACGGCTGGCACTCGCCGCCGGCGAGCGGGCCGAGCGGCTGGCCAGGGCCGTCGCCGCGCGCCCCACGGCGGTGGCGATCGGCGTTGCCAGCGGCGCCCTGTTCGGCCCGGCCCGCAGCCTCGTCGAGGATCCCGCCTGGGCCGAGGCCGGCCTCAGGCCGCAGTTTCACGACATGCCCGGCCCCGACCAGGCCAGGGCGCTCGCCGCAGGCCGGCTGGTGCTCGGCTTCCTCACCCCGCCGGTCGCCGCCACCCCGCGGCTCGACCATGTGGTGGTGGCGCGCTCGGCCTGGTCGGCGGTCGTACCCGCGGCCGAGGCCCATCTGCGGCGCAGCGCCAGCCTGCCCGGCCTTGCGCGCAAGCCGCTGGTGATGCTCGCGCAGGAGGAGGCGCCACTCGCCCATGACGGCCTCGTCGCCGCGCTCAGGGCAACGGGCACGGAACCCTATCTCGCGCAGGCTGCCCACACCTGGCCCGCGGTGATCGCGCTGGTCGCGCTCGGCCTCGGCTCGGCGCTGGTGCCGAGCGACATCGCCAAGGCCGTGACGATCGAGGGCGCAACGATCCTGCCGCTCACCGAGGCGTCCGGCCTCCAGCCCTGGATCACGGTCTGCGCCTTCCTGCCGCAACCGCCCGGCTCGCGCGGCGCCGAGGCGGTCGCGCTGGTCAGGCGCCGATTCAGCTCCTGATCACCAGGCCATTGTCGACGAAAGCCCGGATCAGGTGATGGGCAATGGCGATCGGCGGCGGGCACGACAGGCGCTCGGGATGCTGCCGGGCCAGCATCATCCAGCATTCCTCGCGCGTGAACCAGCGCGCATGTTCAAGCTCCTCGGTGTCGATCTCGATCTCCCGCGAGGTGGCCTCGGCATGACAGCCGATCATCAGCGATCCCGGGAACGGCCAGGGCTGGTCGAACAGATAGCCGACCCGGCCGACCGAAATATGCGCCTCCTCCATGATCTCCCGGCGGACCGCGTCGGCAATGGTCTCGCCGGGTTCCAGGAAGCCGGCCAGTGCCGAATACATGCCGGGCGGGAAGCGCCGCTGGCGCCCCATCAGGCAGCGGTCGCCATCGACCGGCAGCATGATCACCACCGGATCGGTGCGCGGGAAATGCTGCGCCTTGCAGGTCGGGCAGTCGCGCCGCCAGCCCGCCTGGGTCGGCACCGACTGTGCGCCGCAGCGGCCGCAGAAGCGGTGGGTGGCGTGCCAGTAGAGCACCGCCTTGGCCTCGGCCATCGGCCCGAGATGGTGGCTTGCGACCTGGCCGGAGACGGCGACCGTGCGCATGTCGGTGACGAGCAGGGTCGGATCGGCGAGCTGCACCTCGGGAATGCGATAGGCCTGCGGGTCCGGCTTGGCGAAGTCGGGCAGGAGCCGGCCGAAACGCGGCGCGCCGTTGGCAAGGCCGAGAAACACCGTCTCCAGACCGGGACCGAAAGGCTCGGCTTCCGCCAGCGTGAACAGGGGATCGCCCATGTCGCCGTCGCGCCGCAGCACCGGCATCTCGCCGCCGAACAGGTAGAGCCGCGCGCGCGGGTCGGCGAGGGTGGCCGCGACCCAGGCCTCGTCGCCGCGTTTGGCGCTCATCCGGTCGAGGAAGTTCTCGGTATAGCCCAGACTGATCTCGGGCAGCTTGGGCATCGGGTCGTAGGCGGGCATGGTGGCGGCTTCTTTGATCGTTCCAGGTTGCCGGACGCTCGCACGGCCCGGGCCCTCCAGGCAACGCGTCATCCGGTGGAGAGCCCTGCGCGAAGGGCATCGATTTCCGCGCTCAGGCGCCGAAGCCCGTACGCAGGGCCTCGACGAGCGCGGCCTTCGGCGCATCGCCATAGGCTTCCGCCGGCACCTTGCCCCAGACCGGACCCGGCCAGGCCGGATCGCCGCGAAACCGCGCGATCACATGGACATGCAGTTGCGGCACCATGTTGCCGAGGGCCGCGACATTCAGCTTGTCGCAGCGCGTGAGGTCGCGCAGCACGCGCGAAGCGACCCTGATCTCGTCCATCAGCAGCGTCGCGTCATAGGGCGTCAGATCGACGATTTCGGTGACGCTCGCGCGCCGCGGCACCAGAATCAGCCAGGGATAGGTCGCATCGTTCATCAATCCGACGCGGCAGAGCGCGAGATCGGCCACCCGCTCGGTGTCGGCGGCGAGCCGGGGGTCCAGTTCGAAGCTGTCGTCGCTGTTCATTCGGAGGGTCTCTTTCGAATCGGCTTGAGTTCGGCGGCCTGACGCTCCATATAGACCTCGGGAGGTTGGCGGTGGACGAGACTCTCGCCAACCCGGTCAGGTCCGGAAGGAAGCAGCCGTAACGAGCCCGTTTCGGGTCGCGTGTCAGCCTCCCACTTCACACAGCCGAGCGCGCAATGGATTCAACGCCCGAGAACGAACCCGGGTTCGATCTCGGGGTTCAGGAACCCGCGCAAAGCGCGAGCAACGGCGCGAGCTATCGGGTGCTCGCCCGCAAATACCGCCCCCAGAGCTTCGAGGACCTGATCGGCCAGGAGGCCATGGTGCGTACGCTGTCGAACGCCTTCGACACCGGCCGCATCGCCCAGGCCTATGTGTTCACCGGCGTGCGCGGGGTGGGCAAGACCACCACCGCCCGCATCCTGGCCCGGGCCCTCAACTACGAGCTGCCGGGCGAGGTCGACAAGCCGTCGATCCACCTCGCCCGCCCCGGCATCCACTGCCAGGCGATCATGGAAGGCCGGCACGTCGACGTCATGGAGATCGACGCGGCCTCCCATACCGGCATCGACGATGTCAGGGCGATCACCGACGGCGCCCGCTATGCCCCGGTCTCGGCGCGCTACAAGGTCTATATCGTCGACGAGGTCCACATGCTCTCGGAGAAGGCGTGGAACGCCTTCCTGAAGACGCTGGAGGAGCCGCCGGCGCATGTGAAGTTCATGTTCGCGACCACCGAGATCCGCAAGGTGCCGGTGACCGTGCTGTCGCGCTGCCAGCGCTTCGACTTGAGGCGCGTCGACGCCGACGTCCTGGTGCGGCACCTGCAGACGATCTGCGAAAAGGAAAAGGTGGAGGTCGAGGCCGACGCGCTCGGCCTGATCGCGCGCGCCGGCGAAGGCTCGGTGCGCGACAGCCTGTCGATCCTCGATCAGGCCATTGCCCATAGCATCGGCGGGACTGGCGCCGGCAAGGTCGGCGCCGACGAGGTCCGCCGCATGCTCGGCCTCGCCGACCGGGCGCGGGTGATCGACCTCTTCCAGCACCTGATGGCCGGCGACATCGCGGCCGCCATGGCCGAGCTGAAGAGCCAGTACGACGACGGCGCCGATCCGGAGATCGTGCTCACCGAGCTCGCCGAATTCGTCCATTTCGTCACCCGCGTGAAGGTGGTGCGCGAAGCCGCCGACGACCTGTCGTTCAGCGAGACCGAACGCAATCGCGGCCGCGACTTCGCCGCCAAGCTGTCGCATCGGGTGCTGACGCGGGCCTGGCAGATGCTGATGAAAGGCATCGAGGAGGTCGCCCGCTCGCCCAAACCCTTCGCCTCGGCCGACATGGTCCTGGTGCGCATCGCTTATGCCGCCGACCTGCCGACGCCGGACGAAGCGCTGCGCATGCTGGCCGACGGCGGCGCGGCCGCGGCGGCCCGCCCGGCCGGCAACGGCAACGGCGACGGGCGATGGCTGCCGCGCCCCGGCTGCAGCCGGTTGCCGTGCCGAACGGCGCACCGGTCGCCATGCAGGCGCCGGCGCCCGGCCGCGAGGCCCAGCCCGGCCTCGTCCTCGGCTCCTTCGCGGCGATCGTCGCCCATGCCAGCGAGAAGCGCGACATCCGCCTCAAGACGGCGCTCGAACGCGACGTGCATCTGGTGCGCTGCGAGGACGGCCGCCTCGACATTCGCCTCACCCGCATGGCCGCGCCGACCCTTGCCGGCGACCTGCAGAAGAAGCTCTCCGACTGGACCGGCAAGCGCTGGATGGTCACCGTCACCTCGGAGGAGGGCGAGCCGACCATCCGCGAGCAGCAGGAGGCGGCGCAGGCCGACCGCGAGCGCGGCGTGCGCGCGCACCCGACCATCCAGGCGCTGATGGAGCGCTTTCCGGGCGCCGAGATCATATCGGTCCGGCCCCTGAGCGAGCCGGCCGGCAGCGACGCGGTGGCAGCCCCGGTCGAACGCGACGACGATGACGACAACTGGGAGCCCGTAGCTCCCTGGGACGACGACTTCTGAAGAACCCGAGGATCACGCCATGAAGGACATCATGGGCCTGATGAAGCAGGCGCAGGCCATGCAGGCCAAGCTGCAGGAAGCGCAGGCCGACATGGAGCGCACCGAGGTGGAAGGCACGGCCGGCGGCGGCATGGTCAAGGTGACGCTGACCGCCAAGGGCGACATGCGCGGCGTCGCCATCGACGCCTCGCTGCTGAAGGCCGACGAGAAGGAGATCGTCGAGGACCTCATCGTCGCCGCCCATGCCGACGCCCGCAAGAAGGCCGAGGTGGTGATGGCCGAGCGCATGAAGGCGGTGACCGGCGGCTTGCCGCTGCCGCCCGGCATGAAGCTGCCGTTCTGAGACCGGCGGCCCGACAGCAGCCCTCCATGCAAAGACGCGTCGCCGGCCCTGAAATCGAACGGCTGATCCAGCTGCTTGCCAAGCTGCCCGGGCTCGGGCCGCGCTCGGCGCGGCGCGCCGCGCTGCACCTCGTCAAGAAGCGCGAGAGCCTGATGCAGCCGCTGACCGCGGCGCTCGAGGAGGCGTTGGCGAAGATCGTCATCTGCTCGACCTGCGGCAATGTCGACACGTCCGATCCGTGCACGGTCTGCTCCGACCCGCGCCGAGACGGCTCGGTCATCGTGGTCGTCGAGGACGTCTCCGACCTCTGGGCGCTGGAACGCGCCAGCGCCATCAATGCCCGCTATCACGTGCTCGGCGGCACGCTATCGCCGCTCGACGGCGTCGGCCCCCAGGACCTGAACATCGAAGGCCTGATCAACCGCGTGCGCTCCGGCGGCGTGCGCGAGGTGATCCTGGCGATCAACGCGACCGTCGACGGCCAGACGACGGCCCATTACGTCACCGACCTGCTGGCGCAGGACGATGTCAAGGTGACCCGCCTCGCCCACGGCGTTCCGGTCGGCGGCGAGCTCGACTATCTCGACGAGGGCACGATCACCGCGGCGATCCGCTCGCGGACGTCGTTCTGAGGGAGCGGCAAGGGACTGCCGCGCGGAGCAATTGGTTTCCCGCAATGGACCTGCATGCAGGCCGGTCGTGGTTCGAGGGTCGCCTTCGGCTCCCACTTCATCACGAGGCAAGAAAGTGCATGGCATGGCGGGCGCTCCTGAAGCGCGACGCTGAGAGCATCACGAGCAACCTTGCTACAGCCCCCCAATCCTCATGGTGAGTAGCCCGCGCCCTGGCGCAGGCCTCGAACCACGGCCAACCGTGATGCCATGCGTTGTCTGTGACGGTTGCGCTTCGCGCAGCTCGCAACACGACGCGCATGGCAATCAACCACGTCTCGACGCGGGCGCGTGGACAACCCTCGCCTTGAGGCCGTCACGACGACATTCTATATGATGCGTGATGATTGATGCGCACGAGCCCCTGCCATGCGAACGACCCTGGCAATCGACGATGATGTCCTGATGGCGGCCAAAGCCATAGCGCGGCAGCAAGACCGGAGTGTCGGAGAGATCATTTCCGCCCTTGCCAGACGTTCCCTGCAGCGACCGCAGAAAGGCGGGGAACGCAATGGCATTCCCCTGCTGTCACCTCGCCCCGATGGACCGCCGGTGACGCTCGATATCGTCAACGGGCTGCGCGACGAGCTGCCGTGACATTCCTGCTCGACGTCAACGTCCTCATCGCGCTGATCGATCCAGGCCACGTCGCTCACGATGCGGCGCATGCCTGGTTCGCCGCCACGGGAGCAACCGCGTGGGCCACCTGCCCCATGACGGAAAATGGTGTTGTACGGATCGTCGGCAATCCAAAATATCCGAACTCGCCGGGCGCCCCGTCGGTTGTCATCGATATCGTTGCCCGGTTGCGAGCGCTGCCCGGCCATCACTTCTGGCCCGACGATTTGAGCCTCGCAGGCTCGGCCGACATCGATCCTGCCAAGATCCTCACCTCGTTGCAGGTGACCGATACCTATCTGCTCGCGCTCGCCAAAGCCCATGGCGGGCAGTTGGCGACCTTTGATCGCAAGCTGTCGGTTGCGGCCCTGAAGGACGGGAAATCCTGCCTCCATCTGATTGGCAGCAGCTAGATGTTTAGTCCCGGCATTTGATGGATTGGATTGAGGTTGAATCGTTCTGACCTCCCGCACAAGATTCCTGACAGTCTCCATGATCTGCGACACGCTGGGCCGGCCGCTGCGCTTCATGCTCACCGCCGGCGAGCGGCACGACAACCTCACCGCCAAGGCTCTGCTGCAGGGCTTCCGGGCTGAGGCGGTCCTGGCCGACAAGGCCTATGACAACAACGACCTGCGCCAGACCATCGCCGAGATGGACGCTGAGGCGGTGATGCCTTCAACCCGCTCCCGCAAGCTCCCCATCCCGCACGACGCAACGCTCTACAAGGCGCGCAACCGGATCGAGCGCTGCTTCAACAAGCTCAAGCACTTCCGTCGCTTCGCAACCCGCTACGACCGCAGGGCCACCCATTACCTAGCTGTGGAGTCTGAGGAGGTTGTTCATCGCCCGTGAGAGCCAGAAGGTGGTCGTTGCGACACGAAGCACCGCAGGGCACGAGGATGAACAACCCGCACAAGAATGCGCGAACGACGCCGCTTGGTCGAGCGGAGATGATCCGGCGGATCGTAGGAGAGGGCCGGCCTGTCGGCGAAGTGGCGGCCGGCTTCGGGGTCAGCGAACGAACCGCCCGCAAATGGCTGTCGCGATGGCGGAGCGATGGAGAAGCCGGGCTGCAGAACCGCTCGTCCCGGCCCCATGCGTGCCGATCGGCGACGAGCGCGTTCTGGCCCGGGCTGGCGGCCAAGCTGCGCCGCGAGTACCGGTTGACGGGTGAGGCGATTGCGTCCCGCCTCGGACTGGCGCGATCGACGGTTGCCGGCTGGCTGACGCGGATGGGTCTCGGCCGGCTGTCCGCGCTTGATCCGAAGGAGCCGGTGCGGCGCTATCAACGCGAGCGTCCCGGCGAGCTGCTTCATCTCGACATCAAGCGGCTGGCCCGCTTTGAAGGCGTCGGCCACCGCATCACCGGCAACCGGCGTGGCGCCAGCCAGGGGCTTGGCTACGACTTCCTGCATGTCGCCATCGACGATGCGACCCGGCTTGCCTATGTCGAGGTGCTGCCCGACGAGCGGCGGTGGTCGACCACCGGGTTCCTCGTGCGGGCGCTGCGCTGGTTCAAGGAGCGGGGCGTCAGCGTGCAAAGAGTGATGACCGACAACGGCTCGGGATACATCGCCAGGCTCTTCCGCAAAGCGTTGAGGATGCTCGCCATCCGGCACATCCGCACCCGACCCTACACCCCGAAGACGAACGGCAAGGCAGAGCGCTTCATTCAGACCATGCTCAGGGAATGGGCCTATGCCATCCCGTTCCCCTCGTCCGCCCGCCGGACCGCAGATCTCACGCGATGGTTGGCCTGGTACAACCAGCACCGGCCGCATGCTAGCCTCGCACGACGATCACCGGCTCAAGCTCTCGCCGGAACAACCTGACCAGAACCCACACCTAGCCTTCATCCACCTCGCCGCCATCATGCTCTGGCTCCGCTGAATGTGGATTCGACCTAAACGAAAACACCCCCAATCTAGGGGAACGAGAAATTTCGGCAGTTCTCTATTCTGGTGTTCGCATCACCGGGCAGGAAGTATCTTCTAGTGTGTCCCCAATTCGGCCGTCTAACCATAGCGAGTGTTTCAGCAAATCCGGACTTACCCCAGATCTCCTCTCCCTCGCCAAACTGCGCAATAAGCATGACAAAGCAGGCTGCGATGGCGTTGAGAACATTCTCCAATGAAGCATTGTTGAATGCCGTCTCCCGGTCATGCTTGGTTGCGTTGTAGGCGGCATACCAGCGCAGGCGCTGTGTGGGATTAGGCCCCACGCTCCAATTCTCGAACGGGCGCAACTCACCTAACCAAGGATAACTTGGAAACGTAACCCCATAGTGTGAAAGCTGAAGAGGCTCAGAGACTTTGATATAGTCTGCGGTATTTCGTCCATGGCTCCCATTTGCCCGAAGAACCCCTTTCCAGTGGGCCTCAACTTCCATACTAGCGAGTAGCAATAAGTTCCGGATCTCATGGCCATAAGCGGCCAAATTTGAGCCCTGCGGATGCACCACGCGGCAGATGTCATCGAGTGAGTGCATGAGCGCCGTGAATTGCCCTTTCGAGCTAGCGATGACGTCGCCCCAATCACGATAGCTCGGAGAAATGAGGACGTCGGAGTATCGAGCCGGCCTCGCCATCCGCGGAAAGTACGATCCGGGGGGAATTTCTAGCTCTAGCAGTTCGTGTGCTATCTCGGCAGCGAGTTTGGCAAAGATATCCTCTCCCTCCGCAGCGAGGATGAATCCGTACGGAGGATCGATACGACGTGCTTCGCGGACGCTAACCTCCCAAACTGAACCGCGAAATCCGCCAAGTATATGTAGGCCGTCAGATGTCGTAGAGGGTTTGCTCACCCCCACGTAGTAACGTGACGCTGCCATCGTATTTTCTTTCATGATTACCTAAACTTATCACCCGGTAGAACTATCGACCCTCCAAATACATTCAGCATATTCTCGCAGTTTTGCTACGATCGAGCGGGGATCTTGATCGCAAGAAGGGCCTTCATAGAACACTCATTGGAGTGACATTGCCTAGCTTCCTTATGCACATGGTGATGTCAGCTGCTGTTCTGAAGGATGTATTTGACTTTGGCATGTCCAAGGCAGAATTTGAACAGAGACTGAGAAGCATCCTTTGGGAAGAGCCAGAAAACTATGAACTTCGCCTCAAGCTGCGCCGAGTTCTAAGCCCTTTGGTCTTACCTGCTGCGTGCTCTTCGACATCAAACACAACGATCTCGATGAAGAAGTAATCAGCGCGGCGATCCGGTCACGGAACTTTGTTCCAGGACGACCGCAAGGGATCGCCGCCGCGAACGTGTGCCACAGGTCGATGGCCCTGCATTAAGGCTAGCCGTGCCCCGATCCGGCGCAGCTACGCCTCGAGATCGAGCTCCCCGCGCCCGACCCGCGCGGCGGTCTCGCGTGCGCCGACCGCGAAGAGGCTCGCGAGAGCGCGGGTGATCGGACCGGCAAAACGCGGATCGGCAGCCATGTCGGTGCCGAAGATGTCGGGGATCGCGAGCAGCGCCGGCGCCAGCCGGTCCGCGGCGGGTCCGGCCGCCGCGGCAATCGCCTTCAGCCGGTCGCTCAGGGGATCGCGCAGGTCGATCGCCGTGTCCTTTTCGTCGACCGCGGTGACGTAGCGCATCCAGGCTGCGATGCCGAGCGCCATGACGCCGATCCCACGTCCCCCGGCCAGCCGATCGCGCGCCGGCGCAATCAGCCGCTGCGGCAGTTTCTGCGATCCGTCCATGGCGATCTGCCAGGTGCGGTGGCGCAGCGCCGGATTGGCGAAGCGGATCTTGAGGTCGCGCTTGTAGCTCTCGATGTCGAAACCGGATAGCGGCCTGAGCGTCGGCGTCGCCTCGTCCATCAGGCGCGTCACGACCGCCGCCAGGCCGGGATCGGCAATGGCTTCGGCCACCGTTTCATAGCCGGCAAGAAATCCCAGATAGGCGAGCGTCGAATGCGAGCCATTGAGCAGGCGCAGCTTCATCAGCTCGAAGGGTGCGACGTCGCCGACCATTTCGACGCCGCTCGCGGCGAGGTCGGGACGGCCGGAGGGAAAATGGTCCTCGACCACCCATTGCCAGAACGGCTCGGCGACGACCGGCCAGGCATCGGTGACCCCGAGCGCGGCATCGACCTCGGCGCGATCGGCTTCCGTCGTCGCCGGCACGATGCGATCGACCATGGTCGAAGGACAGGCGAGCTCGCCCGCCACCCAGCGGCCGAGTTCGGCATCGCGCAGGGCGGCGAAGCGGGCCAGCACGCGCTTCACGGTCGCCCCATTCGACGGCAGGTTGTCGCAGGAGAGGACCGTGAAGGGCCGACGGCCGGCGCGCCGACGCCGGTCGAGCGCGGCGACGAGCAAGCCCGGCGCGGAGCGCGGCAGCACGTCGCCGAGATCGTGCCTGACGTCGGGATGATCCTCGGCGAGCGTACCGGTCGCCGGATCGTGGCAATAGCCCTTTTCGGTGACGGTCAGCGAAACGATGCGCACGGCCGGGTCGGCGAGGCGGGCGATGAGCCGTTCCGGATCCTCCGGCGCGACCAGCACCTCGGACACGGCGCCGATGATGCGCAGACGTGTCGGCGCAGCCGACCGCACGGCGAGCGTATAGAGCCCGTCCTGGCTTTTGAGCGCATCACGCGTGTCCGGCGCGCGGAGCGACGCGCCGACAATGCCCCAGGACGTCTCGCCGGCGCCCAGCCGGTCATCGATCACCATCGCCTGGTGGGCGCGGTGGAAGGCGCCGATGCCGAGATGGACGATGCCGGTCGAGACCGCGGCGCGGTCGTAGGCCGGGCGGGCGACGGCGGCCGGCAAGGCGCCGAGCGTCGCATTGGCAAGGCGCGTCACAGCCGGTACGCCTTCTTGGCAAGACCATAGGCGAGGTCGTGGGCGAGCTCTTCCGCCTCGTCCTGATCGATCCGGCCGGCGACCACGAGCTCGGCGAGATGGGCGCAGTCGACCCGGCGGGCGACGTCGTGCCGGGCCGGAATGGACGGGAAGGCGCGGGTGTCGTCGTTGAAGCCGACCGTGTTGTAGAAGCCGGCGGTTTCGATCACCTGGTCCTTGAAGCGCTTCATGCCGTCGACCGAATCGTAGAACCACCAGGGCGGGCCGAGGCGCAACGCCGGATAGTGGCCGGCTAGCGGGCTCAGCTCGCGCGCATAGGCCGTCTCGTCCAGGGTGAACAGGATGATGGTCAGGTTCGGCTCGTTGCCGAAGGCGTCGAGCAGGGGTTTCAGCGCGGCGACGTAATCGGTCGGGCCGGGAATGTCGGCGCCCATATCGCGGCCGAAGCGCGCGAAGACCCCGGCATTGTGATTGCGCCGGGAGCCCGGATGGATCTGCAGCACCAGGCCGTCGTCGAGGCTCATCCGCGCCATCTCGATGAGCATCTGGCCGCGGAACAGGTCGGCCTCCTCCGGCCCGGCCTCGCCGGAGACGATGCGCTGGAACAGCCGCTCGACCTCGACCGGGCCGAGATCGGCAGTGCGCGCCGTCGGATGGCCGTGATCGGAGGCGGTCGCGCCATGGCTCTTGAAGAAGGCCCGGCGCTTGCGGTGCGCCGCGAGATAGCCGGTCCAGGTCGCGGTATCCTCGCCCGTGATCTCGCCGAGCGTCCGAAGATTGTCGCGAAAGCCCTCGAAGTCGGGATCGACCACGGCATCGGGGCGATAGGTGGTGACCACCCGGCCGTCCCAGCCGGAGGCGGCGATGCGGGCGTGCCAGGCGAGGTTGTCGAGCGCGCCCTCGGTGGTCGCGATGACCTCGATGTCGAAGGTCCTGTAGAGCGCCCGCGGCCGGTAGGCGGGCTCGGTGAGTGCCTCGGCGATCAGGTCGTAGGTCGCGTCGGCATTGGCCGCCGACAGGCGCTCGTCGAGACCGAACAGGGCGGCGAAGGCATGGTCGAGCCAGAGCCGGGTCGGGGTCGCCCGGAACAGGTTGTAGTTCGCCGCGAAGAGACGCCAGATCCTGCGCGGATCGGTCTCGACCGGCGTGCCGTCCTTGGCGGGGATGCCGAGCGCCTCCATCGGCACGCCCTGCGAATAGAGCATGCGGAAGACATAGTGGTCGGGCACGACGAAAAGCTTGGCGGGATCGGCAAAGGGCTGGTCCTCGGCATACCAGCGCGGATCGGTGTGGCCGTGGGGCGAAATGATCGGCAGGGTCGCGACCCCGTCATAGAGCCGGCGGGCGATCGCCCGCGCGGCGGGATCGGCCGGCAGAAGGCGATCCGGCGCGCAGATGCGGCTGTCGGCCGGCGGCAGCCGCCGCGGCAGGGTCTTCGGCGTCATGCGACCTCCTCGGAGGGTTCGTTCGGCCCGACGATGATCGTCTGGACATGGGTGAGATGGGCGGCCATCGCGGCGCGGGCCGCCGCCCCGTCGCGCGCGGCGAGCGCGGCGACGATCGCCCGATGATCGGCAAGCGTCATGCGCCGGTTCTCCGGCAGGCCGGTGCGCGTCGAGACGAGTTCGAACAGCGGCGAGAACATGCGGTCCCACAGGCCCTCGACGATGGCGATCAGCACGCTGTTGCCGCAGGCCCTGGCGATGGCGACGTGGAAGGCGCGGTCGACGGTCTGGCTGGCGCGGTGATCCGGGCTCGCATCGAGCGCTTCGATCAGCGCCCGGAGCCCGGCAATGTCGGCCGGCGTCGCCGCGGCCGCGGCAAGGCCGGCAATTTCCGGCTCGATCAGGAGGCGCGCGGCGATCAGCTCATGCGGGCTCGGGCCGGCATCGAAGGCGACCACGCGCGAGGGCGGCGCCTCGCTGACCGTGATGCCGGATCCGGTGCGGATCTCGACGAGCCCGGCGATCTCCAGCGCGATCATGGCCTCGCGCACCGTCGGACGGCTGACGCCCAGCATGCGGGCGAGCTCGCGTTCGGCCGGCAGCCGCTCGCCGGGCTTCAGATCGCCGCGGGCGACGAGATCGGCGACCTGGCGCGCGACGCGCTCGTAGAGACGATCCTGATCGACGGCCTGGAACGGCGACACGGCTGATCCCCGGGATGAGGCCGGTCAAGCTAGCGCCCGGCCTTCAATTGTCAAATGGCCAGGTGGTCAGGCCAATTTTGCGACACGTCCGGGGCGAAAAGGACCGCATGCGCCGGCGTCAGGAGCGGGCGAGTCGGCCGACCACAGCCGGTGCGCCGGAAAAGAAGGCTTCGACCGCATCGCGCACGATCACCTCAAGATCGTCGGGTGTCGGCGTGCCGTACACGAAGCGCCGGATGGCAATGTAGAAGATCCGGCCGTGCAGCCCCCAGAACAGCTCGTGCTCGCGCTCCGCCAGTGCGCCGGCAGCGGGCGGCAGGCCGAGATCGTGGCGCAGTTCGGCGGAGGCCGGCGCGATGATCCGCTCCCCGACCAGGCGGAGATAGCGGTTGGTGATGTCGAACGATTTCAGGCCGGAAAAAACGAAGATCCGCACCCAGTCGTGGTCGAAGACCCGCTCGACATATTCGAGATAGAACTGGGTGAGCCGGTCGGCGAGCGGCCGCGAGCGGTCGGTGACGAGATCGGCCCAGGACGGTTTCCAGCGGCTGAGATAGACCTGCTCGTAGACCCGCTCGATCAGCGCTTCCTTGCTCGGGAAATGCCGGTAGATGGCCGAATGGGTGATGCCCATGCGCTTGGCGAGCTCGCGCGTCTGGCCCTCGAAGCCGTGCGCGGCAAAAAAGCGCACCGCCTCGTCGACGATCAACTGCTCGCGGTCGGCCGCCCGCATGTTGCGCCGGCGCGGCTTGGACGGGCCGGCGGGCTTGGCCTTGGCGTCGGACATGTCGGGAGCGGTCAATTCCAGGGCTCCAATCGGGACCTGACAGGGCGCCCGCGGGAATCGGGCCAGCCCGAAGCCTGCGGACAGCGCCCCTTTGATCACGGCGCGGCGGGGCTGCCAAGGTGGAAGTGACCACTTGGTCATTTCCTTGACAGGGCGGCGAAGTCGTGCCCATCTTTGTGACCAAGTGGTCACAAATAGAGCCACCCCGAGGACACGCAGCCTGGAGAACGCGCCCCGATGAAAGCGCGCGCCTTCGCCTATCTCCGCCCGGCAACCGTCGCCGAGGCGCTCGATGCCTTTGCCGGCGCGGCGGGCGATGCGAGCTACATTGCCGGCGGCCAGAGCCTGGTGCCGGCCCTGGCGCTCCGGCTGCAGGCGCCCGACAGGCTCATCGACATCGCCCATATCGCGGCCCTCGCCGGCATTCGTCTCGACGGCGAAACCCTGCGCATCGGCGCGCTGACCCGCCATGCCCAGCTGATCGACGACCCGCTGATCGCCCGGCACGCGCCGCTGCTGGCCGAGGCGGCGCCGCATATCGCCCATCCCGCGATCCGCAACAGGGGCACGATCGGCGGCAGCCTGGCGCTCGCCGACCCGGCGGCCGAACTGCCGGCCATGATGCTCGCGGCCGGCGCAGCGATCGAGATCGCCGGGCCCGACGGGGTCCGGCAGGTCGCGGCCGACGATTTCTTCCTCGACCTCTACCAGACCGCGCTCGCCCCGGGCGAACTCATCACCGCCGTGCTGGTGCCCGTCGCCCGTCCGGACGAGCGCTTCGCCTTCGACGAGCTGGCGCGGCGGCGCGGCGACTACGCGCTGGTCGGCGCCGGCATCCGGGCTCGGCACGCGGGCGGCACCGTCGCGGAGATCCGCATCGCCTTCCTGTCGGTGGCGGCAACGCCGCTGCGCGCCCGTGCCGCCGAGGAGGCGCTGGCCGGCACGGTGCTGGACGCGGACGCGATCGCCCGCGCGCAGGAGGCGCTCGACGACGACCTCGACCCGTCCGACGAGGCCCACATGCCCGCGGCGACGCGCCGGCACCTCGCGCGGGTCCTGCTCAGCCGCCTTGCCGGCCGCATCCGGGAGGCGGCATGAGCACGCGTCAGGCGATCACGGTGACCGTCAACGGCGAAAGCCATCAGCGCCTCGTCGAGCCGCGGCTCAGCCTCGTCGACTTCCTGCGCCAGGACCTTCAGCTCACCGGCAGCCATGTCGGCTGCGAGATGGGCGCCTGCGGCGCCTGCCTCGTCCTGGTCGACGATGAGCCCGTTCATGCCTGCCTGATGTTCGCCGTGCAGGCCGAAGGCGCGCGCATCGAGACCGTCGAGGGCCTTGCCGCGCGCGACGCACTGGCCGACCTGAAGGCGGCCTTCCGCGACCGCAACGCGCTGCAGTGCGGCTACTGCACGCCCGGCATGCTGGCGACCGCCCATGCCATTCTCGCCCGCGGCGGCGTGCCGAGCCGGGAGGAGATCCGCGACGCGCTGTCGGGCAACTATTGCCGATGTACCGGTTACGAGGCGATCGTCGACGCCATCGTCATGACGGCCGAAGCGCGGGCAGCGGCAGGGGAGGCTGCCCGATGACCGCTCCCGGCCCCCTCGACCGGCCCAATTCCTATATCGGCCGCGCTGTCAGCCGGCCGAACGCCATGCGGCTGATGAACGGGCGCGGCCGCTTCGTCGGCGACATCGTTCTGCCGCGCATGCTCCATGCCGCCTTCGTGCGCAGCCCCTATGCCCATGCCCGCATCGCCGGCATCGACACGAGCGCCGCCGCCGCCATGCCCGGCGTGCGGCTGGTCGCGACCGGCGCCGACCTCGCCCGCATCGCAACGCCCTGGACCGGCACGCTCGATCACTTCAAGGGCATGAAGTCGGCGCCGCAATGGCCCCTGCCGCTCGACGAGGTGGTCTGGGCCGGACAGGCGGTGGTGGCTGTTGTCGCCGAGACGCGCGCCGAGGCGGAGGATGCCGCCGAGGCCGTGACGGTCGACTATGAGGAGCTCGCCGTCGTCGCCGATGTCGACGCGGCGCGCGCACCCGATGCCGTCACGGCGAGCGCCGGCCTCGACGACAATCTCTGTTTCCGCGCGCTGATCGACACCGGCGCGGTCGACGAGGCCTTCGCCGCGGCCGCCCATGTGGTGGAGGCCGACCTGCGCTTCGGCCGGCACACGGCGGTGACGCTGGAGCCGCGCGCCATCCTCGCCGACTTCGACCCGGGCGAGCGTCAGCTCACCGTGCATCACGCGACCCAGACGCCCTACCAGTTCCAGACGCTCTACAGCCGCCATTTCAACTTGGCCGAAGCGCGCGTCAGGGTGATCGCGCCGGATATCGGCGGCTCGTTCGGCATGAAGCTGCATGTCTATCACGAGGACATGGCGGTGGTGGCCCTGAGCATTCTCACCGGCCGGCCGGTGCGCTATGTCGCCGACCGCACCGAAGCCTTCGTCTCCGACATCCACGCCCGCGATCACCGGGTGAAGGCGCGGCTGGCGACCGACGCCGAGGGGCGCATCCTGGCGATCGACGTCGACGACGTCACCGCGGTCGGGGCCTTCTCGACCTATCCGCGCACCAGCGCCGTCGAAGGCAACCAGGTGATCCGGCTGATCGGCGCGCCCTATCGCTTCGATCACTATCGGGCGGAGCTCTCGGTCATATTCCAGAACAAGGTGCAGACCAGCCAGTACCGTGCGGTCGGCCATCCCATCGCCTGTGCGGTCACCGAGCGGCTCGTCGACCTCGCGGCGGCAAGGCTCGGCCTCGACCCCTTCGCCATGCGCGCGAAGAACCTCATCGCCGACGATGCCTATCCGGCGAGCTCGGCCTCCGGCTACCATTTCGAGAAGCTGTCGCACGAGACCTGCCTTGCCCGCCTCAAGACGATGATGGACTACGAGGGCCTGCGCCGCGACCAGGCCGAGGCCCGCGCCCGCGGAGTCCATCGCGGCATCGGCATCGCGACCTTCGTCGAGATCACCAATCCGAGCCCGGCCTTCTACGGCATCGGCGGCGCCCATATTTCGGCCCAGGACGGCGCCGTGGTGAAGCTGACGCCCTCGGGCGAGGTGCAGTGCCTGATCTCGGTGACCGAGCAGGGCCAGGGCACCGAGACGATCATCGGCCAGATCGTCGCCGAAAAGCTCGGCGTCGACCGCGAGCGGGTCAAGGTCATCACCGGCGATACCGACGTGACGCCGCATGGCGGCGCCACCTGGGCCTGCCGCGGCGCCGGCATCGGCGGCGAGACCGCCTTCCAGGCGGCCAAGGCCCTGAGGCGCAACGTGCTCGGCATTGCCGCGGCCATTCTGCAGACCCAGGCCGAGGCGCTCGATCTCGTCGACGGCGTGGTGGTGGAGCGGGCCCGCGGCACCGCTCGCCTCGACCTCGCCGACATTGCCCGCATCGCCTATTTCCGCTCGGACGTGCTGCCGCCGGGCGCGCAGGCCCAGCTCACCGTCGCCCATCACTTCGCGCCGGAAGGCTATCCCTTCGCCTTCACCAACGGCATCCAGGGCTGCCATGTCGAGGTCGACGTCGAGACCGGCTTCGTCAAGCTCTTGAAGCACTGGGTGGTCGAGGACTGCGGCACGATCATCAACCCGATGCTGGTCGACGAGCAGGTGCGCGGCGGCGTGGTCCAGGGCCTCGGCGCGGCGCTGTTCGAGGAATGCCTCTACGACGACAACGGCCAGCTCACCAACGGCTCGCTCGCCGACTATCTCGTGCCCATGGCCTGCGAGATGCCCGACATCGTCATCGGCCATGTCGAGACGCCGACGCGCGACACCGAGCTCGGCGCCAAGGGTTGCGGCGAGGCCGGCACGGCCGCCGCCTCGGCCGCCGCCCTCAACGCCGTCAACGACGCGCTTCTGCCCTTCGGCGCGACCATCGCCGAGATCCCCATGACGCCGCATCGCATCCTCACCGCGCTGAAGCGCGTGTGAGCCTGAAGCCAAGCAGAACAAGACCTTCCGGGAGGACAAGACCATGAGCCGCAGCACGGGAAGCTTCACCCCTCGGCCGTCGCGCCGCGCCGTCATGGCCGGCCTCAGTGCCGGCCTCGTGGCGGCGCCCTGGATCGCCCGCGCGCAAGGCGAGACCATCCGCATCGGCTTTCCGACGCCGCTGACGGGACCCTTCGCGGCCGAGGCGCGCGACCAGGTGCGCAGCGCCGAGCTCGCCGTGAAGCTGATCAACGACAAGGGCGGGGTCGCCGGCCGCAAGGTCGAGCTGCTCGTGCGCGACGACAAGCTGAATGCCGGCGAGGCGGCGACCCGCACGCTGGAGCTGATCGAGAAGGACAAGGCCCACGCCATCGTCGGCGCGCTGTCGAGCGCGGTGCAACTGGCGGTCAACGAGGTGACCCGCGCCCGCGGCGTGATCTACGTCTCGATCAGCCAGTCCGACACGATCAACGAGGCCAAGGACTTCAGCCGCTTCACCTTCCACGAGGCGCTGAACCCGCACATGACCACGGCGGCGGTGGCCAAGCACACGTTCAAGGCCGGCGCGAAGGTCGCCTATCTCGTCGCCGACTATGCCTATGGCCACGAAATGCTGCGCGGCTTCAAGCGGGCGCAGGCGGCGATCGGCGCCCAGGGCGTCGGCGAGATCCTGCACCCGTTCGGCGCGGCCGACTATTCCACCTTCATGCCGCGCCTGCGCGCCATGCGGCCGGACATTCTCTGCATCTGCAATTTCGGCCGCGACCAGGCCAATGCGATCAAGCAGGCGGTCGATTTCGGCATGAAGCAGCAGATGAAGATCGTGGTGCCGGTGCTCCTGCACAACCAGCGCCTCGCCATCGGGCCGGACGCCTTTGCCGGCGTCGTCGGCGGCGCCAACTACTATTGGGGCCTGGAGCGCACGATTCCCTCGGCCAAGGCCTTCAACGACGCCTTCCGCGCCGCCCATGCCGGAGCGGTGCCGACCGACTACGGCGCCTATGGCTTCACCGGCGTCCATTCGCTGCTGCTCGCCATGCAGGCGGCCGGCGGCACCGATACGGACAAGGTCGTCGCCGCGCTCGAAGCGCTGAAATACGACATTGCCAAGGGACCGCAGAGCTACCGGGCCTGCGACCACCAATCGGTGCAGTCGGTGCTGGTGCTGGAATCCAAAAAGAAGGCCGACATGCAGGGCGACACGGACCTGTTCACCGTGCTCGCCGAGGAGCCCGGCTCGGAGACCGCCCTGCGCAGTTGCGCCGAGCTCGGTTTCCCGGCCTGACAAACGCGGGCGAAACGCCGGAGACGCGCCGATGGACGTCGAACTCATCGCCATGCAGATCGTCGCGGGGCTGGCGCTCGGCGCGATCCTGATCATGGTCGCGCTGGGCCTGACCATCGTGTTCGGCATGCTCGGCATCGTCAACTTCGCCCATGGCGCGCTGTTCATGGTGGGCGCCTATGCCGGCCTGTGGGTGGCTTCGCTGACCGGCAGCTTCTGGTGGGCGCTGGTCGTCGCGCCGGTTGCCATCGGCCTCTTCGGCATCGTCATCGAGCGGGTGCTGATCCGGCCTCTCTACAAGCGCTCGGTCGACGATCCGCTGCTGCTCACCTTCGGCCTCGGCTATGTGCTGGTGGAAGCCGTGCGCATCGTGTTCGGCTCCGACGGCATTCCGTTCGCGACGCCCGAGGCGCTGCAGGGCGTCGTCGATCTCGGCATCGGCTTCTTCCCGATCTACCGGCTGTTCGTCGTCGCCGTGGTGGCGCTGGTGCTCGTCGCGCTGTGGCTCGGCCTCGAGCGCACGCGCTTCGGGCTGATCGTGCGCGCCGGCGCCCGCGATCCGCTGATCATGCGCGTGCTCGGCGTCGATATCGGCAAGCTCTGGTTCATCGTCTTCGGTCTCGGCGTCGGGCTCACCGCGCTCGGCGGCGTGCTCGCCGCGCCGATGCGCAACGTCAATCCGGAAATGGGCACACTGGTGCTGGCCGAAGCCTTCGTCGTCACCGTCATCGGCGGCCTCGGCTCGCTCGTCGGCGCGGTGGTCGCCGGCCTGATGGTCGGCGTCGCGGTCAGCCTGACTGCGCTGTTCGCGCCGGAAATGGCGACCATCGTGATGTTCGCGCTGATGGCGCTCGTGCTGCTGGTCAGGCCGCAGGGCCTGTTCGGCAAGGCGGGAGGCGGCGCATGACGCAGCCGTCCGCTCTTGCCGCCCGTCCCGCCGCGCCGGCCGCCAGCGCCGACCTCCTGTCGCGCTGGCGCGTGCCGCTCTGCCTTGCCGCGCTCTGCGTGCTGCCGTGGATCCTGCCGTCCAAGGCGCTCGCGGTGAACGTGCTGATCTATGGGATCTACGCGGTCGGCTACAATCTTCTGTTCGGTTATACCGGCCTCCTCTCCTTCGGCCATGCCGCCTTATTCGGCGCCGGCGCCTATGCGACCGGCATCGCGATCGCCCATTTCGGTCTTCCCTGGCACGCGGCGGTCGCCTGCGGCGTCATCGGCGCGGGACTGCTCGCGGTCGTCATCGGCGCCCTGTCGATCCGCACCCGCGGCATCTATTTCTCGATGGTGACGCTCGCCCTGTCGCAGCTCGTCTACTACGCCGCGCTGCAGGCCTATGGCTGGACCGGCGGCGAGAACGGCCTGCGCGGCTTCACCGTCGGCCGGCTCGCGCTCGCCGGCCTGTCCATCGACGTCATCGACCCCGTCAACAAATATTACGTCATCATGGTGTTCGCGGCGGCGGCGCTCTGGCTGGTCTCGCGCATCCTCAACTCGCCCTTCGGCGCGGTGATCGAGGCGATCAGGGAGAACGAGGTCAGGGCGCGCGCCTGCGGCTACGACGTCGAGCGCACCAAGCTGATCGCCTTCGTGCTGTCGGGCCTGATCTGCGGCCTCGCCGGCACGCTGTCGGCGCTGCACCTGGCCATCGTGCCGCTCGACACGCTGCACTATAACACATCGGGCCTCGCGGTGATGATGACCCTGCTCGGCGGAGCCGGGAGCTTTTTCGGGCCCTTCGTCGGCGCGCTGGTCTTCCTGCTCGTCGAGGACGTCGCCTCGCTCTGGACCTCGCACTGGCAGATCATCGTCGGCACCATGTTCATCCTCTGCGTGCTGTTCCTGCCGAAGGGCATCTGGGGCACCCTGCTCGGCCTGAGGGCTGGCCGATGACCGCGCCCCTGCTCGCCTGCGACAATGTCGGCCGGCGCTTCGGCGGCTTCGTCGCGCTCGAAGGCGTCACCACCGCCTTCGCGGCCAACAAGGTGACCGCGGTGATCGGACCGAACGGCGCGGGAAAGAGCACCTTCTTCAACGTGCTGTCGGGCGTCATCGCGCCGACCTCCGGCACGGTCCGCTTCCGCGGCCAGGACCTTGCCGGCACGCCGCAGCACCGCTTCGCCCATCTCGGCATTTCCAGATCCTACCAGATTACCAACATCTTCCCCGAGCTGACGGCGCACGAGAATGTCAGGGTGGCGGCCCAGGCCTTCCGCTCGCGCTACGACATCCTGACCCGCCGCGCCCGGCTGACCGAGCTCGACGCGCGGGCGGCGGCCGCGCTCGACGCCGTCGGCCTCGCCGCCCGGGGCGGCGCCACGGCCAAGTTCCTGGCCCATGGCGAACAGCGGGCGCTGGAGATCGCCATCGCCCTCGTCGCCGACCCGGCCCTGCTGCTGCTCGACGAGCCGACCGCCGGCATGGGGCCGGAGGAGACCCGCGGCATGGTGGCGCTGATCGAGCGGCTGGCGCGCGAGCGCACCATCCTGCTGGTCGAGCACAAGATGAAGATGATCCTCGGCCTCAGCGACCGCATCCTGGTGCTGCACCATGGGCGGCTGATCGCGGACGGCACGCCCGCGGAGATCCAGGCCGATGCCGAGGTCAGGCGCGTCTATCTCGGACAGAACGATGGCTATGCTTGAGATCGAAGGACTGAACGCCTGGTACGGCGCGAGCCACGTGCTGCACGGCGTCTCGCTCGCCGTCGCCGCCGGCGAGATCGTCGCGCTGGTCGGCCGCAACGGCGCCGGCAAGACCAGCACCATGCGGGCGGTCATGGGCCTGATGCCGAGGACGACCGGCACGATCCGTTTCGACGGCCGCGATCTCGGCGCGCTTGCCGCCCACCGGCGCTTCCATCTCGGCCTTGCCTATGTGCCCGAGGAGCGGCGCATCGTGCCCGGGCTCACGGTGCGCGAGAACCTCGAGCTCGGCCTCGTGGCCAGCCGGGGCGCGGGCGCCTCGCGCCCCGACATCAACCGCGCCATCGACGAGATCGCGGTGAGCTTCCCGCGCCTGAAGGAGCGGCTCGGCCAGCAGGGCGTAACGCTGTCCGGCGGCGAGCAGCAGATGCTCGCGATCGCCCGCGCGCTGATCGCCAAGCCGAAGATGATCCTCCTGGACGAACCCTCCGAAGGCATCATGCCGGTGCTGGTGGAGGAGATGGGCGTACTGTTCCGCCGCCTGCGCGACGAGGGCATCACGCTGCTGCTGGTCGAGCAGAATGTCGAATGGGCGCTGAACCTCGCAAGCCGCGCCGTGATCATCGACCAGGGCGAGGTGGTGCACACCAGCAGCGCCGCCGCCCTGCTCGCCGACAAGGAGATCCAGGAGCGCTATTGCGCGGTGTGAGACGGGGAGGCCCGTCCTTGAAAGGCGCTTTGGCAGTTACCCTCCAGCCATTGGCCAGGTCGTGCGGCAATACCGTTCATCGGTTTCCCGATTGCCCTTCGTCCGCAAGCTCCGGCGGAACCTCCGCCGCGGCCTTCGCGCGAGTCACGAACCAGAACAGAAAGCCGCCGAGCGCACCGAAGGCGCCGAGCGCCAGCGAGATCTCGAAATGGCCTCTGTCCCGCATGGTTGACAGATGCAGGATCGCCCAGGGCGTGGCGCCGGCGACGAAGCCGTTGAGGGTTGCGAGCCACCAGCGGTGCGGCAGCCAGCGCAGCAGCAGCGCATAGAGCGGCAGGCCGACGATCAGCACGTGCAGGGCGCCGATGATGGTGCCGTAGACGATCACCGCGAGGGAGCCGAAAATAGCCATCGCGTCCAGGTTCTTCGGGTCCATCAGCAGCGTCGCGACCATGAAGAGCGCGATGAGCGCCGGCGGGCCGCTGGCCGCCAGCAGCAGTCCCAGAACGAGGCGTTCGCCCGGTATGCCGCGCAAGTGAGCATCCTCATGGTCATGGCCGGCCCTGCCCGCCCTGCGCGCAGAATGCGCACGGCAGGCCGGCCGGTCCGGGCGCAATGAAACCGCACCGTGTTTCGTTTTCGTTTCGTTTGGCGCAGGCGCGTCGCCGGAACGGCGCGCGGCCGGGAGCGAGAAGGGAGGCAACCGGTCCGCCTTGCCGGAATGGTCCCCGCGCGACGCCGGGCACGAAGCACCTTGGCTCGACGGTTGTTGCGGCGGCTTCCGCGATGACGATACTGGCCGGGCTTGCGCAACGATCTTCGCATCGCTGGGCGTCGGCGAGGCGGGCGGCGAGGCCCATGGTGGGGTGGAGCGTCAATCGTGAGATTCTTGGCCCTGCGGTATTTCAACGAGGTGGCCCGCCTCGGCTCGATCCGCAAAGCCGCCGACCGGCTGCACGTCGCGCCATCCGCCGTCAGCCGGCAGATCGCGCTCCTCGAGGCGGAACTGGGCACGGAACTCTTCAAGCGGTTCAAGACCGGCGTCAGGCTCATGCCGGCCGGCGAGGTGCTGGCGCGCCAGAGCCATCGCATCTTCCGCGACCTGGAGCGCGCGCGCTCCGGCATCGACGACCTCATGGGCCTGCGCCGCGGCACGATCAGCCTGTGGGTGATCGAGGGGTTCGTCACCGGCCTCCTTCCCGAGATCCTGGCGGGCTTCAACCGGCGCTACCCCAACATCTCGTTCAGGGTCTACACCGATTCGACCGACCGCATCGTCGAGGCCCTGCTCGAGGACGAGGCGGATATCGGCATCACCTTCAATGCCCTGCCGCGCCCCGAAATCGAGGTGGTGGCAGAGTTCAAGGAAGGCATTTCCTGTCTCGTCGCGCCCTCGCATCCCTATGCCGGCCGCAAGAGCCTGTCGCTTGCCGAGCTGTGCGCCGACCAGCTCGCCCTGCCGGTGCAGAGCTTCGGGCTCCGCCAAGTTTTCGACAAGGTGATCGCCAGCCGCGGCTACGATCCGCGCGTGCTGGTCACGACCAATTCCCTGGAACTCACCAAGACGCTCGCAGCAACCGGCAGCGCCATCGCCTTCATGCCGGCGCTCACCGTGGTGAGGGAGCTGGCCGCCGGCTCGCTCATCGCCATTCCCATCTCGGACCGGGAATTCCAGACCTCCCGCTCCAGCGTCAGCATCCATCGCGACAGACCGCTGTCCCATGCGGCGGGCGACTTCCTGAAAGTTCTGGTGGCGCAGATCCGCAAGCTTGTCGACGGGCAGGCGCAGCGCCGCTGACGTGTTGCCTTTTCGTCAAGATTGCATGACCGATTCTCGTCTTTGAACAACACACGGCGCGCACTAGGCTTCCGCTCAACCAAAAGAGGGGATTGCCTATGCACACCGAGAATCCGCCGCCTCCCGGAGCGCCGGCGCTGGCCTTCGCCAGCCGGCGCACCGTCGTCCTGGGCACCGGCGCGACGGCGCTGTCGGCCGTCCTCGGCCAGCTCGGCAGCCCCGCTCTCGCGCAGGCCGCAATGCCCGTCCGCGTCACCGAGGCGATCCATCTCGGCATGTATGTGTCGATCTATGCCGCCAAGCATGGCGGCTTCTTCCGCAAGCACGGCCTCGACGTGACAATCTCCTCGGCCGGCGGCATCGCGCTGGCCGTGCCGGTCGTGCTCTCGGGCAATGCCTCCTTCGCGGTCACCGGCGCGGGCATGTCGGTGAACGCGGCCAATGAAGGCGCCAAGCTCGTCAACATCGCCAAGATCGTCGGCGGCGTCGCCATGTGGGCGGTCGCCAAGCCCGGCTCGACGATCAGGACGATCGGCGACTTCCGCGGCAAGACGATCGCGACCCTGCGCTATCCCTCCTCGACCATCCAGACGCCAACCTTCGCCATGAAGGAGCGCGGCGGCTTCGAACCCGAGAAGTCCGGCGTCCGCTTCCTCCAGCTTCCGAACGGCGCGCAGGCACAGGCCGTTCTCGACGGCCGGGCCGATGTTGCGACCATGTTCGAGTGGGAGGTGAGCATCGCCAAGCAGCAGTTCAACCTGGAGCCGGTCTTCTCGTTCTCCGACATTATCGGCCCACTGGCCTGGACCACCGCCATGGCCAAGCGCGACCTCCTCGACAAGGACCCCCGGCTGGCCCAGGCCTTCTGCGATGCGATCGCCGAGGCGCAAGCCGCCCTTCATGCCGACGGCGGCGAATTGTTCGTGAAAGCGTCGGTCGCCGAATTTCCGCAGGTGTCGGAGGCGGTCATCCGCGCCGCCGCGGACAACCTCCTCAAGAAGACCAGCGCCATTCCGAAGAGCCCGACCATCTCCCGGGCGGAGTGGGACGCCGACCTCGCCTTCGAACTGGCCGGCGGTGCGATCAAGACCACCCGGCCCTACGAGGAAATGGTCGACAACGGATTTGCCGAACGCGCCGCCGCCAAGATCGGCCGCCCGAGCTGACACAAAGGACATCATGAGCATCACACTCCCCGCCAGCCCCGAGCCCCTGTCCTTCGATCCGCTGCGCACGGCGCTGATCATCGTGGACATGCAGAACGGCTATTGTTCCCCCGGCGGCTATTTCGGCCATCTCGGCGTGGACCTGTCCCCCGCAGACCGGGTCATCCCGGCCATCGACCGGCTGGCGCGCAGCGTCAGGCGCGCGGGCGGGCAGGTCGTCTGGCTGCAGAACGGCTGGGACCCCGACCTCAAGGAGGCCGGCGGCCCGGATTCGGTCAACCAGCGCAAGGGCAACTCGCTCAAGCTGATGCGCACGCGCCCTGAACTTGCCGGCAAGCTGCTCACCAAAGGCGGCTGGGATTATGCCCTGGTGGAGAGCCTGGCGCCGGATCCGGTCGACATCGTCGTGCCGAAACCGCGCTACAGCGGCTTTGCCGGCACCGCGCTGGACAGCATCCTGCGCAGCCGCCGCATCGACACGCTGCTGGTCTGCGGCGTGGCGACGAATGTCTGCGTGGAATCGACCATCCGGGACGCCTTCTTCAAGGAGTATTTCCCCGTTCTGGTCCACGACGCCTGCTTCCAGGCCGGCCCGGACTTCATCCAGCAGGCCACCATCTACAACATCGAGAAATTCTTCGGCTGGTCGGCGCTGAGCGACGATGTCGTGCGCGCCTGCGACGGCATCGGCGCGGTCGCGGCCTGACCGAGAAGAACCAGTTCAGGGAGAAGACACATGGCCGTTCAGCCGATCATTCCGCCGGGTTCCGCTCCGCCGCTCGCCCCCTACAGCCCCGGCAGCAAGGCGGGCGGCTTCATCTATGTCTCCGGCACGCTCGCCATCGGTCCGAACGGCGAGACGCTTGCCGTCGGCGATGCGTCCGCGCAGACACGCCACGTCCTGGAGAGCATCAAGTCGGTGATCGAGGCCGGCGGCGGCACGTTGAAGGACGTCGTCTTCAACCAGATCTTCCTGAAGGACCTCGCGGACTATGCGGCCATGAACGCCGTCTACAAGGAGTATTTCCCGGAGGCGCCGCCGGCACGCTACTGCATCCAGGCGCCGCTGGTGCGGCCGGAATTTCTCGTCGAGATCGCCACCACGGCCTATGTCGGCGGCTGATCATGACCAATGTCGAGACAACGGGACGGACCGTGGCTGAGCGCCGCGGCGCCGCGGCCGCGCGCCCTGCCGCACGGCGCATCCTGCCCAGCACCGGCCGCATCTTCATCTACCAGGTGCTCGTCATCGCCGGCTTTTTCGCGCTCTGGGAGATCGCCATCCGGGCCGGCTGGCTGCCGGTCTACATCTACGGCCAGCCGAGCGGCGTGGTGCGCGAATTCGCCAAGGGTATCGCCGACGGCAAGCTGCTGGTCGACACCTGGGTGACGACACAGGAATCGGTGATCGGCTTCCTCATCGGCAGCCTGTTCGGCTCGGCCGCCGGCCTCGCGCTCTGGCTTTCGCCGACGACGGCGGCCGTGATCCGGCCGATCATGGTGGCCCTCAACGGCCTGCCGAAGATCGCCCTCGCGCCGCTGATCATCGTCTGGTTCGGCATCGGCATCGAATCGAAGATCGCGGTGGCCGCGATCATCACCTTCATCGTCGCGATGATCGCGAGCTACGCCGGCAGCCAGGAGGTCGACAACGACTATGTCCGCATGCTGAAGGCGCTCGGAGCAACACGCTTCCAGATCTTCCGGATGGTCATCGTCCCCGGCTCGGTGCCGTGGATCGCCTCGGCCTTCCGGCTGAACATCGGTTTCGCGATGATCGGCGCGGTTGTCGGCGAATATATTTCCGCCGAGCAGGGCCTCGGCCAGCACATCTACTATGCCGGCACGCTCTACAACCTCAACGGCGTCTGGGCCGGCATCTTCGCCCTGATGATTCTGGCGCTGGTGCTCGACTGGTGCGTGGGGCGGGCCGAGCGCCTGCTCAAGTGGCGGTGAGGGCATCATGCCGATCGCAAGACTGGGCGATGTCGACATCCGCTATGAGGTGGCCGGCGAGGGCGATCCCCTCCTGCTGGTCGCCGGTCTCGGCGGGACCGCAGGCTACTGGACGCCGAATGTCGCGGCCCTCGCGAACCGCCACCGCGTCATCCTGCACGATCATCGCGGCACGGGCGGCAGTTCGCGTTTCGAGGGCCGCTATTCCGTCGAGGGCATGGCCGACGACCTGCTGCGCCTGATGGATCATCTCGCCGTCGAGCGCGCCCATCTCGTCGGCCACTCCACCGGCGGCGCCATCGGCCAGGTCCTTGCCGCCCGGGCGCCGGAGCGGATCGCCAGCCTCGTGCTCTATGCGAGCTGGGCCGTGCTGGACGGCCAGATGGAGATGTGCCTCGACCTTCGCCGGCGCATCCTGCGCGACGGCGGCGTCGGCGAATATCACCGGGCGACGCCGGTCTTCCTCTATCCGCCCTACTATGTGAAGGATCACAAGGCCGCGCTCGACCAGGAGGCCCTGTCGGCGGCCTCGGCCTCGCCCACGGCGTCGATCCTGGACGCGCGCGTCGCCGGCATCATGGCCTTCGACGGCAGGGCCTATCTGTCGGGCATCCGCTGCCCGACCATGGTGCTCGTCGCCGAGGACGACATCCTGACGCCGCCCTATTCGTCGGAGCTGATGGCGCGGGCGATCGGCGGCGCCGCGCTGGTGCGGCTGCCGCGCGGCGGCCATGCGCTGTCGCGCACCGAACCCGACCTGTTCAACGAGACGATCGCCGCGTTCCTCGCGGACCACGCGATCGCACGGGAGGATGTCCATGCCGCATGAAGCCGAGACGGTGCTACGGGCCGCCAATGTCGGGATGACCTTCAACCCGGACACGCCCGAGGCCGTGAACGCCATCGCCAATATCAGCTTCGAGGTCGGCCGCGGCGAAGTGGTCGCCATCGTCGGTCCGTCCGGCTGCGGCAAGACCACGCTGTTCAACATCATCGCCGGCCTTCTGAAGCCGACCCGCGGCGACATCGTGGTGGACGGCCGGCCTGTCCACGACGCGACCGGCCATGTCGGCTACATGCTCCAGAAGGATCTGCTCCTGCCTTGGCGCACGGTGCGCGACAACGTCACCATCGGCCTGGAGGTGCGCGGCACGCCCTCGCGCGAGGCGGCCGAGATCGCGCAGGGCCTGATCGAGGCCTATGGCCTCAAGGGCTTCGAGGACGCCTATCCGTCGGCCCTGTCGGGCGGCATGCGGCAGCGCGTCGCCTTCATGCGCACGCTCGCCTTCTCGCCGGAGGTGATCCTGCTCGACGAGCCCTTCTCGGCGCTCGACAGCCAGACCAGGCTGATCCTCCAGTCGGACGTGATGCGCATCATCCGCGAGCGGCATTGCAGCGTGGTGCTCGTCACCCACGATGTCGGCGAGGCGATCACCATGGCCGACCGGATCGTCGTGATCACCAGCAGGCCGGGCCGGGTGAAGGCCGTGCATGCGGTCGACATCGCACCGGAGCAGCGCCACCCGCTGAAGATCCGCACCCTGCCGCGCTTCAACCACCTCTTCGAGACGATCTGGTCCGAGCTCGGCATCGAGCTTGCGGCCTGACGAACGGATATCGCGATGCTGCATCATGAGAGCTTCGGCTCGCCCGACAGGGATTGCGTTCTTCTGTCGGCGGGCCTCGGCGGCAGCGGCGCCTTCTGGAGGCCCCAGATCGCCGCCCTCGCCGCGCATTTTCATGTCGTCGTCTACGATCAGCGCGGGACCGGCGGCAGCAGCGAGCCGCTGCCGGAAGGCTATTCCATCGACGCCATGGCCGACGACGTCGTCGAGATTCTCGATATCCGTGGCATTGCGCGGTGCCATTTCGTCGGTCATGCCCTCGGCGGGCTGGCCGGGCTGAAGCTGGCGCGACATGCGCCGGAGCGCGTCGGCAAGCTGATCCTGGTCAATGCCTGGCCTGCGCCAGATCCCCATACGGCGCGGTGCTTCGACGTCCGGCTTGCCCTCTTGAGGCAGTCCGGCATCGAGGCCTATGTCAAAGCCCAACCGATCTTCCTCTACCCGGCAGCCTGGCTGTCGCGCCATGCGCACGAGGTCGCCGCCGAGGAGGCTCACGGGATTCGGCATTTCCAAGGTGTCGACACGATCGAAAAGCGCATCGCCGCCCTCCGCGCCTTCGACATGGCGGATGAGCTGGGCGCCATCCGCGCGCCGACATTGGTCGCCGCGTCGCGCGACGACATCCTGGTGCCGTGGACGGCCTCGCAGCGGATCGCCGAGGCCATGCCGAACGCCCGGCTGTGGCTGGTCGACAGCGGCGGACACGGCTTCACGGTGACGGAGCCCGACGCCTTCAACGCCGAAACACTCAAGTTCCTCCTGGCGGAGACCGCTCCGGCGTCATTGGACGCGTCCAACGCATAGACGGGAACAAGCCGGGGCGGATCTCGGCGGCGCGGCGATCGACCGCCCCTTGGCGCCCGAAACGATGGCCGCGTGACGCTCGGCCGGCTCCGGGCGAACATGGCGGCCGCCGGCCGGTCAGGCGCGCGGGTCCGCATCGGTCAGGCCGGCGCAGTCCCGCTGCCGCGCGGGATGATCCGCCCCGTCCGTTCGATATGGGCCCGCATCCGCGCCTCGGCGGCGGCGCGGTCCCGTGCGACCAGCGCTTCGAGGATCAGGGCATGGTCGGCATTGCCCTGCGCCATCAGTTCGGCGGGCGACAGCCTGACGACGTCGCCGTTGAAATAGAACAGTCCGGTGGCATCGATCGCATCGGCCAGTTTCGGGTTGCGGGCCGCGGCGATGACGGCGTCGTGGAACGCCCGGTTGGTCCGCACGCGCGCCGCCTCGTCTTCCGGATCCAGCGTCAGCCGCTCCGCATGGATGGCCGCGAGCCGGGCGATGTCCTCCGGCGTCGCCCTTTCCGCCGCGAGCCCGGCAGCACAGCCCTCCAGGGCCGACCGGACCTCGGCATTCATCGCAACGTCTTCACGCGAGAATTCGCGCACGGCCCAGCCGCGCTTGCGCGGAACGATCAGGCCCGCCGCGGAAAGCTTCTGCATGCTCTCGCGCACCGGTGTCCGGCTGACCGCGAGGCGCTCGGCAATGTCGGCCTCGATCAAGGGTTCGTTCGGCCGCAACTCGCCCGTCACGATCGCCTGCCGCAGCCGGGCGAAGACCTCCTGCGAGCGCCGCGGCGGCGGCAGAACGGCTGCTCCGGCTGCGGCCTCTTTCCGTTGCAAACGCATGAGGTCTCTCCGTCGATTGACAGTCTGCAAATATGCATGCGAATTTGCATGCAAACAAGAATATGATCGGAGTCCGCACGACGACCATCGGCAGTGCTGATGGATGGGCGCTGCCGAGGCGACGGTCGGGCCGGCCTTTTGCGGGAGCGAATGCAGTGAGCAATGTGCGGCAGGGCGGACAGGGCGACTACCGACTGGCGGGGCGCGTCGCGGTCGTGACGGGCGGCAGCAGCGGCATCGGTGCCGCGACCGTCCGGCGGCTCGCCGAGGCCGGCGCGACGCTGGTCGTCGGCTACAAGGCCGGCGAAGACCGCGCCAAGGCGCTGATCGCGGATCTGCCGGGCAGCGGCCATCGCGCCCTGCCCATTCCCATGGAGGACAGCGCGGCGATCGCCGCCGCCGCCGACGCGGTGCGGAGCGCCTTCGGCAAGGCCGATGTGCTGGTCAATTCGGCCGGCGTCACCCGCGCCGTGCCGCATGCCGATCTCGACGGTCTCGACGATGCGACCTTCGACCGGATCCTCCTGACCAATGTGCGCGGGCCGTTCGCGACCATCCGGGCCTTCGCGCCGCTGCTGCGCGCAAGCGGCGATTCCGTCGTCGTGAACGTTTCCTCCCTCTCCGGCACGACCGGCCTCGGCAGCTCGATCGCCTATTGCGCCTCCAAGGGCGCGCTCGACACGATGAGCCTGTCGCTCGCGCGCGTGCTGGCGCCCGAGACCCGCGTCATATCCGTGGCGCCGGCCGCGGTCGCCACCGATTTCGTCCCCGGCCGCGGCCGTGAGGGCATCGAGAAACAGGCGGCGTCCACGCCGCTCAGGACGGTCGCCGAGCCCGACGACGTCGCTCTCGCCATCGTCTCGGCCGTCACGCATCTGCGGCTGACGACCGGCAGCTCGATCGTGGTCGATGGCGGCCGGCATCTGTAGCCGCCGTTCCCAGCGGGCGCGGGACGCCCCCATGGGCGTCCGCTCCACCATCGCCGCCCCCGGTGACCTACACCAAAGCCAGGGATGCCGAAGAGCATCCGCGACAACACATCCAAGGAGCCCCCATGCCGACCCGCCGCCTGGCCGTCGCCGCCATTCTCTCGTCAGGCTTCCTCGCCAGATCCGCCCTGGCGCAGGACTGGCCGAGCCGCCCCGTCATCCTCGTCCACGGCTTCGGCGCGGGCGGCAATGCCGATTCCATTTCCCGCGTCATGGCCAATGCGCTTTCGCCCGAGCTCGGCCAGCAGGTCGTGGTCGAGGCCAAGCCCGGGGCGGGTGGCAATCTGGCATCGGAGCACGTGGCGCGCGCCCAGCCGGACGGCCATACCATCATCCTCCTGACCGGCGGCCATGCCGTCTCGGCGGCGCTCTACAGGAGCCTCCGCTTCAAGCCCGTGGACGATTTCGCCTTCGCCTCGCTGGTGGCGACCTTTCCCTTCGTCATCGCGACGCGCGCCGAGAGCCCGCTGAAATCGGTCGCCGACGTCATCGAGGCCGCCCGCAAGGATCCTGGCAAGCTCACCTTCTCCTCGGTCGGCTTCGGTTCGACCCAGCATCTCACGGGCGAGCTCTTTGCCGGCACGGCGGGCATCAAGCTGACCCATGTCCCCTATCGCGGCGGCATGCAGCCGCTCTCCGACCTGATCTCCGGGCGGATCGATCTCGTCGTCGACACGATCACCGTCACCGGCGCGGCCATTCGGGCCGGCACGATCCGCGGCCTCGGCATTACCAGCCCGCAGGCCTGGCCAGCCCTGCCCGACGTGCCGCCTATCGCCGGCGTGCTCCCCGGCTTCCAGGTGCCGTCATGGATCGGCATCGCTGCGCCGGCGGCAACACCCGTCCCCGTCGTCGGCAGGCTCAACGCCGCCATCGGCAAGGCCCTCCAGTCCGACCAGGTCAAGGAGCAGCTCGGCTTCCTCGGCGTGAAGCCGGAGGCCTCGACGCCGGACGGCATGAAGAGCTTCGTCGCTGGCGAGATCGCACGCTGGCAAGGCGTCGTCGACAAGGCCGGGATCGAACGGATCTGAGGCCAGTTCGGAAGGGATCGCCGCGCCCTGCGCGGCGGTCCCGCCGGCTTTGCAGGACGGTTCAACAGTCACGATCGCGGCGCGTCGGCCGCGACGCGGCAACAGCGTTGCCGCCGACAAAAACCGGATCGATCGAGCTGACGGTCAGTATGCGGTGAGGAGATTTGGTGGAGCCAGGCGGGATCGAACCGCCGACCTCTTGAATGCCATTCAAGCGCTCTCCCAGCTGAGCTATGGCCCCACGCCGACCTTGCGGACGGTAAGATGGATCTTGGGGTATCCATCCGTCAGACCCTCCCTTTCGGGAGGATCCGGCAGCGCTCGCCGGAGCGGCTCGCGTTGCGGAGCGCGTGTCTCGCACATTTCCTCCCGCGCATCAAGCGCCTTGAGCGGTTATTTTACGGGCCTGTGACATGTCCACCGGAATTGCCGCGCCGACCGGTCCCGAAAGCCCGCCCGGCGGCCCGAAAAGCGGCGCGGCGCGCGATTTCGGCAGCCTGAATCGCCTCGGGGAAACCTCTTCTTAATGGCCGGTTCTTAAGCTCGGCCGGCTTCCTGCAATATCGCGCTGATCACGGATCGGAGTGTCGATGGCAGCCGCCGGGACAATCATCGACGAGCTCGAACAGGCCATGGGTCGCGGTCCGAGCGACCGGCAGGCCGAAACCCTGCGCAAGGTGACCGAGCTGTTCCTGGCCGACGCCGCGCGCTACACGGAGACGCAGGTCTCGCTGTTCGACAATGTCATCCTGCGTCTGTCGCAGGCCATGGAAAGCGTGGTGAGACGCGAGCTCGCCGAGCGGCTCGCACCGATCGACAATGCCCCGCCCGGCGTCCTGCGCAGCCTTGCGCGCGACGAGGCGATCGACGTCGCCCGACCGGTGCTGCGCCAGGCCGCAAGGCTCGACGACGCCTTCCTCGCCGATGTCGCGGAGACCGCCAGCCAGGCGCATATGGAGGCGATCGCCTCGCGCAGCCGGATTTCCGAGACCGTGACGGACGTGCTGGTGCGGCGCGGCAACGACCGCGTCGCGCTGGTCGTCGCCGCCAATGACGGCGCGACCTTTTCCACCTCGGGCTATGACCGGCTGGTCGCCCGCGCGCGCGACGACGACGTGCTGGCCGAATGTGTCGGCCTGCGCAAGGACGTGCCGGCGCATCTCTTCCGGAGCATTCTCGACAGCGCCACCGACGCGGTGCAGAAACGGCTCCTGTCCTCGATCGCGGCGCGCCACCGCGCCGAGGTGCGTACTGCGCTCGCCGGCATTGCCGGCCGCATCGCCACAGCCACCGGCACGGAACGGGCCGATCGCGACAAGGTGCTGGCCGAGGTGACGGCGCTGCACCGCCGGCGCGCGCTGGGCGAAGCCGAAATGAGGACCTATGCCGAAGAGGGGCGTTTCGAGGAAACGATCTGCGCGCTCTCGGTGCTCTGCCGGGTGCCGCCCGACATGGTCGAGCGCCTGTTTCTCGGCGAGCGGCCGGATCCGGTGCTGATCCTGGCGCGCGCGGCAGCCCTGTCCTGGGCGACGCTTCAGCCGATGCTGAAACTGCGCCTCAACGGCCCGATGGCGCCGGCGGCGGCCGAACAGGCCCGGGAAAGCTACGACAAGCTGACCGCCAGCACTGCCCAGCGCGTGCTGCGCTTCTGGCAGGTGCGCGGCCAGACCGCCGGCAGCTGACGGCAGCGGCCCGGAGGCCGGTGCGTCGGGGCGAAGCGGAACGGCACGGGTTACGGGAAAACCGACGGATCACCGGCAATGAGCCGCCGGCACGCCTGGCGCCGCGGTGCGGCCGTCAGTGCAGACTGACGGTCTCCAGCTCGTTCTGCAGGGCCCCGGCAACCGCCTCTTCACGGCGGTCGGTGACCAGGATCGGCGAGCCGTCGGCCGAGATCAGGGCGAAGAGATCGAGGCCGGGCGGCAGCGGCGGCGCCTCGGGGAACACCCGGGCGATGTCGTCGGAGCTTATGGCCTTGACATAGGCGACCTTGGCAAGGCCGAGCCGAGCCAGGACTTCGGGGGAAATGAAGGTATTCATCGTCAAACCTCCTCCATAGGCAGGTTCAAGGCTCAGTCGTGAGCCGCGATATCGATGCGCCGCACGATCCGTTCCGGCTCCGGGCGGGCAAGATCGATCGAGAGCAACCCGTTCTTCAGATCTGCTCCCATGACTTCCATGCCATCGGCCAGCACGAAGACGCGCTGGAACTGGCGTGCCGCGATCCCGCGATGGATGAAGGTGCGACCCTCGCCGTCGTCCTGCTGACGACCACGAATGGTCAGTTGGCTCTCTTCCACCGTGACGTCGAGCTGCTCCCGGGTGAACCCGGCAACCGCCAGCGTGATGCGCAGGCGGTCCGGCGCGCCGTTCTCACCGGCGATCCGCTCGATATTGTAGGGCGGATAGCCGTCGGCGGCCTTGGTGACCCGATCGAGCACCCGCTCGAGCTGGTCGAAGCCGAGCAGGAACGGCGACGAAAGGGACGGCACACGCGACATGGTCGAGGTCCTCGACTGAGCGACATCGGCCGGGCCCCGAAGGCGCCCAGCGCCGCGGAACACTCCGCGACCTCCCGAATATGGAGGGTGCGCCATGCCGGTTCAAGGCTGAGGGCGAGTGGCGCGTAGGGCATGTCGCCTCGTCGCCTGGAGCGCGCGCACCTGCAGTGACCTGGCAACGTGTGCATCCCCGCTCGCTATTCGCCACCCGCTATCCCAGCCGCCGGCCGCTCTCGATGTCGAACAGATGGACGTGGTCCGGCGTCGCCGATACCGACACCTGCGTGCCCGGGCTCAACAGGGCCTTGCCGGGCAGGCGGGCGATGACTTCGGGGCCATCGCCGCCGAGCGGGCCGTAAACGAAGGTCTCGGCGCCGACGGCCTCGACCGCCGCCACCGGGAAGCTCAGCCCGACCGCGCCTTCCGCCGGCAGTCCCGCAGTGACCGCGAGATGCTCCGGGCGAATGCCGAGCAGCGCGCCGCCGACCGGCACGGCAAGCCCCTTGCCGCCGGTCAGTCCCGCGAGCTCCGGCCCGTCGGCGCCGCGGCCGACCTTGATGAGGTTCATCGGCGGCGCGCCGATGAAGCTTGCCACGAAGGTGGTCGCCGGCCGCTCGTAGAGCTCGAGCGGGCTGCCGGCCTGCTCGACCTCGCCGCGGTTCATCACGACGAGAATGTCGGCGAGCGTCATCGCCTCCAGCTGGTCATGCGTCACATAGACCGAGGTGACCCCCAGCGCACGCTGCAGCTTCTTGATCTCGACGCGCATCTGCATGCGCAGCTTGGCGTCGAGGTTGGACAGCGGCTCGTCGAACAGGAAGGCCTTGGGCTTGCGCACGATGGCCCGGCCCATGGCGACGCGCTGGCGCTGGCCGCCGGAAAGCGCCCGCGGCTTGCGCTCCAGGAAGGGCGTGATTTCCAGGATGCGGGCAGCCTCGCGCACCCGCTTGTCGATCTCGTCCCTGGGCGTGCCGCGGTTGCGCAGGCCATAGGCCATGTTGTCGTAGACGCTCATATGCGGATAGAGCGCATAGTTCTGGAACACCATGGCGATGTCGCGCTCGGCCGGCTCCAGGTCGTTGCAGACCGCGCCGCCGATGGCGATCGTGCCGCCGGTAATGGTTTCCAGCCCGGCGATCATGCGCAGCAGCGTGGACTTGCCGCAGCCCGACGGCCCGACCAGCACGCAGAAGGCGCCGGTCGGCACCTTGATGTCGACCCCCTTCACGGCCTCGACGCCGCCGGCATAGACCTTGCGGACCTTGTCGAGAACAACCTCGCTCATGGCCTCATCCCTGTTTGAGCGAGTAGCGAATGGCGGACGGCGAATAGGGTGTGCTGCGCACAGGCGGGCATCGGCCGCTCCCCACTCGCCATTCGGCATCCGCCATTCGCCATCCCCTATTTCTCAGTCTCGACGAGGCCCTTCACGAAGAGCTTCTGCATGACGATCACGACCAGCACCGGCGGCAGCATGGCGAGCACCGCGGTCGCCATGGCGAGCTGCCACTCGGTCAGCGCATCCTGCGTGACGATCATCTTCTTGATGCCGATCACGATGGTCTGCATGTCGTCGCGGGTAGTGATCAGGAGCGGCCAGAGATACTGGTTCCAGCCATAGATGAACTGGATCACGAACATGGCCGCGATCGAGGTGACCGACAGCGGCAGCAGCGTGTCCTTGAAGAACTGCATGGCGCTGGCGCCGTCGATCTTGGACGCCTCGACCAGCTCGTCCGGCACGGTCATGAAGAACTGCCGGAACAGGAGCGTCGCGGTCGCCGAGGCGATCAGCGGAATGGTGAGGCCGGCATAGGTGTCGAGCAGGCCGAGATCGGCGACGATCTTGTAGGTCGGATAGATGCGCACCTCGACCGGCAGCATCAGCGTCATGAAGATCACCCAGAAGGCGGTCTTGCGGGACGGGAAGCGGAAATAGACCACCGCGAAGGCCGAGATGATCGAGATCATGATCTTGCCGATGGCGATGATCAGCGCCATGGCGAGGCTGTTCAGCATCATGCCGCCGACCGGCGCGCGGGTCGACGAGGCGGTGCCGACGAAGATCGTCCGGTAGTAGTTCTCGAGGAAATGCGGGCCGGGCCTGAGCGGCATCTGGCCATTGGCGATGGTGGAGGCGTCCCAGGTCGAGGCGACGAAGGCGAGATAGACCGGGAAGGCGACGATCATGATCCCGACAATGAGGATCAGATGCGGCAGAAAGTCGAAGATGCTCCTGCGCTCGACCATCAGTACTGGACCTTGCGCTCGATGTAGCGGAACTGGATGGCGGTCAGGCCGATGACGATGATCATCAGGATCACCGACTGGGCGGCCGAGCCGCCGAGGTCGCCGCCGAGGCGGCCGTCGGAATAGACCTTGTAGACGAGGGTCTCGGTGCCCTTGGCCGGGCCGCCGCCGGTGGTGGCGTCGATGATGCCGAACGTGTCGAAGAAGACGTAGACGACGTTGACCACCAGCAGGAAGAAGGTGGTCGGCGACAGCAGCGGGAAGATGATGGTCCAGAACCGGCGCATCGGCCGGGCACCGTCGATCGCCGCGGCCTCGATGACGCTTTTCGGAATCGACTGAAGCCCTGCGAGGAAGAACAGGAAATTGTAGCTGATCTGCTTCCAGGTCGCCGCCATCACCACGAGCGTCATGGCATGGCCCTGATTGAGCAGCGGGTTCCAGTCGAAGCCGAGGGAACGCAGCGACTGCGCGATGAGGCCGAGGGAGGGCTGGAACATGAACAGCCAGAGCACGCCGGCAATGGCGGGCGCCACCGCATAGGGCCACATCAGCAGGGCCTTGTAGGCGCCGGTGCCGCGGATCTGCTTGTCGGCCTGGATCGCGAGGAAAAGCGACAGGGACAGCGAGAGAAAGGCCACCAGCGCCGAGAAGACCGCCGTGGTGGCGATCGACTTGTAATATTCCGGCTTCGAGAACAGGTCGCGGTAGTTCTCGAACCAGACGAACTCGGTGGACAGGCCGAAGGCGTCCTGGATCAGGAAGGACTGCCAGACGGCCTGGGCGGCGGGCCAGTAGAAAAAGATCAAGGTGACCGCGAGCTGCGGCATGAGCAGCATGTAGGGCAGCACCTTGCCGTCGAAAACGACCCGCTTGTCCATGGTCCCCCCGGGAGGTGCCTGAGCGGGCAGCTAAGCCCGCTCTGGCTCATCGAGCGATCAGCGCGATACGGTGCGCTCGAACTGGCGCAGCATGGTGTTGCCGCGGGCGACCGCCGCGTCGAGCGCAGCCTGGGCCGGTTTCTGGCCGGCAAGCGCCGCCTCGACCTCCTCGGCCCAGACATCGCGCAACTGAACCATGTTGCCGAGCCGGATGCCGCGCGAATTCTCGGTGGGCGGCTTGTTGGTCAGTTCGAGCAGCGGCGTCTCCAGATAGGGGTTCTGGGTGTAGAAGCCGGACGCCTTCACCTGGGCATAGGCGGCGCGGGTGATCGGGATATAGCCGGAATCGGTGTGCAGCTTGGCCTGGCGATTGACGTCCGAGAGGAAGGTGAAGAAGCGCGCGACGCCGCGATATTCGGCCGCCGGCTTGCCGCCCATCACCCAGAGCGAGGCGCCGCCCAGCGTCGAGTTCTGCGGCGCGCCCTGGACGTCGGGATAATAGGGCATCGGCGCGTTGCCCCATTCGAACTTCGCATTGGCGCGCACATTGCCGTAGAAGCCCGAGGAGGTCAGCATGATCGGGCATTCGCCCGAGGTGAACCGGCCCTCGCCCGTATTGGTGCGGCCGGAATAGCTGAAGGTGTTGTCGCGCTGCAGGTCGATCAGGTTCTGCAGGTGGCGGACATGCAGCGGCGAGTTGAAGCGCAGCTCGGTGTCGAAGCCGTCGATGCCGTTGGCGCGGGTGGCGAGCGGCACGTTATGCCACAGCGAGAACTGCTCGATATTCAGCCAGGTGATCCAGGCCGAGGAGAAACCGCACTTGTCGTAGCCGGCGGCGCGCAGCTTCTTCGCCGCCTCGAAAACCTCCGGCCAGGTGCGCGGCGGCTGGTCCGGATTGAGGCCGGCGCGGCGGAACGCGTCCTTGTTGTACCACATGACCGAGGACGAGGAGTTGAACGGGAAGGACAACATCTCGCCGCGCGAGGTGGAATAGTAGCCGGCAACGGCGGGCAGGTAGGAGGCCGGATCGAACGGCTCGTTCGCCTCCTGCATCATCTGGTAGACTGGCTTGATGGCGCCGCGGGCGGCCATCATCGTCGCCGTGCCGACCTCGAAGACCTGCAGGATGTGCGGCGCATTGCCGGCCCGGAAGGCGGCGATGCCGGCATTCATGGTGTCGGGATAGGACCCCTTGTAGGTCGGCACGACGCGGTATTCGCGCTGCGAGGCGTTGAACTCCTCGGCGAGCTTGACCACCACCTCGTTGTTGGCGCCGGTCATCGCGTGCCACCACTGGATCTCGACCTGGGCCGAGGCGGGGCTGGATACGAGCGCCGCGGCAGCGGCCGCCGCCAGCATGAAACGGCGATTCAACATCAATCATCCTCCCAAAGGCGCGGTTCGACGCCGGTACGGCTTCGGGCGTCATGAACCCGCGCCGTTCTTGGGTCCGCCGAACGACGGACGGATGACACTCTAATGAAGCTTGTGTGACAGGGCAAAGGGCGGCGCGGCGGATTTCCCCGATTAAGCAAGGACCTGGCAGGTGTCACCTTCCCTGCAGGGGAAGCCTTGCGTCAGGACGCCGCGACCCGCGCGCTGAGGCCCACGGCGACCAGCGACAGGGCGATAAGAGCGAAGGCCGCGGCAAGGCTCGACGCCGCCGCGACGAAGCCGATGAGGGCGGGGCCGGCGAGGATGCCGGCATAGCCGACGGTCGTCACCGCGGCGACCGCCAGCGGCGCCGGCATGGCGGTCTGGCGGCCGAGCACCGAATAGAGCACCGGCACGATGTTGGAGGCGCCGAGCCCGACCATGGCAAAGCCGGCGAGCGCTGCGCCGGGGGCCGCGACGAGGACGGCGAGCGCAAGGCCAGAGGCGGCGACGAGGGCGCCCGCCAGCATCACCGCCGGACCGCCGAGGCGGGCGACGACCCGGTCGCCGCCGAGCCGGCCGACGGTCATGGCGAGCGCGAAGGCGGCATAACCGAGACCGGCGCGGCTCGGATCGACGCCGCGCGCGCCGGTCAGGAACACCGCGCTCCAGTCGAGCATGGCGCCCTCGGCCAGGAACACGGCGAAGCAGAGGACCGCGATCAGCACGATCCGCCCGTGCGGCAGGGCAAAGAGCGGCGCGCCGGCACCGCCGCCGCGCGCGATCAGGCCGCGGGCGAAGCCGGCCAGCAGCAGGACATTGACCGCCGCGGCGACGAGGACGGCGGCGAGCGGCGTCGCGCCGAGCCAGAGCAGCGCGCTGACGCCGCCCGCGCCGGCCATGCCGCCGACACTGAAGAAGCCGTGGAAGCCGGACATCATCGGCCGTCCGCCGGCCCGTTCGACCATCACCGCCTGGATGTTGACGGCGACGTCGATGGCGCCGATGCCAGCGCCGAACAGCAGCAGGGCGCCGGCGAGCACGGCAAAGCCGCTGCCGGTCGCCAGCACCGGCAGCGCGACCGAGGCGGCGAGTGCCGCCGTGACGACCACGGTCCGGCAGCCGAGGCGCTGGGCGAGCGCGCCGGCCAGCGGCATGGCGACCAGCGACCCGGCCCCGAGGCAGAGCAGGAGGACGCCGAGGGCGCCGTCGTCGAGGCCGGCGCGCGCCTTGGCATAGGGCACGAGCGGAGCCCAGGCGGCCATGGCGAAACCGGCGAGGAAGAAGGCGGCGAGCGTCGCGCCGCGGGCGAGCGGCGGCAGGGGAATGATGTCACTGCGATGGGGCATGCGGCTCGACAAGGGACCGGCCTCGGACGCGCCTGGCGGTTCAGGCGCGGTGATAGGGGTGACCTGCGAGAATGGTCATCGCCCGGTAGAGCTGCTCGAGCGCCATGACCCGGACGAGCTGATGCGGCCAGGTCATGGTGCCGAAGGACAGGACGAGGTCGGCTTCGGCGCGCAGCTCCGGATCGAGCCCGTCCGGCCCGCCGATGACGAAGGTCGCCGCGTCCTCGCCCGCATCCTTCCAGGCGCCGAGCCGCCCGGCGAAGGCCTCGCTCGCCAGCGCCTTGCCCCGCTCGTCGAGCAGGATCAGGCGGCCGGTGCGCTTCGTCCTGATGGCGGCTGCCTCCTCGGCCTTGCGCTGGCGGGCGTCGCCCGCGCGGCTTTCATCAGTGACGATCACGTCGAGGCCGCGAAATCCGAGCGCCCGGCCGGCCTTGACGGCCCGGTCCTGATAGCGCTCGGCAAGCTCGGTTTCCGGGCCAGCCTTCAGCCGCCCGACGGCCAGGAGGATCAGCCGCATGGCAGCTCCGGCCCCAGGGGCCTCTGAAAGGACATGACCCTTGCCGGTTCAGCCGGCCAGGCGATCCGGCGGGCGGGCGGCCGACCACATCTTTTCCAGATTGTAGAAGGCGCGCACTTCCGGGCGGAAGATGTGGACGATGACGTCGCCGGCATCCACCAGCACCCAGTCGCAGGCGGGAACGCCCTCGACGCGGATCTGGCCGACCCCCGCATCCTTCAGGGCCCGCACCAGATAATCGGCGATGGCGCCGACATGGCGGTGCGAACGGCCCGACGACACCACCATGGCATCCGCGATGGTCGTCTTGCCTTTCAGGTCGATCGTCTGGATTTCCTCGGCCTTGTTGTCTTCAAGGGTGTCGAGGACGATTTTCAGGACCTCGGCCGCGGCAGGGCTCGCCGCGGGAGTCCCGGTCAGCGGCGCAGTCTTCGCCGGTCCCGGCAGGTGGGTGGTGGACAGTGGTCCGATCCTCTCTGCTTCGCGCCATGGCGGCGCACAAACCTCATAATACGCGAAAATATGGCAACTCGACAACGTGAGCGCGCCAGATCGCCCGAAATTGGCTACCGGCACGCCCTCCAGCAGATCGGCCGGGCCGCTGCCGAAGCCGAAGCTCCGGCTGAACTCAAGGGCTTAGCCGCGATCGCCGGATGCCGCCGGCGGCGCGACCGGCAGGTCCGCGCGGCGGCGCGCGGGATCGCGACCGGGCCGCATGGTCAGCCGACGACCCGCCAGACGCCGGTGCGCTTGATCTCCAGATCCTCCAGCGCGCGCGTCACCGGAACCTGATATTCGGCGAGCTTTTCCAGGCGTTCGCGCGGCAAGTAGGTGCGGCCGGGATCGCCGAGCAGCACGGTCCGGCCGGCCGCGGCGAGCGGTCCGAGCCAGCCGAGCATGGCTTCGGTCATGTCGCGCTGGTAGCAGATGTCGCCGGCCAGGATCACCTCCCAGCCCGCATCCGTGCCGGTCGGATCCGCGGTCTCGGCCGTGACCGCAACGCCGTTCGCGGCGGCATTGAGCCTCACCGCAACCTCGGCGAAGGCATCGATGTCGACCGCCGTGACCCGCGCGGCGCCGGCCTTGGCGGCGGCGATGGCGACAAGCCCGGAGCCGGTGGCGACGTCGAGAACGGTGCGGCCGGCGACGAGGCCGGGCTGATCCAGCACATAGCGCGCCAGCGCCTGCCCGCCGGCCCAGGCAAAGGCCCAGAACGGCGGATCGAGACCGATGGCGCCAAGCTCGTCCTCGGTCTTCTGCCAGAGCTCGGTCGCCTCGTCGGCGAGATGGAGCGAGATCTCCGGGGCGTGCGGCACGGCGAGGAGGCGGGTATTGGCGCGGATGAAGGCGGAGCGATCTGCAATCATGCCTGACCTCAAAGCAGAAAAGCCGGGCGGCGGCCCGGCTTTTCCGCGCGGGCTTGCCGCCCGGCCTTACTGGGTGAGCGCCGGTCCGCCCTGGCCCTGCGGATTTTCGGCCATGCGCTGGCGATAGAGCGCGGCGAAATCGACGGGGTCGAGATAGAGCGGCGGGAAGCCGCCGTCGCGGGTCGAATTGGCGATGATCTGGCGCGCGAAGGGGAACAGGAGGCGCGGGCACTCGATCAGCACGATCGGGTGGACGGCCTCGGCCGGCACGCCGGCAATGCGGAAGATGCCGCCATAGACCAGCTCGAACTTGAACAGGATCAGGTCCTTGGTGCGCGCATCGCCATCGATGGTCAGCTCGATCTGGAACTCCGTCTCGCTCATCGGATTGGCGTTGACGTTGATCTGGATGTTGATCGCCGGCTGCTCCTGCTGCGGCATCAGCGAGCGCGGAGCGTTCGGATTCTCGAACGAGAGGTCCTTGATATATTGCGCCAGCACGTTGAGCTGGGGCACGGCTTCCGCTTCGTTGCCGCCATTCGGGGTCATCGGCTCAGTCTCCGTTCAGGCCGCGCGGGCGGCAGGATCTGGATGGGGATTCACGAGGTGATGGGCGCGCTCGCTAGCACGCGCGGCCCCGGCCGCGCAAGAACGGCACGGCGAGAGGCTTCAGCGGCCGTCGATGCGGCGCGGCCCGGGATGATGCTGGCCGGAATGGCCCGGCTGGCCCGCATTGGTGTCGTCATGCCAGTCGCGCGGGTCGAGATCGACCACGCCGGGCTGCGCCGGCGCATGGCGGCGGGCCGGTTCCGCCCGATGGCCGAACAGCAGCGCGCGGAAGGCCGGCAGGAGCAGGAGGACCGCGATCACGTCGGTGACGAAACCGGGAATGGCGAGCAGCAGGCCGGCAAAGGCGGTCAGCATGCCGCTGCGCGCCGCCTGGGCATTGAGCAGCACGACGCGGCCGACCGCCATCTGCGTGAACAGCAGCTTCGCGCCGCCCTTCAGGATGGCGACGCCGAGGAACGAGGTGGCGACCACCGCGACCAGCGCGGTCAGAAAGCCGATATGCTCCGCCACCCACCAGAAGGCGGCGAATTCGACGAAGGGCAGGGCAATGAGTGCCAGGACCAGCCAGCGCAAGCGGATCATCAAAACTCCTCTCCGCCATAGCTGTGGTGCCGAGCCATCAGAATCAAGCGTCGTACCGTCGCACCGGAGCGCCTGGCGGCAGGAATGCAGGCCAGCCGGCAGCGGAAGTGTCGCGTTGGTCGGGACCGCCGAGCCGACACGCGCGTTCCGGATTATGCGATGATCGCGACCGCTGCCGCCGGGATCGACAGGAGATTGCCATAGCCATGACCGCCATTGCCCGCCTTCTTGCCGTCTTCGCCATCGTCTTCGCCGCCGGGCTCGGCGCAGGTCCCCGCGCCGCCGCGGCGGCCGGCGCGCCGCCCTGGCGCCACGGCCTGTCTCTCGTCGGACAGCTGCGCTACGGCCCGGATTTCCGCCACACCGCCTATGTCAATCCGCGGGCGCCCAAGGGCGGCCTCGTCAGGCTGTCGATCGAAGGCACGTTCGACAGCTTCAACCCGATCCTGCCGCGGGGGGCGACCGCGCCGATCGCCGGCCTCCTCTACATGCCGCTGTTCGAGGATTCGCTCGACGAGATCTCGACCGCCTATGGCGCGGTTGCCGAAGCGGTGCGCTACCCGGACGATTTTTCATCCGTCACCTATCGGCTCAATCCCAACGCCCGCTGGCACGACGGCCGGCCGATCACCCCGGACGACGTGATCTGGACCATGGAACAGGTCAAGAAGCACGATCCGCGCATGGCCTTCTATTACCGCAACGTCGTCAAGGTCGAGCAGTCGGGCGAACGCGAGGTGACCTTCACCTTCGACGGGCCCGGCAACCGGGAGAAGCCGCAGATCGTCGGCCAGCTGCCGATCCTGCCGCGCCACTGGTGGGAGGGCCGCGACGCGCAGGGGCGCCAGCGCGACATCGGCCAGACGACGCTGGAGCCGCCGCTCGGCTCCGGCCCCTATCGCATCAGGAGCTTCGAGGCCGGGCGCAACGTGGTGCTGGAACGGGTCGCCGACTGGTGGGCCAGGGACCTGCCGATCTATGTCGGCCTGCACAATTTCGACGAGCTGCGCTTCGAGGTCTATCGCGACGACACGGTCGAGCTCGAAGCGTTCAAGGCCGACCAGGTCGACTTCCGCGTCGAAAGCTCCGCACGCGCCTGGGCGACGGCTTACGACTTTCCGGCCGCCCGCGACGGGCGCGTCCTGCTGGAAGCCTTCACCGACCGGTCGCCGGCCGGCATGCAGGCGGTGATCCTCAATCTCAGGCTGCCGAAATTCGCTGATGTCAGGGTTCGCCGAGCGCTGAACCTGATGTTCGACTTCGAAACCATGAATGCCAACCTGATGTTCGGCGCCTATCGCCGCACGGCAAGCTATTTCGAGGATACCGAGCTTGCCGCGCGCGGCCTGCCCGGGCCCGAGGAGCTCGCCATCCTGGAAACGGTGCGGGACAAGGTGCTCCCGGAGGTCTTCACCACGCCCTATGCCAATCCGGTAGGCGGCAGCCCCGACGCGCAGCGGGCGAACCTGCGCGCGGCGCTCGCGCTGATGCGCGAGGCCGGCTACGAGGTGCGCGACCGGCGCATGGTCAATGTCCGCACGGGCGAGCCGTTCCGCATCGAGCTTCTGCTCAACAGCCCGAACTTCGAGCGCCATGCGCTCGCCTACAGGACCGCGCTCGAACGGCTCGGCATCGAGCTCACCCCGCGCACCGTCGACACTGCCCAGTATATCAACCGGCTGAACGACCGGCGCTTCGATGCCATTGTCGGCACCTACCCGCAGACGCTGTCGCCCGGCAACGAGCAGCGCGACTTCTTCGGCTCGGAAGCCGCCGACCGCCCCGGCTCCTTCAACCGCGCGGGGATCAAGGATCCGGCGGTCGACCAGCTGATCCAGCGAGTCATCTATGCCAAGGATCGGGCCGAGCTGGTCGCCGCGACCCGGGCGCTCGACCGGGTGCTGCTCGCCAACAGCTACATGATCCCGACCTGGTTTTCCGGGCAGATCCGCACCGCCCGCTGGAACCGCTACGGCCGGCCGCAAACCATGCCGGAATATGGCGGCGCCGCCTTCCCCGCCATCTGGTGGTGGGATCCGGCGCTGGCGCAACGCGCCGGGCCGCGGTGACCGCCGGGGCGGCGCGCTCAGCCAGGAGCGGGGGTCGCTCCGCCGAGCACCGTATGCATGAGCGGACGATCGATGTTCTGGCCGGAGAGGATCACCGCCGCCTTCTGCACGCCAAGGCCGTCCGCTTCCTGGGCGAGCGCGGCGAGCGCCACCGCGCCGGCACCTTCCGCGGCATTGTGGGTGTCCGACCAGTAGACCCTGATCGCCTCGGCGATGGCGTCCTCGGCGACCGTCACGATCCGCTCGGCACCGGCGCGAATGATCGCCAGCGCCTCGGCGGAGGGAATGCGCACCGCCGTGCCGTCGGCGAAGGTCGCGAGACGGTTGACCGGCACGACCTCGCCCGCGGCGAAGGACAGCGCATAGGCATCGGCGTTTTTCGGCACCACGCCGACGATGCGGGTCCTGAGGCCGAGCAGGTCGCGCGCCGCGATCAGCCCGCAAATGCCCGAGCCGAGCCCGATCGGCGCGTAGAGCACGTCGATATCGGGATGGGCGGTGAACAGTTCCAGCGCATAGGTGGCCACTCCCAGCACCAGGTCGCGGTGGAACGAGGGCACGAATTCATAATCGCGCTCGGCCGCGATCTCGGCAGCCCGCTCGCGGGCCTCGTCGAAATCGCGGCCGTGCTCGATCAGCTCGGCGCCGAAGGCGCGCATCGCCGCGTTCTTCTCGACCGAATTGCCGTGCGGCACGACGATCGCCAGCGGCAGGCCGGCATGACCCGCCGCGAAGGCGAGGCTCTGGCCATGATTGCCGCGGGTGGCCGAAACGATGCCGCGCACCGCCGGGCGCTCGCGCTTCAGCCGGTCGAGATAGACGATGCCGCCACGCACCTTGAAGGCGCCGATCGGCGTGTGGTTCTCGTGCTTGACCACGACGGCGAAGCCGTAGCGGCGTTTCAGCAGCGGCCAGGCATAGGCCGGCGTCGGCGGCATGACCGCGTGGACGAGGGTGGCGGCGGCGTCGAGCTCGGCGCGGGAGAACAGGGCCATGGCGCGGCTCACCCGTTCGAGACCTTGGCCGGGAACACGCCGGCGCGGTTGAGCGCGGAAGGCACCGGCTTGCCGAGCACGCCGGAGAGCCAATGGGCGGTGTCGATCAGCCGGTCGATCGCGAGCCCGGTCCTTATGCCCATCCGGTCGAAGGCGTAGACGAGGTCTTCCGTCGCGACATTGCCCGTGGCGGCCGGCGCGAAGGGGCAGCCGCCGACCCCGCCGATCGAGGCGTCGAGATAGTCGACGCCGGCGGCGACCGCCGCGACGGCATTGGCGACACCGGTATTGCGGGTGTCGTGGAAGTGGCAGCGCAGCTTGACGGTTTTCGACAGGGCGCGCGCCCGGCCGAGCAGGTCGGTGACCTGGCTCGGCACGCCGCAGCCGATCGTATCGGCGAAACCGATCTCATAGGGCTCGAGCCGCAGCACGGCCTCGAAGACCGCCATGACCTGTTCGGCCGGCACCTCGCCGTCGAAGGGGCAGCCGAACGAGGTGGTGATCGAAATAGCAAGGGGCTTGCCGGCCTGCCTGACGAGGCGGGCGACGTCGGCCGCGCCCGCCACCAGCTCGGCCGCGGTGGCATTCTGGTTGCGCCGCGCGAAGCCGTCGCTCGCCGAGCAGACATAGTTGATCTGGTTGCAGCCGGCGGCAAGGGCCCGTTCGGCGCCGCGCACATTGAGGGCGAGGCCGATCAGCGTCTTGTCGCCGTGGCGCGGCAGGATGCCGGCCATGACCGCCTCGGCATCGGCCATGCGCGGCACCAGCTTCGGATTGACGAAGCTCGTCACCTCCACCTTGCGGCAGCCGGCGGCGAAGGCCCTGTCGATCAATGCGATCTTGTCGGCCGTCGAGACCTCGACCTTCTCGTTCTGCAAGCCGTCGCGCGGCGCGACTTCGATGATCTCGACCGATGCGGACATGACCTTCTCCCATTTTGCGTCATTGTCGGGGAAGGCCATGGCCGGAGGCAAGGCGCCGGCCCCGCGAAACCGCGACCGGCGCCCATGCCGCCAGCGCAAGGCAATGCCGCAGGAGGCGGCGCGGGCGGAAGCTCAGTCGCGAATGACCAGCGGTCCGCAATCGTCGTCGGCGACGAAGATCGCGAGAAGTTCGGCCGGCTCCGTCGCGCTGGCATTCTCGGCGAAGAGATGGATCGTGCCCGGCGGCTCGAACCAGGTCTGGCCGGCGCCGAAGGTCCCGACAGGGCCGCCTTCGAGCTGCGAGCGTATCGTGCCTTTCACCACAAAGGCCATGACCGAGCCTGGATGGCGATGGCGCGGCGAATAGGCGTTCGGCGGGAATCCGACGAGCGCGGTGGTGATCGACTTGCCCGGCACATTGGGCAGCTTCTCGCAGGACAGCGGCATGACGACGGTGGCCGGGCGGCCCGCCACGTCGGCCGGCGCCGCTTCGGCGCTGGCATGGACGGCATGGCCGCCATGCGGCTTCGGCACGGCGCCGCCCCAGATTCCGATGCCGATCGCGCCGGCCGCGAGCGCCGCGGCGGCCCCGCAGGCGATCACGATAAGGCCGGTCCGACGCTGCGGCGGCCCGACGTCCCAGGTGGTCATGACGGCGCTCCCAATGGTCTAGAGGGGCAAACGGAAGGCGGCGTTCCAGCCAAGCTCGGCGATCGCCTTGTCGGTTGAAACCTCGGCATTCGGCTCGACGGCGTTGTAGATGCCGGGCGCCCCGCGCTCGACGGCGAGGAAAGCCGCATAGGCGGCGGCATCGACATGCACCGGCAGTGCCGCCGGCGCTGTGTCGACCCCGGTGCCGGGGCCATAGAAACGGCCATAGCGGAGGACGATGCCTTCCACCGGCGCCGCGCCCAGCACCGCCGCTTCGAGAGCCGCGACGCCGCGGATGCTGACCGCACCGGCGCCTTCGCGGCCGAGATCGAGGGGCGACGCCTCGGTCAATGGCAACGGGCCGGGCGCATAGACCCAGGCAATGCTCTGGGCGATCAGCCGCCGGCTGCCGGCCGCCTGCGCGGCGGCGACCAGATGACGGGTACCGATCTCGCGGATGCGGGCATTGGCGACGAGCGCCTCGGCCATGCGCGCCGGATCGAGGCCGGCGGGCAGGTCGGTGAGCTGGTGAATGACGATGTCGGGGCGGACCGACAGGACGGCCTCGGTCAGCGCCGCCGCGTCGAACACGTCGACCTGCAGTGGTTCGACGCCGGCCGCGCGAAGCGCATCGGCGCGCGCCGCGGATCGGGTCGTTCCGGCCACCTGGTAGCCGGCGCGAAGCAGCAGCGGCGTCAGCCGCCGTCCCACCGCCCCGGCGGCGCCGGCAACGAGAATGCGCAAGCTCAAAACCAGTTCCTCGCGATCACAATATCAGACTTCGAACATCATATCAGGATTCTGACATTATGATCAAGCGCCGATCACATGGATCGGCCGGAGCGGCCCACCGATCCCGCCGCGCGACTCTGGCCGGCCTGGCAGGCCCCGCGCGCCGCTCCACCACAGCGCGGCCTGAGCGCCGCCACTCCTCGGCGACGCCTGCGACATCGGGCGGCGATATTGCCGCCCGGTTTCGGTCACCTTTGGTTCAAGCACCATTCACCACGTCTGACGAAGAGTTGATTGCCGCCGAAACGCGAATGCGACTGGGAGCTTCAAGATGATCGGGCGCCGAATTCTTCAGAGCGCAATTGTTATTTACGGATTTTTGTGTGGATTAAGTCCCGGCCAAGCACAACAGCCCGGCCAGGTGACGTCACCGACCGACAGCAGCGCGAGCCTGGCCCAGGCCGCCCCCGCCGCGCCGCCCCTTCGGTTGACGCCGCCGACGCCCGCCCAGGCCGCGCGATCGCAAGGCTTGCAGCCATCACAGGCTGGGCGCGCCGGGACAGTGCGCTGCCGCGTTGAGCCGCGTTGGCCAGATCAGCCGAAGGCGAACCGGCGCCGATCGAACTGCGTCACTCCGACGCCCAATCGCGCCGAGGCAGCGGCCGCCCGTGCACGCGCGCAGCAGGCGCAGCAGAGACGCCGCAGGCTCGACGATGAGGCCCGTCAGCGGGCGGCACAGGCGGAAGCCGAAAGGTCCGACGATGCGAGGCGGCGTGAGGCCGAGGAGGAGGCGCGCCGCGCCGAGACCGAAGAGCGCGAGGCCCGAGATCGCGCCGATGCGAATGACCGGGCTGCCCGGCTGCGCCGCTATGAGGCAAGGCGCCAGCAGTTGCAGCGGATCGAGCGGCAACGGGACCTTGCCACGACCCGCGGGCCCCAGGCGGAGCTCGATTTTTCACAGCGCCTGTTGCAGCGGCAGAACGAACGCGAGCAGCGTCATTCCCGCGACGAGTGGTACACCACCCCTGGCCTCAGTCACGAGGAAAGGGCCCGCCTCCTCGAGCTGAACCAGGCACGGGACGCCATCGAGCGGCGGGCGCGCGAGGTCGTGGAACGGAACAGGCGCGAGGCAGCGGACCGCGCATACGAAGCGACCGTGCGGGCGCGCGAAGCCGAAGCGCGCCGGGAACGCGAGGCCGCAGACCAGCGCGTCCGTGACCAGCAGCAGGAGGATCGCGACCGGCAGGCGGCCCGGGAACGGGCTCGCGAGGAGGCGGACCGGCAGGCTCGCGAAGAGGCGCAGCGAAACCACGCACGTGACGTCGCTGAACGCGAGCGGCAGCAAGCCGCCGAGCAACGGGCTCGCGAGGAGGCGCAGCAGACCCGCGACCGCGAAGCCGCCGAACGGCAGGCCCGCCAGGCCGCCGAGCAGCGCGCCCGCGAAGAGGCGCAGCGCAATCACGATCGCGAAGTCGCCGAACGCCAGGCACGGCAAGCCGCCGAGCAGCAGGCCCGCGAAACCGAGCGGCAGAACCGCGAGCGCGAGACCGCCGAACGGCAGCGGCGCGAAGCCGCCGAGCAGCAGGCCCGCGAAACGGAGCGGCAGAACCGCGAGCGCGAGACCGCCGAACGGCAGCGGCGCGAGGCCGCCGAGCAGCAGGCCCGCGAAACCGAGCGGCAGAACCGCGAGCGCGAGACCGCCGAACGGCAACGGCGCGAGGCCGCCGAGCAGCAGGCCCGCGAGCGCGAAGCCACCCAGCAACGCGAGGCAGAACAGCAGCGCGCCAGGGAAGCCGAGCAAAAAGCGCGTGAAGCCCAGCAGCAGCGCGAACGGGAGGCAGCCCAACAGCGCGAGGCCGAACAGCAACGCGCCCGAGAGGCGGAGCAGAAGGCGCGCGAAGCTCAACAGCAGCGTGAACGTGAGGTCGAGCAACAACGCGAGCGTGAAGCCCAGCAACAGCGCGAGCGCGAGGCCGCCCAACAGCGTGAACGTGAGGCCGCCGAAAAGCGGGAACGCGAAGCCCAGCAGCAACGGGAACGCGAGGCCGCCCAACAGCGCGAGCGCGAAGCCCAGCAGCAGCGAGAACGGGAAGCTGCCCAACAGCGCGAACGTGAGGCCCAGCAGCAGCGTGAGCGTGAGGCCGCCGAAAAGCGGGAGCGCGAGGCCCAACAGCAACGGGAACGTGAGGCCGCCGAAAAGCGGGAACGCGAAGCCCAACAGCAACGGGAACGCGAGGCCGCTCAACAGCGCGAACGCGAAGCCCAGCAGCAGCGTGAGCGTGAGGCCGCCGAAAAGCGGGAGCGCGAAGCCCAGCAGCAGCGTGAGCGTGAAGCCGCCGAAAAGCGGGAGCGCGAAGCTCAGCAGCAACGTGAGCGTGAAGCCGCTCAGCAGCGCGAGCGCGAGGCCGCCCAGCAGCGTGAGCGCGAGGCTCAGCAGCAGCGCGAGCGCGAAGCCGCGGAGCGACGTGAACGGGAAGCGGCCGAACAGAGAGCGCGCAGCCGCTGACGCTCCGTGATGGGCGGAACGGCGGCGCGCCGGACGACCGGCGCGCCGTCGCACCAGGGCAGGTCACGGCGCCGCGGGCCGGCTCGGATATTCGAGCTGCGTCGCCACAAAACTGGCGGTCGACGCGCCATAGCGCGCCTCGATGGCGGCAAGCGTCAGGTCCAGCGCCGTGGCCGGCGCGTGCCGGACCAGATCCGAGACGTCCGGCGTGCCGTCACGTTCCGCAGCCACCTGATCCGGCACCAGCCGCGCGCCGCTGCGGGTCGCGACCGGCCCGGCCGCGGGGCCGGCGGTCACCGCACGGGACCGGTAGGTGCGCGACCAGGCATCGGCGACCAGGGCCAGCGTCACCTCGTCCATGCCCGGCGCAAGGTCGAGCCGGAGCCGCTCCCAGCGCCAGAAGGCCAGCGTGTTGGCGATGGCCGTCACCGCGAAGGGCCGCGTGAAGACGAAGGCGCCGCTCGCGTGACGCGCATCCCAGGCGGCGAGGCCGAGATCACGGGCTGTCGCCTCGGCCCGGTCGCGGCCGGCAATGGCCTCGATCAGCGTGAGCATCATCGGCATGGACGCGGTGATGCCGGTGGTCGTCGCGACCTTGCCGTCGACCACCAGCCGGCGGTCGGCGACGTAGCGCATGGCCGGATGGCGCTGGCGCAGCTCGCCGACCGAATACCAATGCGTCGTGCCCCGCCGACCGTCCAGGAGACCGGCTGCCGCCACGACCTTGGCGCCGACGCAAATGCCGAGGATGATCGCGCCCTTGTCGGCCTGGCTCCTGAGCCATTGCAGCACCGCGGGGTCGTCGTCGCGGCTCATCGCCGGCACCACGACATAGTCGGCGCCGTCCGGGTGCCGGCGGTCGAAATCGGCGATCGTCGCATCGGGCTCGACGGTGAGCGCGGGATAGAGCTTCACCGGTCCGGCGGCGGTCGCGAGCAGGCTGACATCGGCCACGTCGGCGCGGCGGAGAATGCCGTAGGGCATCAGGTAATCGGTGGTCTCGGTGGCATCGTTGATGCCGACGATGGTAATGAGCGGCCGCGCCCGCTTCGGCGGCTTGAGCGCGGCGAGCGTCGCCGCCTGCTCTTCCGCACCGACGGGCGGCGCGATGGCGGAACCCGGCGCCGCCGGCAGCGACCAGAGCCAGACAATGCCGGCCGCCAGGAGCAATGCCGCGGCCCCGAGGCCACCCCAGAGAACCAAACGCAACCTGCCGGTCATCGGACCTCACCACCTCCCATCGGGTTGACGGCGAAGCTAGTCCTTTGGTTTTCTGTCTGAAATGACTTAAATCAGGCAAAATCTGCCATGCCCCGCACCATCGCCGTCGTGGTCCATCCCGGCTTCCAGCTGCTCGACGCGGCCGGGCCGACAGCCGCCTTCGAGATCGCCGAGCGGCTCTGCCCCGGCAGTTATGCGATCAGGCTGCACGCCCCCGGCGGCGGCGCGGTTGCAAGCTCCGCGGGGCTGACGCTCGATGCAGCACCGCTCGGCGAAGAGGCCGTCGACACGATCGTCGTGTCGGGCGGCGAGGTCATCCGTGCGCCGGAGGCAGCGCGCGCCATCATCGCCTGGCTGAGGCAGGCCCGGCCCCGGCGGGTCGCGAGCGTCTGCTCCGGCGCCTTCCTGCTGGCCGAGGCCGGCCTGCTCGATGGCCGCCGCGCCACGACCCATTGGGCCAGCAGCGAGGATTTCGGCCGGCGCTATCCGAAGGTGAGGCTCGATGCCGAGCGGATCTTCATCCGCGATGGTGCGGTGTGGACCTCGGCCGGCATTTCCGCCGGCATCGACCTCGCCCTGGCGCTGATCGAAGACGACCTCGGCGTCGACATCGCCAGGCGCACCGCGCAGCAGCTCGTCGTGCATCATCGCCGCCCCGGCGGCCAGTCGCAGTTCTCGGCGCTGGTGGAACTCGGCGGGCGCACCGGCCGGTTCGCCGAGCTGATCGTCTGGATGCGCACGCGGCTTGCCGAAAGGCTGACCGTCGAGCGCATGGCCAATCAGGCCGCGATGAGCCCGCGCCATTTCGCCCGCGCCTTCCTCTCCGAGACCGGCACGACTCCGGCCAAGGCGGTGGAGCGCCTCAGGCTCGAAACCGCCCGGCTCGCGGTCGAGACCGGCCACGCACCGCTCGAGCGGATCGCCGAGACCACCGGCTTCGGCGATGCCGGCCGCATGCGCCGGGCCTTCCTGCGCAATTTCGGCCTGCCACCGCAGGCCCTGCGCCGGCAGGCCCGGTCCTGATGGCCGGCCTTGGTGCCGGCGCCAGCTTCGGCTAGGACCAAGCCATGATCGATCATTCAGGCGAAGTGCTGATCCTGACGGGGCCGCCCGGCTCCGGCAAAACCACCACGGCGGCGGCGCTCGCGGCCCTGCCCGGCGCGCCCAAGGTGCATCTTCACGCCGACGATTTCTGGCATGTGATCAAGGCCGGCGCGATCCCGCCCTACGAGGCCGCCGCGCACCGGCAGAATGCCGTGGTGATCGATGCGCTGGCGGGCGCCGCGGCCATCTATGCCCGCGGCGGCTATTTCGTCGTGCTCGACGGCATTGTCGGCCCCTGGTTCCTTGCGCCGTTCCGGGCGCTTTCCGTGCCGGTCCACTATGTCGTGCTGCGCCCGCCGCTCGACATCGCCATCAGCCGCTGCCAGGCGCGCGGCGGCGACACGCTGACGGCGCCGGAACCGATCACCGCGCTCCACCGGCAGTTCGCAGCGCTCGACGAGCTCGAACGCCATGTCGTCGCGACGGGCACGGCAAGCCGCGAAGAAACGCTCGCCGCGGTCCTCGCCGCGCTCGCCGGCGGCGCGTTCAGGCTCGCGGCCTGAGCCGGGCCACGGCCACTTACCTCGAGGTGCGTCATTTACACCGGCGGCACGGCAGCCCTATCAGACGGCCCGTCACATCGGATGGCCGGCCGGATGCCCGGTCCGGCCGGGAGCTCGAGACCATGCCGAGACTTGCAAGCTGCGCCTGCGGGGGCCTGAACCTGACGATCGAGGGCGAACCGGCCAGCGTCTATGCCTGCGCCTGCCGCGAATGCCAGCGGGCGACCGGCACGGCCTTTTCCTATCGCGCCAAATTCCGCAAAACCGCGATCGCCGCCATGACCGGCGAACGTCGCGCCTGGCGGCGCGGCAGCGACGCCGGGCGCTGGGTGGAGCAGACCTTCTGCCCGACCTGCGGCACGCTGGTCTACATGTCGGCGGAAGCCTTACCCGACGACATCGTGGTCTCCGCCGGCTGCATTGCGGAAGCCGACCTCGGCGCGCCGGCGAAGCTGTTCTGGGCGTCCCGCCGGCCAGCCTGGTACTGCATGGCCGAAGGCGTTCAGGAGATTCCACCCGCTGGCGCCAGGACGTCCTGAGGCGAGCCGTCATATCGGCGGTGAAACGTAAAGGACGCATCGCGCGTTCAAAGTCCAGCGCCGATCCGGTATGACGTCCGCCGGGCGGCGCCCTCGGACGCCCTTCGCGCTGGTATGACCGACATGGCCCAGAACATCTACGACAATCCCGACTTCTTCGCCGGCTACAGCCAGCTGCCGCGCCAGGTGGAGGGCCTTGCCGCCGCCCCCGAATGGCCGGCGCTGCGGGCGATGCTGCCCGATCTCAAGGGCAAGCGGGTCGTCGATCTCGGCTGCGGTTTCGGCTGGTTCGCGCGCTGGGCGCGCACAGCCGGCGCGGCGGCCGTGCTCGGCCTCGATCTCTCGGAAGCGATGATCGCGCGGGCCCGCGCGGAGACCACCGACGCGGCGATCCGATACGCCATCGCCGATCTCGACACGGTGGAGCTCGCGGCCGGCGCCTTCGATCTCGCCTACAGTTCGCTTGCCTTCCACTACCTCGCCGATTTTGACCGCCTCGTGCGCACCGTCCATGAGGCGCTGGTGCCAGGCGGCGCCTTCGTCTTCAGCATCGAGCACCCGATCTACATGGCGGCGAGCCATCCGCACTGGATCGCGGACGAGGACGGCCGCAAGACCTGGCCGGTGAACCGCTACGCGATCGAGGGCGAAAGGCGCACCGACTGGTTCGCCAAGGGCGTGGTCAAATACCATCGGACCATCGCCACCACGCTCAACACGCTGATCGAGGCCGGCTTCGCCCTTCGCCGTTTGGCTGAATTCGCGCCGAGCGCCGAACAGATCGCGGCCCAGCCGAGCCTCGAGGAGGAACGCGAGCGCCCGATGATGCTGCTCGTCTCCGCGCAGCGGTAACGGCTGGACGCAGCGCGGACCTTCAGCGCGCCGCCGGGGGCGGCGGCGCGGCGACGCCGCGCAGGCCGAAGGAGACGAACTTGCGATAGGTCGCGACCGCCTCCTGGAGGGCGGAGGAGCGGTCGGCGCTGCGGGCGACGTGCTGGGAATAGACGTAGTCGCGCGCCGAGATCAGGAGATAGGCCAGCGTATCGAGCTCGCCCAGCTCATAGCCCGGCAGTTCGCCGGCCTCCCAGCTGCGCCGGAGCGCGCGGCGGAACCTGACCAGGATGTTGTCGATATGCTGCCGGTAGCCGGCGGGAGCGGCGACCTCCGCCTCGTGCAGCAGCCGGAAGAACCAGGGATGGGCCTCGGCATATTCGAGGAAGACGAGGAAGCCCCGCGTCTCCATGTCGACGAAGCTCGACGCACCCTTGACGCGCTCGTGCACGAGGTCCAGCAGCTCGCGGCCCTTCATCGGCAGGAGCTGATCGAACAGCGCCGCCCGGCTCTCGAAATAGGCGTAGAACGTGCCGTGGCCGAGCCCCGCCCGTTCCATGATCCGGGCGATCGAGGCTTCGGCATAGCCATATTCGCCGATGATCTCGGCGGCGGCATCGCAGATCGCCTGGTGGGTGCGCTGCGACTTCTCCGCCCGCGTCAGCTTGGGCTTGCGGGCCGGCCTGGCCCGCGTGGCCCCGGCCTTGATGTCGAGCGGATCGTTGGTGTCAGCCATGTCGTGGTCTTCTCCGGCCCGGAGACCGGACACTTGTCGCGATTCGGCCGGGCCTACAACATTGCCGGAGCCTCGCCGCGGCCGGTTCAGCGGGCGGCCGGATTGCAGCCGCCGGTGCCCTCCGGCCGGAACGCCCGTTCCGGCGGCACTTCCGACAGGATCGTATAATAGTCCCAGGGCTCGCGCGATTGGGCCGGCGACTTCATCTGCGCCAGATAGGCCGGACGCATCAGCCGGCCGTCGGGGCGCAGCCGCGCATTCACCGTGTAGAAGTCGTTGACCGGCAGCGCGCGCATGCGGGCCATGACGAGGTCGTGGCGGCTCGAGCCGACATCGCGGACCGCCTTGAGATAGTGGGCGACCGCACTGTAGGTGCCGGCATGGGCTTCCGTCGGCATGAACTTGTTGCGGGCGAAGAAGCGCATCGACCAGGCGCGCGCCTCGGGGTTGAGGTTCCAATACCAGACGGTCGAGAAGACGATGCCTTGCGCCACCTGGGTGCCGAGCCCGTGGGCCTCCGACAGAAGGAAGGCAGGCGCGACCAGCTGCTGCGCCGAGCCGGCAAGACCGAACTCGCTCGACTGCTTGATCATATTGGAAAGGTCCTGGCCGGCGCTCAGGAAGGCGATGACATCGGCCCCCGACGACTGGGCGCGCAGCAGCATGGAGGAAAAATCGAGCGTGCCCGGCGGATGCCTGACGGCATCGACCACCTGGCCGCCGCCATCGGTCACCACCTTGGTCACGTCGCGCTGCAGGGCATGGCCGAAGGCCCAGTCCTGGACGATCAGAAACCACTTCTTCTTGCCCTGGCGCATCAGCTCGGCCGGCAGCGCATTGGCGAAGAGATAGCTGTCATGGCTCCACTGGGCCGTGTTGGGCGAACAGGCGGAACCGGTCAGGTCGGCACTCGAGGCGCCGACATAGAGCGCGATCCGCCCCTTGCTCTGCACGAGGTCGCGCACCGCCAGCGCCACCGCCGAATTGCCGATGTCGACAATCGTGTCGACGCCATTCTCGTCGAACCAGCGGCGCGCGAGGCTCGCGCCGATATCGGGCTTGTTCTGATGGTCGCCGGACACGAGCTCGATCGGCCGGCCGAACATGGTGCCGCCGAAATCCTCGATGGCCATGCGCGCGGCATCGACCGAACCAGGTCCCAGCGCCGATGACAGGATGCCGCTCAGATCGGTCAGAACGCCGATCTTCAGTGGTCGTTGCGCCTCCTGCGCCTGGCCCGAGGTCGTGAAGAGGGCAGCAGCCAAGGCCGCCGCCAATGCCCAGAAACGCATGTGCGGTCTCCCCTTCCGGCGCGGCTGATCCGATCGCCGCTTGTGACCGGAATAGAAATTCCCGCTGGACAGGTCAAGAAAAATGACTATCGAATCGAAAATCGGATTTTGAACGAAAGCCCGCGCGGCGACCGGCTCCGGCCGATCGCCGCCTCGATCCGACGAGGCGACACGGGCCCGCGAGGAGGATATCCGTCATGGCCGCGCTTGCGCTGCCGGCGGCCGTGGCCGGCCGTTCGATCATCGACCTCGTGGCGGCTCAGGCCGCCCGGCGCCCGCATGCGCCGGCCCTGACGGCGCGCGCCGCGGACGGCAGCGAGCAGCGCCTTAGCTATGGCGAGCTGCTGAGCCGGGCGCGGCGGCTCGCCGCCGGGCTCGCCGGGCAGGGAATCGCCGCCGGCGACCATGTCGGGCTGATGGTCAACAATGAGGCGGGCATCGAGGCCGCGGTCACCATGCTCGCCCTGCACGGGCTGGGCGCGGTGATGGTGCCGGTCAATACCCGCTTCGCCGCCGACGAAATCGTCTACGTGCTGAACAAGGCACGCTGCTCCGGCCTCGTCGTCATGGACGGGTTCTGGCCGCTCGTCGAAACGCTCCGCCCGCGCCTTGCCGGTCTCCGCCAGGTGATCGTCATCGGCGGCGCGCCAGGCACCGCGCCGGTGCGCTGGCAGCACGTCTTCGACGCCGTGGGTGATCCTGGCGCCTTCCCATGCGCCGTGTCACCCGACGCCGTCTCGGAAATCCTGTTCACATCGGGCACGACGGCGCACCCGAAGGGCGCGGTCATGACCCATGCCCGCAGCGTCGCTTCGGCCTATGGCTTCGCCGAGGCGATGAGCCTCGGCGACGACGACGTCTACCAGAGCTTCTTCCCGTTCTTCACCACGGCAGGCCTGCATTGCCTGCTGCTGCCATCGTGGTGGGCCGGCGCGCATGCCGTGCTCGACCCGGCTTTCGACCTGCCGGAGATCATCGCGCGGATGCAGCGCGAGCGGACCACCAAATATATCGGCGCGCCGGCCTTCTACATCTTTCTCCTGGACGCCTTCGACCCGGCGCGGCACGACCTCTCCGCGGTCAGGCTGTTCGACTATGGCGGCGCCTCGATGTCGGTCGAGGTGATCAGGCGGCTCGCCGAGGTGTTCCCGCATGTCGAGCTGCGCCAGACCTATGGCATGACCGAGAGCGGGCCAGCGGGAACGGTGATGCGGGGCGATCACGGGCCGGCGCGCATCGCCTCGGTCGGCCGCCCCTGGCCGCTCACCGAGGTGCGGATCGTCGGCGAGGACGGCGCGCCCCTGCCCGCCGGCACGGCCGGCGAGATCGCCATCCGCGCCCCGAGCGTGATGCGCGAATATTTCGACGAGCCCGAGCTCACCGCCAAGACCCTGCGCGACGGCTGGCTGATGACCGGCGACATCGGTTATCTCGACGCCGACGGCTTCCTGTTCCATGTCGACCGCAAGAAGGACATGATCATCCGCGGCGGCCACAATATCGGCTCGCTGGAGGTCGAGGAGGCGCTGTTCGCGCATCCTGCGGTGGTCGAGGCCGCGGTGGTCGCGGTGCCGCATGCCAAGCTCGGCGAGGACATCCACGCCTTCGTCGTCGCCCGGCCCGGCCAGCCCGTCGATGCAGCCGCACTGCAGGCGTTCTGCCGCGACAAGCTCGCCGACTACAAGATCCCCCGACGTTTCACCTTCACCGACACGCTGCCGCGCGGCCCGATGGGCAAGGTTCTGAAAGCGGACCTGCGCCGGCAGGCGATCCAACCGATTCAAGGGAGCAGCGCGCCATGAAGCAGGCGGACTATCGCACCATCAAGATCACGCGGCGCGGCCGGGTGCTCACCCTGACGCTCGACCGCCCGGCCGCGCTCAATGCGGTGGACGCGGTGATGCACGAAGAGCTCGCACGGGTCTTCGCCGATGCCGGCAACGATCCGGATTCCGACATCGTCGTCCTGACCGGCGCCGATCGGGCCTTCTGCGCCGGCGGCGACATCGACTGGATGCAGGACGCCATCGACCGGCCGGAAAACTTCGAGACGACCGTCGCCGAGGCCAAGCGTATCGTCTTCTCGCTGCTCGACTGCGAGAAGCCGACGATCGCCCGCATCAACGGCCCGGCCGTCGGGCTGGGCGCGACGCTCGCCCTGTTCTGCGACATCGGCATTGCCGCCGACACCGCCTATCTCGCCGACCCGCACGTGTCGGTGGGCATGGTCGCCGGCGACGGCGGCGCGGTCATCTGGCCGCAGCTCATCGGCTTCGCCCGGGCCAAGGAGCTGCTGTTCACCGGCGATCGGATCGGCGCCCAGAGGGCCAGCGAGATCGGCCTGATCAACCGCGCGGTGCCGGCCGCCGAGCTCGACGGCGCGGTCGACGCCTTCGCCGACCGGCTGGCCGGCGGCGCGACCAAGGCGATCCGCTGGACCAAGGTCACCGTCAACATCGCCCTGAAGCAGCTCGCCCACAGCATGATGGATACCGGCCTTGCCTACGAGGCGCTGACCAATGCCGGCGCCGACCACCGCGAGCGCGTCCGCGCCTTCCGCGAGCGGGCCGCCGCGCCCCGGGCCGCATCATGACCACGCAGTCGGACCCCTTTGCCGGCAAGACGGCGCTGGTCACTGGCGCCGCGGGCGGCATCGGCCTCGCGATCGCCGCGCGGTTCGCCGCAGGCGGCGCGCGCGTCGTCGTCTGCGACCGGGACGAGGCGCGGCTGGGCGAAGCCGCCGGCTCGCTGCCGGCCCCGACGTTTCCGGTCGTCGGCGACATCGGCACGGAGGCGGGCGTCGACGATCTCGTCGCCCGGGCCGTCGCCGCGGCGGGCCCCATCGACATCCTCGTCAACAATGCCGGCATCGCCGAGCCGATCGTGCGCAGCATCGACCAGGACATCGGCGTCTGGCAGCGGGTGATGGACGTCAATCTGCGCGGCACGCTGCTGATGAGCCGCGCCATCGGCCGCCATCTTCTCGGACGCAAGGCGGACGGCGCGATCGTCAACATCGCCTCGATCGCCGGCCTCGTCGGCATACCCAGTTCCAACGGCTACGGCGTCTCCAAGGCGGCGATCGCCCATCTCACCCGCACCATGGCCTGCGAATGGGCGGGCCGCGGCATCCGGGTCAATTGTGTCGCGCCCGGCTATATCGAGGCGCCGATGGCCTTCGAAATGTTCGCCGACAGCAGGGTCGACCGGGGCAGCATCGAGGCGCGGGCGCCGATGCGCCGTCTCGGCCGGCCGGACGAGATTGCCGCGGCGGTCGCCTTCCTCGCCTCCTCCGCCGCCTCCTACATTACCGGCGTTGTCCTGCCCGTCGACGGCGGCTGGTGCGCCTATGGCGGGCCGTGACGGGCATGGCCGGAACGGCTCGCGAAGATCCGAGCCGCCTGAACGCTAGCGCGGCACCGCGCGCCGGCAATCGCTCGGCGACATGCCGTAGCGGCGGCGGAAGCGCTGGTTGAAATAGGACACCTCGCTGAAGCCGCAGGCGAGCGCGATCTCGCTGATCTTCAGCCGGTCGCCGGCCTCGCTCGACAGCATCCGCCAGGCCTGCCGAAGGCGCCGCTCCAAGAGGTGCTCGGTGAAGCTGAGCCCGGTCTCCTGCAGAAGGTCCTGGATGTAGCGCGTCGACAGGCCGACCCGGCGCGCGACGAGATCGGCCGAAAAGCCCGGATGGCCGAAGCCGCGGTCGATCTCGGCCATGATGTCGCTGATCCGGGCGGCCCTGAGGCCACGCGTCGCGGCAAGCCGGGCGGCATCGCCGCGGGCGCCCAGAACCAGCGCGGTGAGGTCGACCAGCGTCCGGCCGATATGGGCGTCGAGCTCGGCGTCGGGCGGGCCGGCCGGCAGCGCCAGAACGTTTTCGATCGTGCGGCGCAGATGCCCGACGGCCGGGCGAAGCGAATCGATCGGCCGCGCGACGAGGTCCTCCGGCGCGCCGACCAGTGTCGCGAGGCGATCCCGTGCGATGGTCAGCGTCGTCCAGGCGAAGGCCACGTCGGAATGCATGTCGGCCGGCAGGCCATTGGCGCCGAGAAAGACGCCGCCCTGGTCGAGTTGAGCCTCGCGCCCCGCCTGGTGGACCTGGAGCCAACCGGCGCCACGATGGAAGACGAGGCAGAGATCGTCGTCCGGCCCCCGCGAAATGGCACTCTGCGAACGTTTCACCCGCCCGAACGAGCCGGCAAAGTGAGTGACCTGGATGCCCTCGACGACGGCCGAATGCAGCAGGGCGGAGAACGGCCGGTCCTCGAACCGGGCAATGTCGACGCAACAGGTCTGAGCTTCCAGCGCCTCGTACCAGAGGGCAAATCGGCCGGCGTCGTCGAGTGACGGGCCGAGATCGTCGGAGTGGAAGCGTTCCTGTTGCATGGCGCCCCGAATGGCTTGGCGGCCGTCACGCTACCAAGTGTTGTACAGTCGCGCCACTGCACGTTCCGCAACGGCGATCCTGCGGCTGAGTCCGTTAACGTCTTCAAACTGTTGCGGCAAAGCAACAGAACGCGGCCCTCTAACGCCAGCGCGCTGCAGCACAAATCGGGTGCGTCCGAGAACAAGACCCGGGCCACAACCTTCAGCATGGTGATCGCAGGACCAATGCGTGTGCCGCGGGACGACTGACGACGTTCCGGCGCGCCGACGCGCGCAGACGGTTCATCGCACCGCGCCGCCGGCAATGGCGGCACGAGGATCAGTCTTCCTTCCGGGGAACATGTGGGAACGTTGACATGAAGAAGCTTCTACTCGGGTCGGTTTGTGGTTTGGGGCTCGCGGCAGGCCCGGCGCTTGCGGCCGACCTCGGCGTGCCCGTGCGGGCTGCGCCGGTGGCGGTCGTCGTTCCGGGCTTCTCCTGGACCGGCTTCTATGTCGGTGCCAATGCCGGCTATGGCGGCGGCAAGTTCGACTATCCGTTCAACGCCTTCCAGCGGCAGCTGCAGGCCGAGGCGCCGGCGATCGAAAGCCGGCTCGACGGTAGGCTCGGCCTGACCTCCGGCGGCTTCATCCTCGGCGGCCAGCTCGGCTATCTCTACCAGTTCGACAACCGGCTGGTGGCCGGCGTCGAGGCCGACTTCCAGTGGTCCGGCATCGAAGGCCGCCTGTCGGGCACCGGCACGCTGACCGGCACCGGCACGCTGCCGGGCACCTTCAGCCTCGATGCCGGCTCGCAGGTCCGCTGGTTCGGCACGCTGCGCGCCCGCCTCGGCTATGCCTGGGACCGCGCCCTCCTCTACGCCACCGGCGGTCTCGCCTACGGGCAGGTCAGGACCCATGCCGATATCAGCGCCGCCAATGGCGGCACGCCGATCCCGGGCCTGACCGGCGCCGTTGCCACCAGCCACACGCGCTGGGGCTGGACGGTCGGCGCGGGCCTCGAATATGCACTGACCCAGAACTGGTCGTTCAAGACCGAATATCTCTATGTCGACCTCGGCACGTCGAACGTGCTGTCGAGCACGGTGGACGATCCCGGCAACGGCTTCTCGGCCGGCGCGAGCATGAAGGTCACGACCCGGTTCCACACCGTGCGGGCCGGCATCAACTATCGCTTTTGAGCGCAGGCGAGCGCTTCCTGGCCGCGCTTCGGCGCGGCCTTTTTTTTGAGCGAATGGCGCGTGGCGAATAGCGGCCAGGGAGCGCAGATGCGACGGACGTTGCGCGCATCCCCATTCGCCATTCGCCGCTCGCCATTCGCTCCAGTGGGTCGGCCGGCACCCGTTTCAGGACGCCCGGAGGCCGGCCGACACCAAGGGAACGCTGCCGCCCAGGCGGGCACTCCTGTGAGATGGCGGAGCGTTCATGCGCCCCGGCGGCGCCTGGCCGCCGGGAACCCGACAGGTCACGTCCGCAGGATCAGAAGTTGCGCTGGACGCGGATGGTGGCGGTCCAGATGCCGTCCTGGCCCTTGAACGTATTGCTCGGCGTGATCACCGCCGGCAGGCCGTTCTGCTGGCGCGCCGTCTCGTTGTGGTAGATGACCTCGACGCCGAGATCGAGGTTGCGCACCGGCGACCAGATCGTGTTGACGCCGACGTTCCAGTATTTGACGTCCCAGAGGCTGCTGAGCGCCGGCTGGTCGATGCTCGTATAGGCGCCGAACACCGACGAGCGCAGGGCCGGGGTCCAGAAGTGGCGGAAGCCGGCGGCGAGCGACCAGGCCTTGGTGGTCTGGATGGCGCCGCCGATGACCGCCGCATCGCGCAGCTGGGTGTTGAGCGAGTTCGTCGCGGCGAGATTCGCCGCGCCCGAAATGGTCTGGCGGTCGCCACCCTGGTTGGCGGTGCCGAAGGCGTAGTCGAGAGCGCCGTCGGCATAGACGCCCTGGAGCCAGAGCACGTCACCGCGGGCCAGCATGTCGAGGTTGAGACGCAGGCCCGCACCGACGGCCCAGCCCATCTTGTCGCCGGCCTTGGCGGTCGGGACATTGACGGCGCCGGCATAACCGAAGTCGCGCAGCTGGTGCAGAGCACCCATCACCTGCACCGAGCCCCAGCCCTGATCGACGCGGAGGTTCGCGACGATGTCCGGGATCTGCTGGCCGGCATAGGTCATGCCGCCGGCGCCCGACAGCGGACGCTGCAGCGAGGACGACATGATCGTGCCGGCCGGCGTGACCGTGCCGTACCAGCTGTCGCCGTTGCCGAAGCGGCGGTACATGGAATCTTCGAGCGAGACGGTCGCCGAGAAGCCCGAGCCGAAAGCCGCGGTATAGGCGAGGACGGTGGTCGAGCGCGCGGTCGCGGCATAGTTGCCGGAGAGCTGGACGTCGCCCTGGTAGAAGTTGAAGAACGAAGCCGAGAAGCCCGCCGTGATGCCGGCAAACTGGATGAAGGCACGCTCGACGCTGATCACCGAGGCTCGCGGCGACTGGCCGGCACCCGAGGTGACGAGGCCCTGCGAGGAGAACGAGCCGTTCCAGGCACCGCGCACGGCGGAGAACTGACCGAAGGCGCGGAGCAGGCCGTATTCGGTGTTGGAGCGGGCGTCGAGGTTCAGCGTCAGACGGGCCGAAGTCGAATAATAGCCGTCATAGAGCGTCGCGCCGAGGATCTGGGTGCCGGGGATGCTGGCATTGTTGTTGGTGCGGTTGCCCGGCGTCGTGTTCAGATAGTAGTCGGCGCGGACGAAGCCGCCGATGCGCAGGCAGGTGTCGGTGCCCGGGATGAAAAAGAAGCCGGCACCATAGGTGTCGCAGACGCGGACATATTCGGCCGGAGCCGCCTTGCCCGGCAGATCGGCCGCCGCCGCGCCGCCGACCGACATGAGAGCGGCAGCGCCGCCCAGAAGGATACGTTTCATCGAATTCATGACCTCTACCTCCTGTCCGGCTTGTGTTCTTGCCCCGCCCGGGATCGCCCGCCGGCCTGACCGCTTCAGGCCCGAAAAAGGGCGCAGACAAGCAGCCGGCTGTCCGGCGGCATCGCCGGGTCGGCACGGAACGGATCGTCCAGGGTCTTGGTCTCAGAGCATTTCTGGGCGCCGGACAGTTGTCGCCCGGCCCGCACTGGACAGTATATTGCGTCGCAACAACAGCGCTTTTTCGGCCCTCGCGCCGCCCGCTTATCTGTTGATGAGCCGCCGTGTCTCGGCAGAAACAATCTGCAACTTGTGCATACCGTTCGTCATATTCCGCCACAAATTGATAAAAGCTTCACAATACCATTTAGCCGGAACAGTAATTCTACGAGCGCGCATCGAAAAGCGGCGGGACAGGATGGAGCGGGCGCCGGCCGGGTCGCGCCGGCGTCCACGGGCCAGCGCAGGGCGGCGCCATGGGCATTCGGCGCTCGCTCGGCCTGCCGAGGTAATCATCACGGGCGGCCGACCGAACCTGCCCGGCCCAGCCCGCATTCGTCCGGACAAAAGAGCGTCCAATGCAGCAAAAGGTCGCACCTCACAAACTGTTGTAATGCCAGGCCGAGCAGGTCAATGCAGTGTCATGTTGGATGAATATTGGGAGCTCGATCGATCGTTCCTTATCGAGCTGCATGATTTATCGAAAAATGCCATTCCATCATTTCGTATCGTCATTGCGATATCGTTTCGCGCCATGCTTTACCGAGCCGCAGAAAGCCGCGCCGGGGCGGGCGTTTGTGGCCGGATGCATCCGATGAGCCCGCGTCAGGACCGGGCGCGGCGCGACGCCGACATCATCGCGGCCGCCCGCGCCGGCATGGCCGTCCCCGCTCTCGCCGAACGGCATGGATTGTCGACGAGCCACATCTACGCGCTGCTGAAGCGCACCGGCGTAACGCTCGGTCCCAATCGCCTGGATGCGGAGGCGCGCGACACGGCGGTGGTCGAAGCCATGACCCGCGGCGAGCCCGCCACGGCGGTCGCTGCCCGGTTCGGCCTCGCCCGCACCTATATCTACCAGGTGCTGCAGCGCCACGGCGTGTCGCTGCGCAACATCCAGTCCAGGGAAAAAGGCGGACGCGACGAGACCATCGCGGAAGCCGTGCGCAACGGCGCGAGCGTCGCCGCGATCGCAGCCGAATACGGCCTCAGCAAGCGGCGCGTCTACGATGTCCTGAAAGCCCACGAGGTCGGCGTGCGGCCATGGCGGCCGCGGCTGAAGCCGGCCGACATCGTGATGCCTTTCGCCGGGCCGGACGGGCCGGCGGCAGGCGGTCCCGAAGCCAGGGACGAAAGGCTGCCGGGCGATCCTGCCGAAGCGCCCGCGGAGATGGCGAAGGCGCCCGAGCCGGCGGCGGCGGGCGAGACGCATTTCACGCTCACACGCGAATTCGAGGCGCAGCGCCGGTCGGTGTTCCGTGCCTGGACCGAAGCCGACCAGCTGGCGCGCTGGATGGTGCCGGAACAGCACCTGCTGCAGTTCGAAAGCTACGAATTGCGGACGTCCGGCGGCTATCGGGGCCGAATGTCGACGGTCGACGGCCCGGGCTTCTGGATCCGGGGCACCTTCCGCACCATCCTGCCGCCGGCGAGCCTCGTCTTCACCCTGGCGCGAGAGACCGAGGACGGACGGGTCGAATCGATGGGCCAGCGCATCGTCACGCTCGCCGAAGCCGGCCGCTTCACGCAGCTGAAGCTGCAGATGCCGCTGTCGGTCGTGCTCAGGACGCGCGGCACCATTGCCAGGGACTGGGAGCAGAGGCTCGACCGGCTCTCGGCCTATCTCGAAACCGCCGCCTGAACGGGATGCGATGGTCGGGGACGGGGCCTGCATGGCCGTCCCGAAGCGGCCGGCGCCGCGCAGATCAGCCTTGCGGGTCATGAAACGACTCGGCCCGGCGGATCGCTCCGCCGGGCCGCCGTCACGCGGAGGGTCGCGTCAGAAATTGCGCTGGACGCGGATGGTGGCGGTCCAGATGCCTTCCTGGTTGCGCACCGAATTGCTCGGGCCGACCACCGGCAGGGCGCCGTTCTGCTGGCGCGCCTGCATGTTGTGGTAGATGACCTCGACGCCGAGATCGAGGTTGCGCACCGGCGACCAGATCGTGTTGACGCCGACGTTCCAGTACTTCACGTCGAGCAGCGAGCTGCGCACCGGCTGGTCGATGTTCGAATAGGCGCCGAACACCGACGAGCGCAGGGCCGGGGTCCAGAAGTGGCGGAAGCCGGCGGCCAGCGACCAGGCCTTGGTGGTCTGGATGGCGCCGCCGATGACCGCCGCGTCGCGCAGCTGGGCGGTCAGCGAGTTGGTGGCGGAAAGGTTGGCCGCGCCGTAGATGGCCGGGCGGTCGCCACCCTGGTTGGCGGTGCCGAAGGCGTAGTCGAGGGCACCGTCGGCATAGACGCCCTGGAGCCAGAGCACGTCGCCACGGGCGAGCATGTCGAGGTTGAGGCGGAGGCCGGCACCGACGGCCCAGCCCATCTTGTCGCCGGCCTTGGCGGTCGGAACGTTGACGGCGCCGGCATAACCGAAGTCGCGCAGCTGATGCAGCGCGCCCATCACCTGGGCAGCGCCCCAGCCCTGGTCGACGCGCAGGTTGGCGACGATGTCGGGGATCTGCTGGCCGGCATAGGTCATGCCGCCGGCGCCCGACAGCGGACGCTGCAGCGACGAGGAGATGATCGTGCCCGCCGGGCCGGCGGTGCCGTACCAGGAATCGCCGTTGCTGTAGCGGCGGTACATGGAATCTTCGAGCGAGACCGTGCCCGAGAAGCCCGAACCGAAGGTCGCGGTATAGGCGAGCACGGTGGTGGTGCGCGCCGTCGCGGCGAGATTGCCGGCGAACTGCACGTCGCCCTGGTAGAAGTTGAAGAACGAGGCCGAGAAGCCCGCCGTGATGCCGGCAAACTGGATGAAGGCACGCTCGACATTGATGGCGGAGGCGCGCGGCGACTGGCCGGCGCCCGAGGTGACGAGGCCCGCCGAGGAGAACGAGCCGCTCCAGGCGCCGCGATAGGCCGAGAACTGGCCGAAGGCGCGCAGCATGCCGTATTCGGTGTTCGAGCGCGCGTCGACGTTCAGCGTCAGACGGATCGAGGTCGAATAGTTGCCGTCATAATAGTTGGTGCCGAGCACCTGGGCGCCGGGGACGCTGGTATTGTTCGGGCGGTCGCCCGGCGTCGTGTTCAGCGAGAAGTCGGCGCGGACGAAACCGCCGATGCGCAGGCACGTGTCGGTGCCCGGAATGAAGAAGAAGCCGGCGCCATAGGTGTCGCAGACGCGGACATATTCAGCCGGAGCCGCCTTGCCCGGCAGGTCGGCGGCCTGAGCGCCACCCACCGCGAGCAGGACGGCAGCGCCGCCCAGAAGCGAATTTTTCATCAATGTCATGACCTTAACCTCTTGCCCGGTTTGTATCTTTCTCCCGTCCCGCAGCACGTTGCGTCCATGTCCAAAATATCGGGCCGCGGCCGGACGCGGCCGAACGGCAGCGGTCCGGCGCGACGGCCAGATCAACGGGAAGCGGACGTTCCGGCTTTCGGTTCGCGGCACGTGGACGGGCGCCGAACAACGATCGCCCGAGCCCAAAGGACATGAGATGGCGGCCGATTGACACTGCTATTTCGCCGTTTCGCCCGGCCGGTGCGGCGTTTGGTCGGGGCTGTGTTGCGGCTGAAACAGGTCGTCACGTTTTGAATTCTGTCTGCTGTCTCTTGCAATAAATCTGTCGCATCCGGCGCCTATTGGATCGACCTTTTTGCCTGGGCGATCCGGCCTGGGAATCAGCCTGGCCGGCCCTCGAATCGGCCGCGTCATGCTCCTTTTTCGGCCGTCGGAACCATTGCATGGTCGGCCGGCGCGCCCTTCAATCCGGTTGCACGGCCAAGAGCGAGGAGCGGCATGGCAAAGACGGAACAGGGCGTCCTGCGCATTTCGATCGCGGTTACCGTGCTGCTTGCAGGGGTCGGAATTCTGTTCGGCCTGCTATCGGGCTCGTTCGCGATCGTCTTCGACGGCGTCTACATGCTGACCGACGCGATCATGACGATCGTCGCGCTGCTGGTCTCGAACCTGATCGCCGCCTCGACCGCCAGCGGCCCGGCGCGGACCAAGCTCGTCAAGCATTTCACCATGGGCTTCTGGCATCTCGAGCCGATGGTGCTCGGCCTCAACGGCATCCTGCTCACGGGCGCCGCGATCTACGCGCTGATCAACGCCGTCGGCAGCCTGATGACGGGCGGCCGGCCGCTCGCCTTCGACCATGCCATCGTCTATGCGGCGCTGACCCTTGCCGCCACCATCGGCATGGCGCTGTTCGCCCGCAACGCCAACCGGACGATCCAGTCGGATTTCGTCGCGCTCGACGCCAAGTCGTGGATCATGTCGGCAGCGCTGAGCGCCGCCCTGCTCATCGCCTTCGTCTTCGGCTATCTGATCCAGGGCACCGGGCTCGCCTGGCTGTCGGCCTATATCGATCCGGCCGTGCTCGCGATCGTCTGTCTGGTGATCATTCCCGTGCCGGCCGGCACGATTCGGCAGGCGCTGGCCGACATCCTTCTGGTGACGCCGGCCGACCTGAAGCAGCATGTCGACACGGTGGCCGCCGAGATCGTCAAGCGCCACGGCTTCCTGTCCTACCGGGCCTATGTCGCAAGGGTCGGGCGCGGCCGGCAGATCGAGCTCTATTTCCTGGTGCCGACCGACTGGCCGCCAAAACGGCTCGAGGAGTGGGACCGGATCCGCGACGAGGTGGGCGAAGCGATCGGCGACGACACGCCGGACCGCTGGCTCACCATCGCCTTCACCACCGATCCTGAATGGGCCGATTGATCCGGTACGTCATCGTCCCGCGTCGAAGTCCATCGACACACGGTCGAGAGCCGCGCATCGGACGGAAAGCGCGGCCGCGACGCAGGCCGCGCCAGGGCTAGGCGCCCGCCCGTTTCGCCAGCGTCAGATGCACGGCGCGCTCCGTGGCCGCGCGCTCCGTCACCACGAAGCCCAGCGCGGCGAGGTCGAGGCCCGGAAACAGCGCTTCGCCCCGGCCGAGCACGATGGGCGCGATCGCCAGATGCATTTCATCGACGAGACCAGCCTCGAGATATTGCCGCACCGTGGAGACGCCACCGCCGATCTTGACGTCCAGGCCGCCGGCCGCCGCCCTGGCCTGGTCCAGCGCCGCCACGATGCCTTCGGTGACGAAATGGAAGGTGGTGCCGCCCTCCATGACGATCGGATCGCGCGCGTGGTGGGTCAGAACGAAGGTCGGCGCGTGATAGGGCGGATTGTCGCCCCACCAGCCCTTCCAGGCTTGGTCGGGCCATGGGCCGCGGATCGGCCCGAACATGTTGCGGCCGAGGATGAAGGCGCCGAAGCCCGTCATCGATCGGCGGGCATAGCCGTCATCGACATCGGCCGAGCCCCTGCCGTCGCCGAACATTTCGGCGAAGGTGCGGGTGCCGAACAGCCATTCGTGCAGTTCCTCGCCGCGCTCGCCCAGCGGATCCGCAAGACTCTGCCCGGGACCCGCACCGAAACCGTCAGCGGACAGCGAAAATCCGGAAACACGGACCTTGGTCATGATCGACTCCCAAACCGCTTGCTCTTCGCAACTGGTATTGTCGTCGCATAACCGGTCTTGAATTGCAAGCGGTTTGGGCGCCCTCGGCCTGCGGCAGGCGGGTGCGACGATCGACATGTTGCATGCGGCCCGGATGCCGTAGCACCCTCTTGTGCCGGACAGGCCGACCATGCCGCTCAGGATCCCATGCCCCCGCAGCCCGACAAGGCGCAGAGTTCCTATCGAGACCTGATGCAGGTGCCGGGCCTGCCTGCCCTCATTCTCGCCGCGACCTTCTCGCGGCTCGCCGGGCGCATGTTCAGCCTCACCCTGGTCCTGTTCGTGCTGGCGCGGTTCTCCTCGCCCGCGCTCGCCGGCTGGCTGACCTTCGCCGCCGTCGCGCCCGGCCTCGCCATCAGCCCGATCGCCGGCGCACTGCTGGACCGGGTCGGGCCGACCATGGCGGTCAGGATCGACATGATGGCGAGCGCCGCCTTCATCGCGGCGGTGAGCCTGTGCAGCTGGGCCGGCTGGGCGACGCCGCCCGTGCTGTTCGCCCTCGTCATCCTCTATTCGCTGACCGGGCCGCTGGGCGCGGCGGGCACGCGCACCGTTCTGCCGCGGCTGACCCCGCCGCACGCGCGCGACCGCGCCAATGCGCTCGACACCGCCTGCTATGCCGTGGTCGACGTCCTCGGGCCGGCGCTGGCGGGGCTGGTCGTCGCCGGGTTCGGGCCGGAAGTCGCGCTGTCGCTGATCGCGCTCGCCTATGCCGCCGCCGCCCTCTGCCTCGCACGGGTTCCCGACCTGCCGGGGCTTGCCGCGCCGGGCACGTCGTTTCTCGGCCAGACCATCGAGGGCATCCGCATCGTGGCCCGGCAGCCGACGCTGCGCGGCCTCGCCATTTCCTATTCGCTCTATCAGATCACCATGGGTGCGCTCGTCGTGGTGGTGCCGGTCTTCGTCATCGAGCACTACGCCATGGCCGCGGCGAGTTCGGTGACCGGCCTCCTGTGGGCCGCCATGGGGGTTGCCGGCGGCATCGGCGCCCTCGCCGCCGGCCATCTCAGCACCACCGGCCGGGAGCGTCCGGTCATGGCCATCGGCATGATCGTCACGGCGCTGGCGGCCTGGCCGGTGGCGGCGGAATTCGGCTTCGGCGGGCTCGCCATCGGCCTGATGCTGGCCGGCCTCGTTGCCGGGCCGATCGACGTCGCCCTGCTCACGCTGCGCCAGCGGCGCACCGATCCGAGCCAACTCGGCCGCGTCATGTCGATTTCCATGAGCCTCAACGTGGCGGGCTTCCCCCTGGGCTCGGCCCTTGCCGGCATGGTGATCACCAATTCCATGGCGGCCACCTTCGTGATGGCCGGCATCGCCTCCTTCGTCGCCGCCATCGCGACCGCATCGATCCCGCGCGATGCCCCCGCCTCGGCATGACGCCGGCATCGATGCGAGGCATCGCCTCCTTCGTCGCCGCCATCGCGACCGCATCGATCCCGGGCGAGCCCCCGCTCCGGCGTGAGCGGACCGCCGCCACATCAGCCCGCCAGCGGCGGATCGAGCCGCGCGAAGCCCTCCTGCCGCCGGTAGGGGAAATGCGGGTAGGGCGCGGTCACCGCGCTTGCCCGGTCGAGGCTTGCGACCTGTTCGGCGGTGAGGCTCCAGCCGACCGCGCCGAGGTTCTGGCGCAACTGCTCCTCGTTGCGCGCGCCGATGATCACCGAGGAGACGGTCGGGCGCTGCAGCAGCCAGTTGAGCGCGACCTGCGGCACCGTCCGACCGGTCTCGGCGGCGACGGCGTCGAGCGCGTCGACGACACGAAACAGATGCTCGTCCTCCACCGGCGGCCCGAAGGCGGCGGTCTCGTGCAGCCGGCTGCCCGCCGGCAGCGGCGCGCCGCGGCGGATCCGGCCGGTGAGGCGGCCCCAGCCGAGCGGGCTCCACACCATGGCGCCGACGCCCTGGTCGGCGGCGAGCGGCATGAGGTCCCATTCGTAGTCGCGGCCGACGAGCGAATAGTAGACCTGATGGGCGACATAGCGCGGCCAGCCATGCCGTTCGGCCGCGGCGAGCGACTTCATGATCTGCCAGCCGGCGAAATTGGAGGCCCCGACATAACGCAGCTTGCCGGCCCGGACGAGATCGTCGAGCGTTGAAAGGACCTCCTCGACCGGGGTCGCGGCATCGAACGCGTGCAGCTGCAACAGGTCGATATGGTCGGTGCCGAGGCGGCGCAGCGCATCCTCGACCGCGCGGACAAGGCGGAAGCGCGAGGTGCCGGCCTCGTTCGGCCCCTCGCCCGTCGGCAGACCGGTCTTGGTCGAGATGAGCACGCGGTCGCGGCGACCCTTGATCGCGGCGCCCAGAACCTTCTCGGACGCGCCGGCCGAATAGACGTCGGCAGTGTCGAACAGCGTCACGCCGGCGTCGAGGCAAATGTCGAGGAGGCGGCGCGCTTCGGCGACATCGGTCTGGCCCCAGGCGCCGAACAGCGGACCGGTGCCGCCGAACGTGCCGGCGCCGAAGCTGAGAACCGGCACCTTCAGGCCGGATCGTCCGAGCAAGCGATAGTCCATGGCAAAATCCTCTCGGGTTGAGGCCGGCGCCGCGCGGCGGCGGCCGCCGTGCCGGCGAAACGGGTTTTGAGGCGACGAGGCAGGGGCGGGCGCGCTACCGGGACGGCACGGGCGAAAGGCCTTCGCTTTCGGTCACCTGTTCCGCGAAGACCGCCTCGAGCAGCGGGCCGCCCGGCGTCCTGAAGAACAGCCGCCTTTCGCCGCGGTCGGTGAGATCCATCGTCTGGTAGCGGATGGCGAACCGGTCGAGCCTCGCCCGGAAATCGGCATAGCCGGTCATCCGGAAGCCGACATGGTCGATGGCCTCCGGCGCGCGATCGAAGCCACGGCCGTGCGCGCCGATGACATGCACGATCGGAGCATCGCCCGCATAGAGCCAGCAGCCGGGAATGCGCTGGATGAGCTGCGGCCGGTCGCCCGGCTTCAGATCGAAGACCCGCATGAAGAAGTCCCGGGTCGCGGCGATGTCGCGGGTGCGGATGGTGACGTGGTCGAGCTGCATGGGTGGGTCTCCCTGGCCCGCATCTAGGACCTTGCGCCCACCTCGGAGAATTGGCTAACAATCGAAATGATAATTCGGAAGTATCGAAGAATAGCGAGTGACGGGTAGCGACTGGCGAGTTGGGGGCACCGCGGCTGCGGTTCGCTCCGGGTCGCCAGTCGCTGCGCGCCGACCACCACCATGCTGCTGGACAATCTCGCCCTGTTCCTGCGCATCGTCGAACGCGGCGGCCTGGCCGCGGCGGGCCGCGACGTCGGCCTGTCGCCGGCCACCGTCTCCGAACGGCTTCGAGCGCTCGAAACCTATTACGGCGCCGCGCTCATGACGCGCACGACCCGCGCCATCAGCCTGACCGACGAAGGCCGCCTGCTGGTCGCCGGCGCCCGGCGACTGCTTGCCGAGGCCGAGGAGCTCGAAGCCGGCATCCGCCACGGCACGGAGATGATCTCCGGCCCGATCCGCCTGACGACGACCCAAGATCTCGGGCGGCGCTGCGTCGTGCCGGTCATCGACGCCTTCCTCGCCGAGCACCCGGCGGTGACCATCGATCTTCATCTCGCCGACGGTTATGTCGACCTGGTCGGCCAGGGCTTCGATATCGCGATCCGCCACGGCGCGCTCGCCGACAGTTCGCTGCGCACCCGCTCGCTCGGGGCGAACCGCCGGGTCGTCTGCGCCGCGCCGGCCTACCTGAAGGCCCATGGCGCGCCGCGGCACCCGCGCGACCTCGCCGCCCATGACTGCCTCCTCATGCGGTTCGGGCAGAACCTCGATGCCGAATGGAGCTTCCTGATCGACGGCAGGATGGAGCGCGTCATGGTACGCGGCCGTCGTGTCGCCAATGACGGCGGGCTCGTCCGCCATTGGTGCCTCGAAGGCCATGGCATCGCATTCAAGTCGATCCGCGACGTCGACGCCGATCTCGCCTCCGGCGCGCTGGTCGAGCTGCTGAAGGACTATTCGGCGGGCGAGACCGGCCTGCAGATCGTCTATCCCGCCAGCGCGGTGCAGCCGCGGCGCGTGCGCCTGCTGATCGAGCGGATCGCCGCCGCCTTCGCGGCGACAGGCTGAGCCTTCGGCACCGGTCACCGCGGCCGGTCGCCGCGGCCGGCGTCAGGCCTGGCGATCGAAGGAGGCGATGAAATCGGCGAGCCGGTCGCCCTGGATCAGGATGTGCTCCCGCAGCGCCCGGTCGGCCGCCTCGCTGTCGCCGGCGCGGATGGCATCGACAATGAGCTGATGTTCGGCGAGAGACGTCGCAACCCTCGCCCGGGCGCGCAGCTGGAGCCGCCGATAGGGCTTGAGGCGGGTGTGCAACTGCCGGGCCTGTTCAACGAGAAAGGCGTTGCGGCAGGCTTCGTAGATCGTCAGGTGGAAGCGCTCGTTGGCGTAATAATAGGCGTCCGGATCCTCCTGCGAGGCTTCCCGGGCGCAGTCCTCGTGCGCCTTGTCCAGCTCGCGCTGCTCGGCTTCGGTGATCCTGCGGGCGGCCAGCGCGCCGCACATGCCCTCGAGCGCCGCCATCACCTCGAACCGCTCGATCACATCCTTGAAGCTCAGGGCGGCGACGAAGGCGCCGCGGCGCGGCTGGAGGTCCACCAGCCCGGTCGAGGCAAGCTGCATGATGGCTTCGCGGACCGGTGTCCGCGACACGCCGAAACGCGTCGCCAGGCTCTGCTCGTCGAGCCGTTCGGCGGGCCTGAACCTGCCCGTCACGATCTCGTCTTCGAGAATGTCCCTCAGGTTCTGAGCGCGTCTCATGCCGTCTTCCCGCTGGATCCATTTAAGGCGCCGCCTTGTGATCCGCCAAGGAAATTTTTGTATACAAGAATATTGACTCTGCATTTTTATAGTGAAATACGTAATGCAGAATGAGATGGGGCACTCCTGCCCAGCCCCTCCGCCGCGCGCCGTGCGGCGCCCGAAACATGCAGGACGGAAACGAACCGAGGGACGCTCGCGATGTCGTCGCAGATGCTGTCGATCTATGTGCTCGCGCTCATGTTCGTGGTTGCCACAATCCTGCCGATCAACATGGGCGTCCTGGCCTTCGTCGGGGCGTTCCTGGTCGGAACCCTGGTTGCAGGCATGACCGCGAACCAGATCATCGCCGGCTTTCCCGGCGGCCTGTTCCTGACGCTGGTCGGAATCACCTTCCTCTTCGCCATCGCGCAGAACAACGGCACCATCGACTGGCTCGTCCGTCTCGCGGTCAAGGCGGTCGGCGGCCGCATCGCTGCCATTCCCTGGATCATGTTCGGCGTTTCGGCGCTGCTCACCGCGGTCGGCGCGGTCAGTCCCGGCGCCGTCGCGATCATCGCGCCAATCGCCCTCGGCTTTGCTTTCCGCTACAAGATCAACCCATTGCTCATGGGCCTGATGGTCGTGCACGGCGCCCAGGCCGGCGGCTTCTCGCCGATCAGCATCTATGGCGGCATCACCAACCGCATCGTCGCGCAGGCCGGCCTTCCCCTCAACGAGATCGTCACCTTCCTCGCCAGCCTCGGCGTCAACTTCGCGGTCGCCGTGCTCCTGTTCCTCGCACTCGGCGGACGCACGCTGCTGTCGATGCGCGCCGGGCCCGTTGGCCGCGGCGCGCCGGCGCCGCAGAGCCTCGGCGCCCAGGCCTTCACGGCCGCGGCGCCCGCCGCCGACCGGCAGGCGGCCGATGCGCTGGCCTATGGCGATGCCGAATCCGAAGCGGCCACCGAGGAGCGCCGCCTTGCGCAGGGCATCGTGGACGACGCCGCGGCCGCAGACGCGCCCCACTGGTACCGCGTCCTGACCCTGGCCGGCCTCGGCCTCCTCGCCGTCCTCACCCTCGCCTACAATCTCGATATCGGCTTCGTCGCGATCAGCATCGGGCTGGCGCTGTCGCTGGTCGCGCCGAACCTGCAGAAACACGCAATGGGCCAGGTCTCGTGGCCCGAGATCATGCTGATCACCGGCGTCAGCACCTATGTCGTCGTGCTCGAGAAGATGGGCACCATCGCCTTCGTCGGCGACAGCGTGGCGGCCATCGCCTCGCCGATGCTGGCGGCCCTGCTGCTCTGCTTCATCGGCGCGGTCGTATCCGCCTTCGCCTCCTCGACCGCCGTCCTCGGCTCGCTCATTCCGCTCGCCGTGCCCTTCCTCCAGTCGGGCACGGGCGTCAGCGCGGTTGGCTTCGTGGCGGCCATGGCGGTGGCCTCGACGATCGTCGACGTCAGCCCCTTCTCCACCAACGGCGCGCTGGTGCTCGCCAATGCCCGCGGCGTCGACCGCGAGGCCTTCTTCCGCAAGCTGATGATCTATGGCGGCGGCGTCACGCTGATCATGCCGGTCGTCGTCTGGTTCCTGTTCGTCGTTCTGTGAGACCATTCCTTCGCCGGCAAGATTTGAGGAGGCGAAACGTGAGACTGCCCCGCTCCATGACCGGGCTCGAGGCCGCGCCATCCTTCCTGAGCGACCTCATCGACACGCTGACGGAGCGGGGACGGTCCCTGCTGCGCCAGCGAGAGGCGCGCCATGCGCCGCAGAGCGCGCTTCCCGATCTCGGCGAACAGCTCCTGTCGCGGCGCGGCGAAGCCTCCGGCGTCGCCCTGGCGCAGGCGCTGCTGGCCGGCTACGCCGCGGCCGACGACGCCGGACGCCTCGGCTTCCTCTCCGCCCTGGCGGATCGCTTCGGGCCCGACCGGCGCCGCGCCGAGAAGGCGATTGCCGCGCTCCAGGGCGATGATCCGTCCGGCGCCCTGGAAGACCTGCATGCCGCCTCCGAGCCGCGCCGGCAGGAGCTGATCCGGCGCCTCAACCTCGCCCCCGGCGGCACCGCCGCCCTCGTGCGGATGCGCGAGGAACTGCTCGGCCATCTCGGCGCCCATCCGCAGCTGAAGCGTGTCGATGCCGACTTCAGCCATCTCCTCTCGTCCTGGTTCAACAGGGGGTTCCTGGTGCTGCGGCCGATCGACTGGACCACGCCCGCCAACATCCTGGAAAAGATCATCCGCTACGAGGCGGTGCATGCGATCCAGAACTGGAACGACCTGCGCAACCGGCTCGAGCCGGAGGACCGCCGCTGCTACGGCTTCTTCCACCCGCGCCTTGCCGACGAACCGCTGATCTTCGTCGAGGTGGCGCTGACCCGCGCCATTCCGGGGGCGATCGGCCCGCTGCTCGACCTGACGCGCCAGCCGACGCCGGCCTCGGAAACCACCACCGCTGTATTCTATTCGATCTCCAACACGCAGAAGGGCCTCGGCGGCGTCTCCTTCGGCAATTTCCTGATCAAGCAGGTGGTGGAGAACCTGAAGCGCGAGCTGCCGGCGCTCAAGACCTTCGTCACGCTGTCGCCGGTCCCGGGCTTCGCCGGCTGGCTCGCACGCGAGCGCAAGGCCGAAGCCTCGGCCTGGCTCGACGCGCCGGCGCGCGCGGCGCTGACCGCCTTGGACGAGCCCGGCTGGCACGAAGACCCCGTGAAGACCGAACAGGTCAGGGCCGCGCTCATGCAGGCCGCGGCGCACTATTTCCTGCAGGCCCGGGATCCGAAGGGCCGGGCGATCGACCCCGTCGCCCGCTTCCATCTCGGCAATGGCGCGCGCCTGGAGCGGCTCAACTTCCTCGGCGACCTCTCGGCCAAGGGCCTGAAGCAGTCGCACGGCCTGATGGTGAACTATCTCTATGCGCCCGAGGAGATCGAGGCGAACCACGAGGCCTTTGCCGAGAAGGGCACGGTCGCCGCCTCGGCGGCGGTGCGCAGGGCCCTGCGCGGCGACCTGCCGAGCCGCGACCGGATGCCGGCCCCATGACCGCCCGATCGCTGCGCGCCAGCGCATTCCACCATCATCGCCCATTGGGGAGGCCGCCCGCATGACCGCGAACCTGTTCGACCGCCTGGAGCGCGCGACCGCCGATCCGACCAGGACGGCGATCACCACGACCACCGGCGAGGCCCTGACCTATGCCGGCCTCGCCGCGCAGGCCGGCCGCCTTGCCAATGTGCTGGCCAGCCGGGGCGTGAAGCCGGGCGACCGCGTCGCGGTGCAGGTCGAGAAGTCGGTTCCGGCCATGATCCTCTATCTCGCGACCGTGCGGGCGGGGGCCGTCTACCTGCCGCTCAACACCGCCTATACGCTCGCCGAGCTCGACTATTTCATCGGTGATGCCGAGCCTTCGCTGGTCGTCTGCGATCCGGCGCGACGGGACGGCGTCGCCGCCATCGCGGCAAAGATCGGCGCCGGCGTCGAGACCTTGGACGCCGAGGGCGGCGGATCGCTCACCGAGGCCGCGCGACTTGCATCGGAAAGCTTCCCGACGGTACCGCGGGCCGGCGACGACCTCGCCGCGATCCTCTACACGTCAGGCACGACCGGGCGGTCCAAGGGGGCGATGCTGACGCACGACAATCTCGTGTCCAACGCGCTGACCTTGCGCGAGGCCTGGCGCTTCGGCCCGGACGACGTGCTCATTCACGCCTTGCCGATCTACCATACCCACGGCCTCTTCGTGGCCTGCAACGTGACGCTGTTCTCCGGCGGGTCGATGATCTTCCTGCCGAAATTCGATGCCGGCGAGATCCTCGCGCTGATGCCGCGGGCGACCGTACTGATGGGTGTCCCCACCTTCTATGTGCGCCTCCTGCAGAATGCCGGCCTCGACCGTCAGGCGGCGGCCGGCATGCGGCTCTTCGTATCGGGCTCGGCGCCGCTGCTGGCCGAGACGCATCGGGAATGGAAGGCCCGCACCGGCCACGCCATTCTCGAGCGCTACGGCATGACCGAGACGAACATGAACACCTCCAACCCCTATGACGGCGACAGGGTGCCCGGCGCCGTCGGCCTGCCGCTGCCGGGCATCGCCGTGCGGATCACCGATCCCGATACGGCCAAGCCGCTCGGGCGCAACGCCATCGGCATGATCGAGGTGAAGGGGCCCAACGTCTTCAAGGGCTACTGGCGCATGCCGGACAAGACCGCGGCGGAGTTCCGCCCCGACGGCTTCTTCATCACCGGCGACCTCGGCAAGATCGACGGCGACGGCTATGTGCACATTGTCGGGCGCGGCAAGGACCTCGTCATCACCGGCGGCTTCAACGTCTATCCGAAGGAGATCGAGGACCAGATCGACGCCATTCCCGGTGTGGTCGAATCGGCGGTCATCGGCGTGCCGCATGCCGATTTCGGCGAGGGCGTCACGGCCGTCGTCGTCCGGTCGGGCGACGGGGCGCCGGACGAGGCCGCGATCCTCGCCGCGCTCGACGGGCGCCTCGCCAAATTCAAGCTGCCGAAACGGGTGCTGTTCCTCGACGAATTGCCGCGCAACACGATGGGCAAGGTCCAGAAGAACCTGCTCCGCGACCGGTTCGCGACGCTCTATTCGTGATCGGAGCAGGCTCCCTGACGGAGCCGGCCGCAGCGACCATGCATGTTCCAGCCGCAGGAACGGCATGCGCCGCTCCGCCCTACCGGTTACCGGTCGCGGCCCCATATCACGGCACAAGGAAACGCTCAGGGATCAGCCTCACCCATTGCCGGAGCTGTTCCTTGATGATCTCTCTTCTCTCCCGCTCTCTGATCCGCGAGAGCCTGGCCGCCGCGCGCGCCCTGCGGCGGCGGCTTGCCGATCGCGCCGGCCATTCTCCCGCACCGGCCCTGCTGGCTGCCCGCCTGCAGGAGGCCGAGCACCTGCTCGCCGGACAGGTGCCGCACAAGGACCGTGCCGAGCAGACGATCGCGCACCGGCTCGGCGGCTGGGCCTTCCACCGCTGAGGCTGGACGCGGCGCGCCGGCCGGCCGTCTAGCTGATCAGTGCGACGCGCCGCGCTCCGCCGGCGCAAGGCCGGCTTCGAGGCCGCGCGAGCGCCTCACGACGAAGCGCCGCACGACCACGTAGAAGACCGGCGTCAGAATCAGGCCGAACAGGGTGACGCCGAGCATGCCGGCGAAGACCGCGATCCCCATGGCCTGGCGCATCTCCGCGCCGGCGCCGGTGGCGATCACCAGCGGCACGACGCCGGCGATGAAGGCGAGCGAGGTCATCAGGATGGGGCGCAAGCGCAGCCGCGCGGCCTCCAGCACCGCGGCGAGCGGATCCGCGCCCTTGCGTTCCTCCTCATGAGCGAATTCGACGATCAGGATGGCGTTCTTGGCGGCGAGGCCGACGAGCACGACAAACGCGATCTGGGTGAAGATGTTGTTGTCCCCGCCCGCGAACCAGACGCCTGATATCGCCGAGAGCAGGGCGAGCGGCGCGATCAGCAGCACGGCGAAGGGCAGCGACCAGCTGTTGTACTGGGCGGCAAGGATGAGGAAGGCGAGCAGCACGGCGAGCGGGAAGACGATCATCGCGGTATTGCCGGCAAGCTTCTCCTGATAGGTGAGGTCGGTCCATTCGAAGGCCATGCCGGGGGGCAGCGTCTCGCGCATGATCTTTTCGATCGCCGCCGTCGCCTGGCCCGAGGAGAAGCCGGGCGCCGGCCCTCCGGTCATGTCGACGGACGGGTAGCCGTTATAGTGCATCACCCGGTCCGGCCCGGAGCTGGCGGTGACGCTGGCCAGTGCGGCGAGCGGCACCATGTCGCCAGCCGCATTGCGCACCTTCAGGCGGGCAATGTCGTCGACCTCGGCGCGGAACGGCGCGTCGGCCTGGACGATGACCCGATAGGTGCGGCCGAAGCGGTTGAAGTCGTTGGCGTAGAGCGAGCCGAGATTGACCTGCAGCGTCTCGAAGACACGCGTCAGCGGCACGCCCTGGATCTTCGCCTTGACCCGGTCGAGATCGACCCTGACCTGCGGCGTGTTGACCTGGAAGCTCGCCATCATGCCGGCGAGCTCCGGCGCCTGCATGGCTTTCGCCATGACCTCGCCCTGGACGCGGGCGAGCGCCGCAAGGCCGAGGCCGCCGCGATCCTCGATCTGCAGCTTGAAGCCGCCGGTCGTGCCGAGGCCCGGCACGGGCGGCGGCGGGAACATGCCGACGAAGCCGTCGGGGATCTGGCTGAACTTGCCCATCAGCCGGCCAGCAATGGCATGGGCCGAGAGCGCGGGATCGCGCCGCTGGTCGAAGGGATCGAGCATGGCGAAGACGACCGCCGCGTTCGGCAGGTTGACGAAGCCGTTCACCGAGAGGCCGGGAAAGGCGACGACGCTTTCGACGCCGCGCTCGGCGAGCGCGATCCGGGACATCTCCTTCACCACCGCCTCGGTGCGGTCGAGCGAGGCGCCCGGCGGCAGCTGGGCGATGCCGACGAGGTAATATTTGTCCTGGGCCGGCACGAAGCCTGCTGGGATGGCGCGGAAGCCGAGATAGGTCGCGCCAAGGAGCCCGGCATAAGCGACGAGCACGATGCCGCCGATGCGGATGGCGCGCCTGGCAGCGCCGACATAGGCGTTGGACGCCCGGTCGAAGAAGCGGTTGAACCGGCGGAAGAACCAGCCGAACAGCGTATCGATGAGCCGCGTCAGCCGGTCGCGTCCGATGCCCCCGTGATGCGGCTTCAGCAGCATGCCGGCGAGCGCCGGCGACAGGGTCAACGAATTGATCGCCGAGAGCACGGTGGAGATGGCGATCGTCACGGCGAACTGCCGGTAGAACTCGCCCTGCAGGCCGGAAAGGAAGGCCGAGGGGATGAAGACCGCCGCCAGCACCGAGGTGATCGCGATGATCGGCGCGGTCACCTCGTCCATCGCCTTGCGCGCGGCCTCGCGCGGCTCCTCGCCGAGGCCGATATGGCGCTCGACATTTTCGACAACGACGATGGCGTCGTCGACCACGATGCCGATCGACAGGACGAGGCCGAACAGCGACAGCGTGTTGAGCGAGAAGCCCATCAGATACATCACCGCCAGCGTGCCGATGAGCGAGATCGGCACAGCGGCGAGCGGGATGATCGAGGCGCGCCAAGTCTGCAGGAACAGAACGACGACGATGACGACAAGTACGATCGCTTCCAGCAGCGTCGTGACGACGGCCGAGAGCGAGGCGCGCACGAAGACGGTCGGGTCGTAGGCGATGCGGTGTTCGAGCCCTTGCGGGAAGTCGCGGCTCAGCCGCTCCATCTCGGCGCGCACGGCCGCGGAGACGTCGAGGGCATTGGCGCCGGGCCGCTGGATGATCTGCAGGGCCACCGCCGGCTCGCCGTTCAGCAGGCTGCGCAGCGCATAGGCGTCGGCACCGAGGCTGATGCGCGCGACATCGCCGAGGCGCACCACCTGGCCCTCCGCGCCGGTCTTGACGACGATGCGGCCGAACTCCTCCTCGCTGACGAGCCGGCCGGGCGTGCTCACCGTCACCTGGTAGCTCGCCGCGGGTGAGGGCTGCTGGCCCACCGAGCCCGCCGCGACCTGGACGTTCTGCTCGCGGATGGCGGCCACCACGTCACTCGCGGTCAGGCCGCGGGCGGCGACCTTGGCCGGGTCGAGCCAGACGCGCATGGCATATTCGCCGGCGCCCCAGACGACGACGTCGCCGACACCGGGCAGGCGCGCCAGCGTGTCGCGCACCTGGAGGTTGGCGAAATTGGAAATGTGGAGCGGGTCGTAGCGCCGATCCGGCGACACGAGATGCACCACCATGAGGATGTCGGGCGAGGTCTTCTGAGTGACGACGCCGATGCGCTGCACCTCCTCGGGCAGGCGCGGCAGGGCGCGCGACACCCGGTTCTGCACCTGGATCTGCGCCATGTCCGGATCGGTGCCCTGGGCGAAGGTGACGGTCAGCGTCATGCGCCCGTCGGTCGCGGCTTGAGCACTCATGTAGAGCATGCCCTCGACGCCGTTGATCGACTGTTCGAGCGGGGAGGCGACGGTCTCCGCAATCACCTCCGGATTGGCGCCGGGATAGCTCGCGGTCACCTGCACGGTGGGCGGGGTAACCGAGGGATATTCGCTTAAGGAGAGCCGGAACAGGGCGAGCCCGCCGGCGATCAGCATGAGCGCCGAGAGCACAATGGCGAAGATCGGCCGGTTGATGAAAAAGCGCGGCAGGTTCATCGACGCGCCTCCTGCCGGCCGGCGGCGGCACCCGCCGCTGTGCGCTGGTCGGGCGCCATGGCGATGCGCTCCGGCGTCACCTGCATGCCGGGCCTGACCAGGCCCTTGATGATGATGGTCTCGCCGGGATCGAGGCCGCGCGTGACGACGCGCAGGCCCCCGTTCATCGGTCCGAGCTCGACCGGCCGGTATTCGACCTTGTCGCCGGCGCCGAGCACCAGGACGTAGCGCCGGCCCTGGTCGGTGCCCACCGCCTGGTCGTCGATCAGCACGGTTTCGCGCGGCGCGCTGGTGGCAAGCTTCACCCGCGCGAACAGGCCCGGCGTCAGCAGGCCCTGCGGATTGGCGAGCACGGCGCGAGCCCGGATCGTGCCGGTGCCGCGATCGACCCGGTTGCCGAGGAAGTGCAGCGTACCGGCATGGGGATGGCCGGTTTCGGTGGCGAGCCCGACGGCGACCGGCAGGGCCGCATCGTCGGACCGACCGCCGCCCGCCTGACCCGGCCGGGCGCCGTTGAGGAAGCTCAGGTAAGCCGGCTCATCGATGTCGAAATCGACATAAACAGGGTCGACCGAGACGATGGTGGTGAGCAGCGTCGCAGCCCCGGTCGCGCCGGTGACGAGATTGCCCTCGGTGACCAGCACCCGGTCGACGCGGCCGGCGATCGGCGCGGTGACGCGGGTATAGGAGAGGTCGAGCCTTGCGGCGGCCACCGCCGCCTTGGCCTCCAGCACCTGCGCCTGCCGCTCGCGCCGGCGCGCCACCGCATCGTCGAAGGTCTTGGCGGCGATCGCGCCGCTCGGCACCAGCCGCTGCGAGCGGTTGAGATCGGTCTCGGCCTGCGCGAGCAGCACCTCGGCGCGCTGCAATTGCGCCTCCGCCGTCTGCAGCGCCACCTCGAACGGTTTCGGGTCGATCTGGAACAGCAGCTGGCCGCGTTCGACGAGCCCGCCCTCCGGCACGCTCACCGCCTCGATCGCGCCGCCGATGCGCGGGCGGAGCTCCACCGTCCTGACCGCCGCGACGACGCCGGTCAGCTCCTGGGAGGCCGCGATCACCCGCGTGACGACCTCCGCGACGGGCACCCGGGGCGGGGGCGGCACGGCCGCTGCCGTGCCCGCCCCGCCCGAGGCCCATGCCCGGCTGGCGGAAGCCGGCATAGCCTTGAAATGAAAGAGCGCGGCGCCAAGGCCGAGCGCCGCCGCTGCAGCCAGAACGACACCTGTTGTTGTTCTCATGGGCCCACCTCGCCGCTGACAGAAGCGGCGCGCAGGACGTCACCGCTCGATGATGTCGGCGGACGCTAGGGGTTCCGGTGGCTGGAAGGTCAATGGGGGTTTTTGGGCGGTGTGGCGGCATGGCAGGCCTCAACGGCTTCGCCTCATCTGGCGCCTTGATTTACACCGCCCCCGACTCAAGGAGATCGAATACATCGACCTTTCATTTCCCCCGCTTTATTGACATCAAAACGTTTTTGCTGCCGCAGGCCGCCAAATTCCAGGCCATAAGAACCGTTCTTTTTTTCCGATCTTAATTTGAACGAGATCACCCGCCTTATTTAAAACTTAATTTGTGAACATATTCCTGTCTCGTTGATTTGGCTGATTTGGCTGCACAGGTGTTACGAACCGCCAGCCGCTACCGAATTTCCGATCGTTCGCGCCGGACCGGCGCGATACGTGACGTCATCCGAACCAGAAATGAATGCAGGCGCCGACCGCGGATGTACCGGCGGCATCGGACATCGTTTCGGTTCGGATGAGCACGGTGCGGGGGAACGGATGGACACGCTCTCCGACGACCGCCGCACCCGACCTTGCGATGCAAAGCCACGCCGCACGCCTTTCTGCTGCTCTGCTGCCAGATTCCCGGCCCGTAAGGCGTCTGCGCCGGTTGCGACACGCAGCGAGCGAAGCACCCTGCCTGATTCCACGTTCCACGCGTCAGTGCCTTTGATCCATCTGCCCGAGATCGGCCGGCAGACACGACACGCCGAATGGCGCCGATCAATCCCGCGGCCTACGACGCCGCGCCCGAACAGGACGTCACGCGACCATGGCTGCCGCAAACACGCTCTACCCGCATACACCGCGCCCGCAGGTCTCCGCGATGCGCAACGAGCCCGAGACCCACCTCTTCAGGATCGGGCAGGCTGTCCGGCTGAGAGGCCGCTTCGGCGTGGTGCGCAGCACCGAGGACATCTATGTCGTCACCGCCACGCTCCCGCCACCGGGCGACCGGCCGCAATACCGCATCCGCAGCGACGACGAGCGCTACGAACGCGTCGCGACCCAGGACAATCTCGAGCCGGTGCGCCGATCGCCGGGCGGCGGCCATGCCACGCTCGCCGAGCAGGCCTTCGGCGATGGCCGGGACGCCGGGGATCTTGGCCCGAACGGCCAAGCCGCGCCCGGCGGAGATCGGTCCGGGGCCTGACGGCCATCAGGCGAGCGAGGTGGCGGCCCCGATGGCGAGGGCGCCCCACTTCGCGAGACCAGCGCTTGATGGTCATGACGATTCCCGGAACCGCTGGTGGGCCATGAAGATCGTGATCGAGTTCTACCGCATCCGGAAGAGCGACGGCGCCTATGCGACGGTCGGCCGAGAAACCGCCGAGGCGGCCAATCTCGACGCGGCCGTCGAGATCGCGCGGCAGCTCGCGCAGACCTTGTCCATGCCGCTTCATCCGGATGCCGTCGCCGTCAGGGACGGGGACGGCAACATGCTGTGTTCGGGCATGCTCGCGCCGACAGAACCTCCGCGGCAGGCCGCCGCCGGGACGGCCACCGGCAACCGGGCCAGCCTCGCCCGCCCCTCACCGGCGCCGGTCGCGGCTGGGCGGAGCAAACCGGGCTCTCAGCGGCCGACGCTTCTGGTGCTCGGCGCGGCCGAGAGCTTGAAGCCGCCGTCGTGACGACAAGGCTCGACAGGACGGCCGCGATCCGAAGGAGATGCCGATGCCGAAGCCCCGTTCCGCTGCAGGCCGGAAGGCGCCGGGCGCCGCGCTGACCGCGGTCCCGGCCTCGCCGCTGCGCCGCCCATGACCCTGGCCTTTCCCAACCCGAGCCGCAGCTTCGACCCTGCCCGCAAGGCGGTGCGCTTCTACGGCCACGACGGCGTGTTCGAAATCCAGTTCTTCATCGAGGCCGCCGCGCTCGCGCAGCCGCACGCCGAATGGGGCCGGGCCGGCATGACGGAAGCACGATGCCTCGCAACCTTCGACAGGCTGCGCAGCTTCATCGAAGCCGCCGCACGCAGCGCCTATGAAGCGGGAGCAGGCGACCTCTACACTCTCACCACCGCCGATTTCCGGTAGAGGCCGCGCTCGCCCGGCGGCGGCGCGGGCGGGCGACCGGTCCCGACCTTGGAAACAACTGCCGCGCCGGTCGCGTGATCACCAGTACCGCGATGGGCCAGGTGACTGCGTCGAAATCGACATGGCCCGCAGCCCGGGCCACCCCCCATTGAATCGCACTGCCGCTGCGCCTCCGAAACGCGCACCTGCCCGTGCCCAGCCACCATCACCCCAGCGCCGCACCCCCGAGGCGCTGCCTCGGGGGTGGGCATGGTAACGCCAGGGCGGAGCGCGCGCGCCCGCCTCAGCGATTGTCCATCTGCGCACGCAGCGACTGCAGTCCGTGCCGCGTGATGCGGTAGGGCGCGCCGTCCCTGCTGGCGATCAGGCGCTTGCGCCGGAGCGATCCGAAGATCGCCAGGGTGCAATCGGCGAGCCGCCAGCCCTCGCGCGTGAAGCAGTCGATCTCACTGATGCTGCCGGTGTCTTCGTCACGGCGGTGCTGGATGCGCCCACCCTGTGCCAGCGCGTGCAGCACGCGCTGTTCGGCCTTCGAAATGTTCATTGTGGAGGTAAGCCCGCTTTCGCCGACCATGCCGGGGACGCATCGCTCCGACGCGCATGGCAGGCGCAACACATCGCGCGATGGAACCGCATCCCATCGCGTGTTCAGGCAGCAGGCGGGATCGATATCCGCAAGCCGCCTATGTGGCGGGCACAAGCTCAGACAATGACATGGCGCGATCCACTAGCGGCGTGGCAGGCTTTTGGCAACCGTGTTGCCGGCCGATTCACGCATGCGCCAAGGAGTCAGCCCGGATGGACCAGGTCGGCGCTGTATGGCGACCGCGAGAGCTCCTCGACGAGATGGTCGGCCACCATCCGGACGGCGGGCAGTTGGCCACGCCGATGCGGCATCAGCAAGGTCGTCGCCACCCCGCGCGCTGTCCAGCCCGGCAGAAGGCGAACGAGCGCGCCGGACGCGATCAGCGGCGCGCAGAAACCGCTCGCCAGGCAGGCCACACCGAGCCCGGCGCTTGCGGCCTCCCGCAGAGCCACGGTCTCGTTGGCGACATAACGCGGCGACGGCGCGATCTCGGCCACCGCGCCCGCTTCGTCGCGGACCGTCCAGGTCCGGTCCGAAGGTGACGCCACGAGGCCGTCACAGCCGTTCAGGTCGGCCGGCTCCGAGGGCATGCCTTTCGCCGCGGCATAATCCGCCGATGCGACCAGCCAGGCGGGGTCGTCATGGATGCGGCGCTGCACGAGATCGTTATCGGGCAAGGGCGCGAAGTGGTTCCGGATGGCGATGTCGAAGCCGTCCTGCACGATATCGACGAACCGGTCGGAGACGTCGAGCATGATGCGGACCTTCGGATAGGCCGCCGCCAGGCGCGGCAACAGCGGCGCCAGGCGGAACTGGGCGATCGGCAGCGAGGCCGTGATCCGCACCGTTCCGCTCGGTTCGGCCAGATGGCCCTTGACGACATTCTCCGCGGCCTCGGCCTCGATCAGCATGGCGGCGGCGTGGCGATGAAAATCCCGACCGACCACGGTGACGGCGAAGCTGCGCGAGGTTCGCTGGATCAGGCGCACGCCGACCGCCTTTTCCAGCTCGGAGAGCCTCTTGCTGAGCGTCGATTTCGGCAGGCCGAGGGCGCGGCCGGCCGCAGCGAAGCCGCCGTGATTCACCACCTGAACGAAAACGAGGAGGTCGTTGAGATTCAGCATTCCGGCACCGCATCGTTCCGACATGTGGACGATAAGTCTACAGATAACCCGCTACAGACCCGGCGTCCAACACCGCATCTCTTGATCACCGTCATCGGCAGAGCCGGCGGACCTTGCGAACCAGGAAAGATGCACACGGATATGACTACCATCGCGATCCTCGGCCTCGGGGCCATGGGACAGGCGCTCGCCGCCCGCCTTCTGACACAGGGACACGCCGTCACGGTCTGGAACCGCACGCGCGGCAAGGCCGCGGCGCTCGCCGCCAAGGGTGCGCGCGAGGCCGCTTCGGCCGCCGAGGCTGTCGCGGCCAGCGACATCGCCGTGCTGTGCGTGCTGGACTATGCGGCGGCGGCCGCCGTGATCGACGATGCGGCGCCGGCGCTCGCCGGGCGGGCGCTGGTCAATCTCACCAACGGCACGCCGGCACAGGCGCGCGCCGCGGCCGAGCATGTCGCCGGACTGGGCGCGGCCTATCTCGACGGCGGCATCATGGCGACGCCGCCGATGATCGGCGGCGACCATGCGCTCATTCTCTACAGCGGGTCGAAGGCGACCTTCGAGGCTCATGCCGGAACGCTCGAAGGGCTCGGCGCGGCGCATTATCTCGGCACCGATGCCGGGCTCGCCTCGCTGCACGACCTGGCGCTCCTCAGCGGCATGTACGGGCTGTTCGCCGGCTTCTTCCAGGCGACCGCGCTCGTCGATTCCGAAGGCATCCGCGCCGGCGCGTTTCTGAAGCTCCTCGGCCCATGGCTGACCGCCATGATGGGCGAGCTGCCCGGCTATGCCGAGAAGATCGACAGTGGTGACCACAGCGTCGGCGTGGTGTCCAATCTCGGCATGCAGACGGCTTCCCTCGGCAACATCCTGACCGCGGCCAGCGAGCAGGGCGTCGCCACCGATCTGCTCGCGCCGATGCTGGACCTGTTTCGCAGGCGGCTCGGCCCGGGAACCGCGGACGAGGACATTTCCGGCGTCTTCGAGCTGATCCGGCGAAAGCGCGCCGGCGACTGAGCCGGACCGGGGCCGGCGCCAGGCGCCGGCGCGAGTGGTCACCAGTTGAGCCGGACGCCGAAGGTGCCGGCGGCGGCGGTCTGGCGGCTGCGGCCGTCGAGCGACCAGCGGTAGCTGGCCTGCCCGTAGAAGCTCAGCGTCTGGTTGACGCGCGCGGTGACGCCACCGCCGACCTCGAGCGCGGTGCCGCCGAAGCGGGTCTCGATGGTGGGCGAGGATTGGCCGAAGATGGCGCCGTCGCTGCCGGAGAAGGCGTGCCAGAGATTGACCCGCGCGAAGGGCTGCCAGAGCGTGCCCCGCGCATCCTGGTCGGTATATTGCAGCCGGGCCCCGAGCCGCCCGGTCCAGGCATGGCCCTCGTTCCAGCGCACGCTGGAATAGGCGTCGCCGGAGCGATCCACCGCGATGCCCTGGGAGATGATCTGCACCTGCGGCTCGATCTGCCAGCGGTTGCCCTCGCCGAAGCGGATCGGGTAGCCGGCTTCCAGCGAAGCCGTGTAGCCGGTCGCCTTGGTGGCAAGACCGGTGCCGTAGTCCGAGCGCGCGTTGACGGTGTACCAGGTGCCCTGGAAAACGGCGTCGACATACCAGCCGCCGGGACCGAAATGGGTCCAGTAGGCGCCGACCGAAGAGCCGGCCATGGAGAGCTTGCCGACGCGCAGGTTCTGGATGCCGAGGGCAAAGCCGGAGACCGAGGACGCGCTGTAGTCGGCATAGGCGCCATAAACGCCGAAATGGTCGCGATGGCCGCCGGCATAGGGCTCGGTCCGGATGATGTCGAAACCGGCCTGCAGTCCGATGAGGTCGGCCGCGGCGCGGCTGCCGACGGTGCCGTCCCAGCGGCTGCTGATGCGTTCGCCGATGACGCGGCCCCAGACGCCGCTGGCATAGCCGCGGCTCGGCAGGCCGCGGATGTTCTCTTCCTCGCCGACGCGCTCGTGCAGGGTGCCGAGGGTGGTCAGCGCGATCTGCCGGCCGATCGCCGGGATCGGCGCATAGAGCGCCACTTCCGGGCGATAGAGCGGGATCACCGGCTCGCTGGGCGGCGGGGGCGGCGGCGGGCTGGTCGGGTCCGTGGCGCCGGAGATCAGGTGAGAGCGCAGGAACCAGTCGTTCGGATCGGTGCTGCCGCCGCGGAACAGCTGGTATTCGTAGGCGCCGGCGGCGACGCGGTGGCCGAGGGTGAAGGCTCCGGCGGCGGTCGTGCCGCCGCCCGTCACCTGCACCAGCCGGATGCCGTCGGCGGTGGTCAGCGCGCCCGGGCCGCCGGTATTGGCGATCAGCACCGCCGTGCTGCCGGCGGCGGCGCCGCCATTCACCACCAGGACATTGGTCGGCGCGTTGTCGGCGCCGAGATAGGTGTTGAAGCCGATCCGGCCGTTGTTGCCGGCATAGCTGCCGACCGAGAGCACGGTATAGGCCGCATCGCGCGCCAGGAACTGGATCAGGCCGGCATTGGTGACCACGCCGGTCGCATTCGAATCCCCGGTCACGGCCCAGGCGCTGCCGGCGTCGATGCCGACGGTGGTGGCGTTGCGCGCAAGGCCGGTCCAGCGGCTGCCGTCGGCGAGCGCGATGCCCGCCGTGTTGCCGGCATCGGCCAGCAGGTCGCCCGTCCATTGCGACGTGGTCAGGCGCGCGCTCGCGGTATTGCCCGGGCCGACGAGCACGAGATTGCCCGCCCAGCGGCTGCCGGCGAGATTGTAGGCGAGGGTCGAGGGATCGACGACGATGTCGCCGGCGAGGGACGGAATGCCGGAGACGTTCAGGGTCAGGTTGGCCGCATTGCCGGCCCCGTCCTCGGTCACCTGTGCCAGGAGGAGCCGGCCGTTCACGACGGCCGGACTGATCGTGGTGCCGCCGCTGATCGAGACGGTGCCGGTGCCGCCTTCGGCGCGGACGATCGCGCCGCTCGCGGCGCTGAGGCTACCGCCGGTGACCGACACGGAGCTCGGCGCGGCGCCTGCGAGGTGGATTGCGGCTGAGCCGGCGCCGCTCACCGCCACCGTGGTGCCGGTGGCTACGAGCGTGCCGCCGCCGACGGCGGCGATGCCATGCGCGGCGCTGCCGGTGGTCGCCACCGAGCCGCCCGTGATCTGCACGCCGCCACCGGTGCCGGCCTGGATGCCCGCGGCGCCCGCGCCGGCGGTGGTGATGCTGCCACGGATCAGGACGATGCCGCTGCCGGAATCCTCGGCCCGGGCGCCGGCGGCGTTCTGCCCCTGCGTGGCGATCGCGGCGTCGGTGCCGGCGATCGCACCGCCCGCCATCGCGTGCAGTCCCGCGGCATTGATGCCGGTGGTGCTGATCGCGGTGCCGGTCAAGACGATGCTGCTGCCGGCATCCGTCGCCCGGGCGCCGTCGGCGGCGCCGGCGGCAGGCGTCTCGGCGCCCCTGGTCGTGATGCTGCCGCCAGTTATCATCGCCAGGCCGCCCTGGCTGACCCTGACGCCCACGGCACCGTCGCCGCTGGTGGTGACCTTGACATTGTCGGCCAGCAGCCGGCTGCCCGTCCCCGCCACATCCGCGCCATGGGCCTCGCGGCCGATGTCGGCGCTCGGGAACTGCAGCACCGGCGGATTGCCTGTAGTCACCCGGTAGCCCGTGCTGACCTCGGTATTCCTCACGATGATCGTGCTTCCGCCGCCGGCGAGCAGGCCGGCGCTGGACGGGCCGGTGGTGCGGACGATGGTGCCGGTCAGGGTGACCGTGCTGCCGGCATCCGCGCGCGCGCCGGCGGAATTGGGCTGATAGGTGAAGATGCCGTAGCCCGAAAAGTCGATCCGCGCTCCCGCATCGGCCCAGACGCCCGGGCTGTTCGCGCCATAGGTGGCGGATGTCGCACCGTTGCTGACCTCGATCCTGCTGCCGGCGCCGTGGGCGAGGATGCCGGGCGTGGCGGCGATGATGGTGCCGCCGTAATAATCTCCGGTCGCGACGGCACCGCCATTGAGCACGATCGTTCCGCCGCCGGTGGCGAACAGGCCGGCGCTGTCGTTGCTGGAGACGTTCACGTAGACCCGGTTCAGGACGAGGCTGCTGTCGGCGCCCGAAGCGACGGCGCCGAAGGCATCGCTTGTGCCCGAGCTGAAGGTGTTCAGATTGTCCAGGACGATCGAGCCGCCGGCGGCCGCGAACACGGCCGAAGCGCCCACGCCGTAGGTCTGGACATCGGTGCGGGTGAGCGAGACGAACCCGCCGCCGGCCGCGTGGATGCCGTAAGCGCCGTCGCCGAAGGTGGTGACCGCGCTGTCGGTCAGCAGAACCCGGCTGCCGGTTCCGGCCGCTGCGACGCCGAAGGCACCGGCGTCATTGGTGTAGATCGCCGTGTTGCCGGCGGTGATCGTGCCGCCGCTCTCGGCCAGGAGAGCATGGCTGCCCGCGCCGTAGGTCGTGATCTCGCTGAGCGTGCTGGCGTTGTCCGGCGTTCCGGTCAGGACGGCCGTTCCACCTGCCGTCGCGTGCACGCCATGACCGCTGCCGGTCACCAGGAGATGGGTGGAGGTGGCGCTATAGCTTCCTGTTCCGGAGACGTCGACGACCGTGCCCGCGCTCTCGCGCACGGTGAAGGCTACGTCTTCGCAGCTGCCGGAGGACAGGCTGACCGCCGCCGGCGGCGGCGGCGCGCATTGCGCGAGCGCCGGCACGGCGGGCAGCAGCGCCGTCATCACGAGGGCCAGGCTGGCGCAACGGCCGCTGGTGGAACCCAGCAGCGCCCTCTTCAGTGCACTGCCGCTAGACCTGCAGGAGCGGGAAGCGGCAATTTCCATTTCTGTACTGTTATTAGCCAAGCGCCCCACTCCTCTTCCGCGAATCATTAGACGCGCGGTAGCTTTGAGTATCAGCGATGGAAAAGCTTAGTAAATCCTTATGATAGTGCTGCCGTCGCAGGCTGGACTTCGCTGTAAAAGCCGATTGGGACGCGGAGGACTTCGACGCGCCGCTCGATGTTCTGCCAACGGCCCTTGCCGGCGGCTGTCGGCGGAAAGGCGGTCTCGCCCGGACGCAGCTTTGTGAGCTTTAGAGTTCCCACATGCGCAGACGCGGGACCGGCGGTCGTTGGGCCACAGCGCGTCGGCGACCGCCCAGGCCGGCGTCGCGTCTCGCCGCCATCGAGGCACCGCGCATCATTCCGGCACGGATTGGCCGAGAGATGCAGAACCTTTTGACGACGACGTGGACCGCGGAGCGTTCCCGCCTTCCTGTCCAACGATCGCGGCCACGACATCCGTTGCGAGAGCGTTGAGCAGTTCCTCGTCATCCTTCTCCAGGTCCCGCGGCCTGGTATCCAGCAGGCAAAGCGCGCCAAACACGTGCCCCTCCTTCGTGCGCAGCGGCGCGCCCGCATAGAAGCGCGTATTCCAGAGCGCTATGGCCGGATGCTCGGCAAACCGCGGATCACGCTTCGTATCCGGCACCACCAGCGTCTCGCCGCTCGACACGACATGGTCGCAGACCGCCTCCTTCCGCGGCATGGTGATCATGTCGGTCCCGTCGGCGGTCAGCGTTCCCGGCAGATTGCGGCTTTGCCCGATGATGAATTCCCGATCCGCATCGATCGCGGAGATCACGGCGAAACCAACGTCGAACGCCTCGGCCGCCCGCTTGGCGAGCCCATCGAGCTCTTCCCGGGCGCGGCCGTCCAGAACGCCGGAAAGGCCGAGCGCGCGGACGCGCTCGTCGTCGTTGTCCGGCGCCTGCGCCTTCTGCGCTTCGAGTGCCTCGGCGGGCGCAACCATCCGGTGAACCCTGCCAATGCCTTCCTCGATCGACGCGACGACTTCATCGGCGCCCAGGCGCTGGCACGGGTCAGCCTCCAGGAGCTCGCCCGGAGCGTTCCAGAGCGCCAGAACGATGCGCAACCCGGGCCATCTGTGGCGCAGACGACGGCAGAAATGCTTCGCCGCCTTCTCCGGCGCCGCATTGAAGTAGGTCACGCAGACAATGCCGGTTTGCTCCAGGTCCAGCTTGTCCAGGTAGCCCGCCGTCAAGGCACCCGCGGGACGGAAATCCGCCGGCACGCCCTCGAGCGAAAGGGCATGGGCGAGCATCTCCGCGGAAACGGAATCGATCTGCCATTTCCCACCGATGCAGGTCACGCGCGGAGAGGCTCCCGTGCGATCCGGCACGGCATATTGATCGCGCAGGTCGTCGAGCAGGATATCCATTCCGTTGGCCACACGCAGGCGATGCTCGGCGGTCGCATGGCGCAGATGGTCCTCGCCCGCGAGGCGCAGGACCTCGAGGCCGACATTGTTGTAGAAATCGCGGACCGATGTCGTTGCGATCTCTTCATTGACGATCGCGATCGCTTCGTCAGCGTCGTCGGCCAGCAATCTCTGATAGATCCGCGTCGGCAGATTCAAGGCCGGCGTCGATCCAAGGAGCGTGTCGAGGAACCGGAGCTGCGGCAGATTGCGCCCGACGACAAGAAGGCAGACGGTCAGCGGCGTGGACAGGACGAGCCCCAGCGGTCCCCAGAGCGCCGTCCAGAACATGGCCGACACCATCAGGGACATGGCCGACAGCCCTGTGCTGGATCCATAGAGGAGCGGCTCGACGACATTGTTGCTGAGGAGTTCCAGCACCAGGATCAGGGCGACAGTCCAGATCACCATGTTCCAGCCGGGATCGACGGCAAAAGCCAAGGCGATCGGGAAGATGGCCGAAATCATCGGCCCCACATACGGGACGAACCGCATGACCGCCGCGACCGTGCCCCACAGCAGCGCTCCGGGCACGCCGATGAACCAGAGCCCCAGCCCGATCGGCACCCCGTAGCTGACATTCACCATCAGCTGCATGAGGAGATATTTGCTGATCCGGCTGCCGGCCTCCTCCATGGCATCCGTCGATCGATGCAGATTGCCGCCGAGCATGCGAAGCAGCCGGTCACGCAGATCCCTCCGGTCCAGCAGGACCAGGCAGACGAAGACAAAGACGATGCCCGCCGTCGCGATCGGCGCGAGCGAGGGGATCAGCCATTCGAACGCGGTCTGAAACGGAGACTTCGGCTGAGGGACGAGCTCGACACGTTGAGCTCTGCTGTTCTCCCCGGTGGGCGCTTCGGCGGTCTGAACTTCCCTTTGGACCGTGTCGACGGTCGCCAGCGCCCCGTCGAAAATACCGGGCCCGCCAAATCGCGTTCGCAGATCCGCGATCTTGGCGCGGATCGTCGATTGATAGGTCGGGAGATCCTGGCTGAGGCTTCGCACCTGGGATCCCAGCAGCAGGCCGAAACCACCGAGAATCCCGAGTGCCGTCGTGATCACGAGGATGACGGCGAGCACTCGCGGCAGGCCGATGCGTTCAAACCAGACGACAACCGGATTGAGCGCAAAACTGATCAGGAAGGCTATCGCCAGCGGGATCAGAACGTCACGGCCATAAAAGAGCCCAGCGACGATGACGGCAACGCAGACGAGCGCGGCGGCGATTTTTACCACGTCCGCGTGCTGAGAATGATCCTGAAACAGCTCCTTCCGAGAGACGCCCGAAGCAGAATCGCCATTCCGCAATCTCTCGTCCATGCTCAACTCCACTAATGAATGATCCGAATATCCAATAGATCACGCGGAAAAAAGCCGACAATCGGACGTCGACTTTTATTCTCGACCCGTTATTGCAGAGACGATAACCCAAGGATTGGTTCACGACCAAGCGATTACAATCGGGCCGTGCCGAGGCGGCGGCGACATTGATGCGTCGCCCGGGCATTTTCCTGTCGGAGGGCTTTCAAGATGTCGCATGCCGGCTGGGCGGCCATAGTCATGATCGGCGGTCGCGCCGGCCGGATCGCATCGTTCGTGAAAAGCGGCATCCAGCCGCTTGCCTCGCCGTGCGCCGGCGCGCAGGGCGCGGCGGCCCGGGGCGGCCAGCGAGGCGTTCCCGGCGCAGACTCGCAATCGCCGTCGAGCCCGTCCAGCCAGGCCATCCGCAGCAGAACGCCGGCTTGAACGCGCCATGGCGGCTCGGTTGCAACCTCGGGTCATCGGACAAACCGTTAAGTGCCTGTCGCTATAGAACAGCAGTCCCTATTCCTCCGGGTCATCGCGCAAAGTTCCCGGACATTCCGGTCACGTCATGCCCATAACGCCAATCGATTGGATCGTCCCCGCCGGCATCATGATGTGCGGGCTGGCGTTCATCGGCATCAGGTTTCTGGGATTTTCGACCGCCCGCTGGGGCTATTCCTTATGCTTCCTCGCCGGCGGCTATGCGCTGATGCTGCTTGAAGCGGAGTGGACGAGCCCGTTCAAGCAGATTGCCGAAGACAATTTCATCCTGATCAGCGTCATTCTTGCCTGCCGCGCCTTGAACGAACGGCTCGACATCAAGAGCAGCCTCAGCTTCGATATCGGCATGATCGTCGTTTGCACGACGATGATCGTCGTGGCGCTGACGCTGCTGAAAAGCGTGCGCTGGGAAACGATCTTTGTTCAGGCCTGCTGCGCCTTCACCCTGTGGATCCGGACGATCCGCTTCTCCAGGATCGCGGCGACCAAGGCCGACCGCCTGCTGGCCTGGACATTCCTGGTGTTCGCGGTCCTGCTGACGTTCCAGTGCCTCATCTACATCGCAGGCCCCCAAGCCGGCCAGCAGATCGGCGCGTGGCGAAGCTCGGTCCTCGGCAATCTCGTTCAATATACCGGCCTGATCGGCAGCATCGTCCTGGCCTTCGCGGTGATGATCGCCACCAGCCTCGATGCCATCGAAACATACCGCAGGACCGCCGACACCGATCCCTTGACCAACCTGCTCAACCGAAGAGGCCTGGACTCGCTCCTGGCATCACGCCGGGGCAGGCAGCTTCTGGGCCCGTCGACCGCCGTCATTCTGGCCGATATCGATCATTTCAAGACGATCAACGACCGTTTCGGCCATACCTTCGGCGACCTAGTCATCACGCGTTTCGGCGCATTGCTGCAGGCCCGCGCCGGCGAACAGGGCTGCGTCATCCGCCTCGGCGGCGAGGAATTCGGCGTCCTGCTTCCCGATATTCCGCTCGACGAGGCCATCGGCGCGGCGGAGGTCATGCGGCGGCAGTTCGCGGCGGAACGATGGACGCAGAGCGGCGCGGACGGCGCCTTCACCGCGAGCTTCGGCGTGACGCTGACGATGGACGGCGAGCCGATCGAGGGCGCCTTCGAACGCGCGGATCAGTTCCTCTACGCCGCCAAGCGCGCCGGGCGGAACTGCACCGTCGGGGGGCAATACAGCGTCGCCGACGGCGAAGAGAACGGGCTGGTCTTTGCCCACCCGGCGCGGCATGCGGGGCCGGCGATCTCCGCTTGAACGGGCGATCGTCGTCCAGGCAGTGGGGGTGCACTTTGCGGGTGGGTGTCGGGAGAGCGGTTGCCGACGTCGCGGCGCCGCCGGCGCGGGTCGCGGCCCGGCGGGCAGAAGTCCCGGCCGCTTCCGAGCGCGCCTGGATCTCGGCGACCGCCTCGGCATCGTTGCGGCCCTGCAGCGCAGCCTTTGCCCGAATGAGCTTGGCCTGGCGATCGGCGAGGCCGTTCCGGCCGCCGTTGATGCGCTTGGTCACCCCAGCGACATCGTCGCGGTCGGCGAAACCGTTCAGGCCGCGATCCTGCCAATAGGCCACGGCCGTCACCGCGCTGATGTCGGGCTCGCTGGCTCGTTCCGGCTGGCGCTCCAAGTCGACGCCGATGCGGGAGCCGAAGGTGCGGTAATTCGCGCGGCCCGTGAGCTGGAAGATGCCGCGCCCGCGGTAACGCGCACCGTCGCCGGGCTGGGTGTTGCCGAGATCCCGGCGGCCGTCATAGCGCGAGAAATAGCTGGCGCTGCCATATTCGACGAGCGTTCGGAACCCATCGGTCTCATGGGCGGCCTGCGCCAGAAAATGCGCCGCTCGCTCTTGATGTCGCCTGGCGGGAACGAACGCGTGAGGGCCGGTCCGAGATGGTTGATGATCCCGGCGTTTGCCGTGGGTGAGATCCGCCGTAGCGTGTCAGGCGTGATGACGATGGCCATGGGCGCGCTTCATTCGGGGGCGCGTCCTACGCTTGTGCTGCCATGGATATCAGACCGGCGGGCTGCTCACAATGAGCGGCGCGGCCCGCAAGATCAGTCGTCGCCGAGCCGAGACGATTGCTGCCGCAACTTATGCGCAAGCATCGCGGCGCCGATCAGAATCGTGATGTCGATTGCGGCGAGCATCCCAACAATCTGATGGAGGCGTTCGTCTGCGAAAGACAAATCGGGCGAAATAGCCCAATATTGGACGAACCCAAGAACCGCCCCCGCTCCGGCCAACATAGCCAGTAGCCAAAGACTAGTCGCGGATGAAGCAATTTCCCACTTCACTGAGCGCGATATCAAGTCCGACCTCCGGTGTATTGCGAGGCTGCTTGTCGCTTTCGTTCGACGCGCACGCCGATGGCGTAACCAATCCAGCTTGCCAGCAGAAGCATGGCAAGCAAGATGTAATTCCACATGGATATTGCCCCCAATACCGCCTCCCGCTTGTCGCACTCCACCGCAGGTTGGTTTAAGGCTGCACTCGCAGTCAAGCGGCCGGGGACGATCGCGAAGGATTTCGCGGAGAGATCGGCGCGCCTGAAAGAGGTAGAGGCGCCTCGAACAGACCAACGAGGCGGTCGCCGCGCAGCCCCCGGCATGTGGCGGCGAGACGATGTCCGATCCGGATCCTAGTTGACGCGCGTGCCCAGTCCTTCGCGCAGCGTGCGCGACAGACGCTGGTTCTGGATCACGACACCATCATCGCGGCGCGCATGCCGCGCTATTCCGCCACCGGGATGGTGAGCGCCGCCTCCATGCCGTCATCATCGCGCTCGGCATCCGTCCCTTCCTCGGCGACATCGCCGCGGTAGGAGGACTTGCCGGTCGCCTTCTCGATGAGCGCCAGCAGGCGCGCCTGCCGGTCGGCCATAAACGCTTCGAACTGGTCTGATCTCAGCAGGGCCGGCGCGATGAGATGGGAGCTGAGGCTGGCATCCAGATTGTCACGATGGATGGCCGGGCGATCAGCAGAGCCGTTCTCGAGCCGGTTCAGATAGATCGAAGGGGCATCGCCACCGATCACACGGTTGGTGCGATAGGCGAGCGGCGTCTTGTTGATGATGGAATCGTAGACATCAGCCTTGATCTTTCGTGCCTCGCACCAGGCCCGGGGAAAGATGTGGTGGATGTCCACGTTCTCGCCGAAGAAGACGGTGTGGTCGAACTTCTGGCCGGAGCGGAAGTCGCGAGCGCCCTCCTGCATGAGCAGCGCGTTCACGCCCTTGTAGGCTGCCGACAGGCGCATGCGCATGGTGCGCAGCCGGTCCGCACGGAAGATCGTATCGCGAATTGTCGTGGGCTCCGCGGAGGAGCGGCCCAAGGCCCAGTCGGGCACCTCCATAAAGTCCTTGGCGATACGAGTGTCGACGGCGGACCCGTAGAGTTCGCCGAAGACGCCGTTCCAGTACCACTGCGTGAGGCGTGAGCGCACGGTTTCGTGCTCCCAAGCATCGCCAATCTCAGCGAGGATCGCTGCGAGCGGGATCAGCTGGGACTGATAGGGCAGGTCGAACACCCGATAGATGTGGAGGGTGTGGAGGAACTTCGCGGCGGTCAGAAAGCCCCGCTCCGCGCTACCCTGAAACTTCTTGTAGGCGTCGAGGGGAAGGTTCAGGAGCGCCTGCCGATTGCCGGTCACCTGGGGCAGTTCCTTGCCCTGCCGTCCCTCAGCCTCCGCTTGGCGCCGGCGCTCGCGGGTGTGGAAAAGGGAAATGACCTGGAGGAAGTCCGTGTTGCCGACTTCCGACAGGATGCCTTTCTCTGCGTCCGCCAGTTTCAGATGGGTCGCGAACTTGGTGTGCCTGCCCGCCAGGTCCTTGCCATCGCCGTACCAATCCTTCCGCAGCTCATATCCGTCCGCCGCATACATCGCGGTGACGAGCTCGAAAGCGTCGAGAGGCTTGCCCCCCGTGTTGACCTTTTCGAAGACAAGGCAGACGGCCTCCTTCGACGTAGACTTGTCCAGGGCGATCACCGGCACCTGGTACTTGGCGAAATTCTCGATGACCTCAGCATGAAAGCGGCTGATGATGGGCCAGGTCTCGCTGAACGTTCCCGCCTTGTTGGCGTGGCCAACGAACTCCATCTGCCAGGTGTTCCAATCGAAGACCATGGACAGCGGATACATCAGCGCATCGAACTCCTTCTCCCGACTGGAGAGATCGAGGACAATGTCTTTGCCAAAGTTGTCTCGGATGATGCGATCTTCGGGAACACCGATAATGGCCTCCTCACGATCCGCCTCTGGGTCCAGGGCCTTTTGGATATCGATGTAGAACCAGCGATCGACCCGCTTTTTCTTGGGGGTGACGGTGCGGACGACCTGATTGCGCAGAGTGACCTGGTAAAGCGACGTCATTCGCTGCTGCCCGTCGAGCAGGAGCGCGTCAGGTGAAACGGCCTGGGCGGCGGTCGGCGCTCCTTCGACCGGGCGGGGCTTGAAATTGACGGCGCCGGAGGTCTCCAACGTCATCAGAGCACCGACCGGGAAAGCGCGGGAAATGGAAGCGATCAAGCTCTTGATGCGATCCTCGTCCCACACCCAGCTGCGCTGGAAATCGGGCAGCTGAATCTTTCCCTCATGGCAGGCTCGGAGGATGTCGCTCAAGGCGATCTTGTTGGTCTGAAACGCACTGCTCATGGGTCAGCAATGTCCTTGTCACGCTTCCGTTGACATTCTCAGCGCAGGCCAATGGATGCGTGCGAAGAGGATGTCGATCTTCTGGAGAACGACCGGTGATTGCAAGAAGCGAGAATATCGCCATTTCGGCAACGTTGACTGAGGGACCACATCCTCAAGGGAGAGGCACGGACCCGTCCTGATCAAAACGAGGAGGCGGGAACTGGTCGCGTGCGAACATCGCAGCTATGGCCGATCGCAGCGGATCGCCACCCGTCTGCTGCTCATCTGCCATGAGCACTTTCTGGAGTTCTCCGATATCGTCAGACGTATCGCCCATCGGCCATAGCGCCGCCTGCGCCAGGTGTAGCTTTCGCTGCATGAGACTTTGCAACAGGCAGTCGAACGATTGCTCCCGATAACCACTGTGGATGGCCATAGGCACGTGAACGGTCACAGGCCTCGTTTGTCCAATCCGATGCGTCCGGTCGTTGCACTGCTCCTCGACGGCAGGGTTCCACCAGCGCGAGAGGTGGATGACGTGTGTGGCAGCGGTCAGGGTAAGGCCTGTGCCCGCAGCCTTTGGGCCGAGAACCAGGGCATCGAACCCACCATCGTTTTCGAGGTGGCGCTGGAACCTGTTTACGATCGCCTGCCGCTGTGGAATTGGCGTGTCGCCATTGATGAGATCGACGCGGTCAAGGCCGAACTCCGACCGCACCAATTCGATGAAGCGGTACTGCATCTGGCGATGCTCGATGAAGACGAGGACCTTCTCTCGTCTGCGGGCAATCTCGCGCAAGATATCGAACGTCGCCCGCAGTCTCGCAGACGCCTCGATGAACCCGTCGTCCTCACCGATGGCAGGATGGACGGACACCGTGCGAATGTGATGAAGCGCCTTGAGAGCGGCACCCAGACCGCCCGTCGCAAGCTTGAGCTTGGCGTCTTCGTAGTGCGCCTCCTGCTTCGGGGGCATGAGTCGCGGATGAAGGCGACGGCGCTTAGGCTCCAGGTCTTTTGCCACATCCTGCTTCAGGCGCCTTAGGCCGAGCGGAGGGAACGCGCCCGCCGGCTTGAAGACCCGGCCGTGCAATTCGGCCATGTTGTCTTTGTCGAAAGCAGCATAACGCTGTCGGAACTGCGATAGCGGGCCAAGCGCATCACTGCCCAGAGCATCCATCACCGCCCAAAGATCGACGACGCTGTTCTCGATCGGGGTGCCCGTCAGACCGATCCTAAAATCGGCGTTGACCGACCGGCCTGCGTTTGCACGAAGACTAGTGGGGTTCTTCAAGGTTTGTATCTCGTCGAAGACAACCGCAGAGAACCGAATGCGCTGCAGCGAATGCTGATAATTGCAGAGGGTCGTATAGGTCGTGAGGGTCCAGAATCGATGGGCTCGGCCCTCGGCCACTGCCTCTCGCAGGAACTCCAGATCCAGCTTTGCTTCCCCGGTATCGGTATCGAGACCGGACACGCCGGAAAGCTTTCGACCCTTGGTACTACTGCCGTAAAGCCGGATTAAGTGTCCTAGACCGGGCTTGCGCAAATGGCGCTCCACCTCCTGCTCCCAGTTCTGGAGCAGCGATGTTGGGGCAACGACAAGCACGGGGCCACGCTCCCCACTTGTCACCTTGGCCATATGGCCCTTAAGCCAAGCAAGGAACGCAATCGTCTGGAGTGTCTTGCCGAGGCCTTGCTCGTCGGCATTCAGAATACCGGGCAATCCCGAACGCCATGCTGCGACCTGCCAGTTAAAGCTTTCGACCTGATGTTCTTTCAACGGCGTCAGAATGGTGGAGGGCAGGTCAACCGACATCGGCGCTTTGCGCGGGCGAAGGTCCGCCTGCCAACGCAACTCGTCGAAATTGTCCAGCGTCGCAAGGACAACGGGACCTTTGTCTGGCTCGGGTGAGGTATCGTCCTCCGTGGCGACATGCTTGCGTTCTGCGATCGCTGTGTCGATCAGATTGACTGCCTCAGGACGTGCCGGCAGTTCCAGGTCGCCGGTCTGCACGGTTGGGCGCTGATCGGCGATCGCTGCCTGAACTCGCTCACGCAGATCCGTGAGTTCTTGATCCGAAAGGCGCAGAACGTGTTCTGCCCATTTGCGTGCAAAGTCCTCCGGCAGCCAAGTCGTGCCGCTGGAGCTGAATTCGCTCTCCGGCTTTTTGAAAACAGCAACGCCAATGACGCGCTCGGAGTATTCCTTGGTCTCCACGAGCGCCGGGCCGGCCGCATTTTCAACGGCCTCTTCCTGAGCCTCGGGCGACAAGCCTTCTAGTTTTCCGTGTTCGTGGAGTGCACGTTCGTAAGCCTCCGTGATCCTGGCACGCGGATTCCTAATGAACGCTGCGCGCTCCGCAGCCGGCTCTTTCTGGACGGCAGCGAAGGTCTCGAGCGCCGGTACTGCCGAGCGGTCGATGACTAGGTAGCTCCCTCGCGCCAGACGATAGGCGGGGAGGGCCCCTCTCTCTCGTACCCGCTTCTGGAATTCTCGCAAGGGTTGGCCAGCGAGCTCGCTGTCAGCCTCCGAGATGCCCTCCTCAAGGCTTGGGTCGGAGCCGTCGCCGATACGCCGCTTGGAGAACGGGAGAACCTCGAAATCGTCGGCCGCGGCGTTCGGGGTGATGGAGAACCGATCGGCGAGACGGACCTCGAGGTTGGATAAGAAATCCGTCATCGAGACTCGTGCCGTAGGCGTCGACGCCGTCACGGAAACGCCCGGATCGAGAGTCTGTCGAAATCTCGCGAGAGCCTCCCAATGCTGCGCCTCGTTGCCCTTGCCAAAAGCGTCTGCCATCTCGACGGCCTCCAGGATCCATAGGGGAAGCCTTCGATCACCATCGGCTGTCTTGAGAATCGCGCCTTGCCGTTGGACAGGTTGGCGCTGGCCATGCCTCTGCCACTCGTAGTGCAGACGAAAGTTAGGGCTTCCGACCAGGCCCTCGACGTCGGTCTTGAGTGTCAGATCGACAAGCGGCGGCAGTCCCAGCACTGCAGCAGTCTTGCCGTCGAGAGAGGCAGCGAGGCGGTGAGACATCACGATCTCACGGGAGTCGATGTGCAGTGATCCCGGAGCCTCGTCGCCCAACGCTCTTAGGTCGCCAATCGCTAAGAGAAGGTCATGCTCCTCGGGCGGCAAGTGTTGAAGATCCGCTACGCTCGCCTTGCCCAATATGCGCTGCAGCAAGCCTCGCTTGTCGTCGCTTACCGTCAACTTGACGTGTTCGTTGGTGGAGGTCCACTCAAAGTGGACGCGCGCCTCGCTAGATGCGTTCCTCAACCCAGCCCTCCCAATCACCAGTATGCTGTCTGGCCTCAACGTCCGGGGACAGGCGTATCTGCTCACAATCATATTGAGCTTGATAAAGCTTCGGCGCGTGGCGGGAGCCTTTACGGAAAATATGCACCTTGTAGCTGTGGGAGCCCTCTACCAGAACCTTGTTGCCGATTTGAAGAATGAGGAGTGATGTATTGACGCGCGATCCACGCGCGGTCTGTACGCCATATCGCAGCGTCGATTGCCCACTCCGGGCCATTGCTTGCCGGCGAGCGTAAGTAGCTGCTTCCGGACTGAAGGCGACCCAAGCGCCGTCGATGCGTCCTTCCTCGTGGAGCGAAAGCCAGAACTCTCGGCGGGGCTCCCACATGTGGCTCTCCTCAACGGCCGAGACGACGTCGAGGAAGAATCGGATGTTCTCCCCCGTCAGCCAACGCAGAATGACGCCCCTGTGCTGCTCGGGGACGCCGGCCCATGCGCCGCTGGCGGACACGCGCGGGTCGCCGTAGCAGCCGACCAGATTGTCGATGATAAATCGTTGGTCATCGGTCGATGGATCGCCAGACAGCCAATGGCTAAGAATAGCGGTGATTGCTTCGGCAGCGCCTGAGGCTCGCGCTTCCTGTCGCTCAGGCCTCAGCCAGCCGAACAACCGTTCCAGCCCGGGACGGCGCCGCAAGTCCGATCTTAGCAGCCTCACGAACTCCAGGTGGGCATGATCCATAAGACCGGGAGCATGTGGAACACTGAACCCCATAGATTTGAGCTCGCTCCAAGGGTGCTCCATTTTGGTCATTCGTTCTGCGACGGTCTGAGGTGCGGCTACCGGATCGAGCCACTCCGGGAGCTCCTCCTCTAACTTCATCCAACGGCCACCGAGCCGGGAGCGCACGGCTTGAAGAGTCAACGCAAGTGCCCGGGTGTGGGGAGCGCCGGGCTCGTAACTGCCAATGTAAACTGAAGCCATACCCCCAAGGAAACTCTTGCGCGTCGAAACCCGCAGCTCATCGACGTAGAACTGTCTAAGCCTAGCCAGATCCGAGCGGCCTCTTCGAACTGGGTCGAACAGAGCGCGGGCGGCCTTGGTGACGAACGCTGTTGGCAGGTCCGACCAATCGTCGTCATCAAGCCGCCTAAGCATCTCCCGGACGAGCTTCTCTCGATCATTCTCGGGCGGGTCGGCGACGATGTCTGGCCATCGCGCAAGCACGCGGCCTACAGCGGCGCGCAGCTGTGCAGGCTCAGCCAAGGCCGGCGGATTGAACCCATGGGGTTGCTTAAGAAGCACCGCAAGCTTCACCGCGGCACCTCCCCAACACTTTCTCGCAGCCGCCGCCTGATGCTTTCGATCTCATCGGAGGATTGAGGTGTGTACATGATAATGCGGAGATCGATGCGACGGTTGGTGGCCCTGCCTTCGGGGGTCGCGTTGTCAACGATCGGACGCATCGCTCCATAACCTGCGACCGACATGACAGGCTGGCCGCGCATATTCTGGTGTAACGTAAGCCCGGGCTCGCGCTCCTTCATGACAAAAAAGGTTTCGTTTGCCCTCTCGGTCGACAGCGTGACGTTGGCGTTCTCAGAACCGGTGACGTCGGTATGGCCTTCGATCTGAACGGCCTCAATGATCGCACCCACACTGTTGCATGTGGAGTTCCAGCGAGCGGAGCGACCCAGCGTGTAGCAGGGCAGGATTTCGTTTAGGCGAGTGGCCAACCGTCGAACGATATCCGATCGACCTGCGGCGAGCTTGGAGCGGCCACTGTCGAACAAGCCATCGCCCTTGAAGCGCAGCGCGTCCATTTGCTCGCTCACGACCACCTGTAGCTCTGGAAAATCGAGCTTCAGTTGAGCCTGCAGACCCTCCAGCACCTTCCGGCGCAAGTCAGACACTTGCGCCATGTAGGTTTCGAGCGGGTTCTTCTCGGCTAGCCGCGCTTCCAGCTCGGCAATCTTATTCTCCAACTGGTCTATTCTGATGCGCCGCCCCTCGGCGAGAAGCCGCAACTCCTTGAGTTCAGCATCGAGGCGCGCGTTCTCCTCGGCGATAACGTCACGTTCGCGGACGACGGTGTCGTAGAGCGTCTTCGGTACCGTCTGGCTCGTAGCCATTTTGGAGGCCGAGTAAGCCAAGAGGATCATGACAATGAAAAGGAAGCTGACCGTCAGGTCCGTCATAGAGACGAACGACGACTCCTCCTCGTCTTCATGAAGGCGGCGCCTGGAGATGCCGCGCATCACCGCCTCCGCGACTCGGGAGCAAACTGCTCGGCCTGCTCGACGATCGAATGCAGGGTATCGAGCGCTGGGCTGAGTTGGGCCTGCATTTCTCTAACGTGACCGAACATTCCTTCAACAGCAGAGGCGACCTGAGTTCGATAGGCCTCAAAGGCCTTGCCGAGCTTCTCATCGATGTCGTCAAGGCGGTCGCCTTGTCCGCGCAGCCTCTCAAGCATGACCTCGATGCCTGACAGTGAGGCTTCGATAGCCTTCGCTTCGCTGCCGAGGATCTCCTGCGCACTGGCGAGAGCAGAAGCAGCGCTAGAGGCCGTAGCCGCCGCAGACTTCCCGACCGTGTCAGATATGTTCGCGGTTGCATCGGCAAGATGCTTGATGGCCACCTCAATGCTCGACGTGCTGGCCTGGAGCGGAGTGGCGGCCTCCACGAAGGCACTGGAGGCCCCGCGAAAATGGCCAGCGGCCCGCTCAGTTGCCTCAGCCCCGGCTCGGATACCATCCGAGAAGCGCCCAAGGGAGGACATGCCGCCTGTCAGTTCGGTAACGACGCTCCTGAGCCGCTCGGATATCTGGCCAAGCGGGTCCAATAGGTCTTCAGCCGCTTTCGACGAGAACGCCTCGGTCGCCTTAGCGATGTCACCGGCTCGCTTGTCGAATGCATCGAGGATGCTTCTGCCGGCACCATCTATTGCGTTGCTCGCGGCCTGCGAGGCCGCCTGCATTTGTTCGCGGGCCGCGCCGGAACCAGTCTTGGTCGCCTCCTCCAGTTCGGCTCGGAAGGCCTCAGCAGCCTGGCGCATCTCGAGGGCTGCCGAGCTGATCGCACGAGCCCCTTCGCCGGTATTGTCTCGAATTCCTTTGAGCGTCTCGTTCATTGCGGAGAGGAGCTGCTCGGCGCCCTGGGTGAGGGCGGTGCTGGCGGTTTGCGCCGTTGCGCCCATGGCCGCACGCAAATCGTCGACCGTCTGGGCCAGCCTCACGACCGCATTATCCATCTCGCTTCCCATGCGACCCGAGCTTTGGTCCATGCGAGCCGATAGTTCCGAAATGCGCTCACCGGCGATCATCAGCTTGTCGCTCGCCTCGGAAAGGGCACGGCCAACATCGTCGGAGAACCGTGAGGACAGGTCCCTTACCATGCCTTCCATCCCCGTGGCGCCGATCTGACCCACCTGCTGCAGCAGTGGTGACATGGCTTCGCCGATGGATTTTGAAATATGGGCAGGCAACTCCTCGCGAAGGGGACGCCCAAGTTCTGCGACCAGTTCGAGCCCGATCGTCCGGAAGTGCTCGCGCTGCTCGCGCGATGTCGCCAACTGCTCGACCGCCAGTTCCTCCAGACTGATGAACGTGAGGCGGCGCTCAATGGCGCCGCATAGGTCATGGATGGCCTGATCGATGCGGCCGGTCCCTACCCTCAGCACGATCGTGAAGACGATGGAGCAGAGCAGACCGGTCAGCGACATGATGAACTTGGCCGATGCGATCGTAAGCAGGCCATTGATGTCGATGTTGACGTCTGCAGACCCGGTTCCCGCTGGGGCGGCCATCGAATTCAGCGCTGAGATAAGACCCAGAAAGGTCAGAAAGAGACCCGTTGTAACGAACAACCCGGGGACAATGCGCCAGAAGCCCGGAGAAAAATGCAGGTCATCAAGATTGAAGAAGGCCGATGGGCGGACCGCATTGCGTAGGACGACCTGACCATCCTGCGCATGCCGAACGAGCGTATCGCTATACTCTTTCCACGCTGTGAGGACCGGCTTGTACGCACTACGGTCTCGGACGTTTCGGAATGCCGCCCCGAGTGCCACGACCGCGGCCTCGTAGGGGCCCTCGTTGAAAGCATTGCGGAACTCTTGCTTTAGCCAAATCAAGGCCGAACGCCGCCGGTACGTCGTCCAGCCAAAGAGGACAAAGCAGCCTAGGAGCAGAAACAGTAGGCCGAGGGAGACCACCCCGGGGGCCGATTCGTCTCTCAGCAACGATGCGAGATTCAGAACAGCGTTCTTGACCCAGAGGCCGACTTCGCGAACCAGTTCCACTTCGTAAATTCTCCGACCCTTGTAACGCTATCTACCATAGCGCAAACGGAGGTCTACAATCCCAGGATGTCGCAGAGAAACATATGCGCAGCTAAATCGCGGTGATTGTTAAGCGCCCGACCTTAAGACGGTATCTTATTATGCACACCAGCCGATGGTTGGGATTGCTAACTTGTCCTTTTGAAACATAGCTCTGTTCGCTGTAACGTAGACGAAGCAACGGAAATGAAAACATATCGACGCCAGCCTTAGCGCTTTATGTTCTCAAATTGCAGCTCGAAGCGCGCCAGATATTTCCGCAGGCGGTCAGCGTCATTGCTGCTGGTCTTCTGAAGACGCGAGGCGGCGAAAAGTTTGCGGCCAGCCTCGCTGAGCGATGTGCTCTCTCGACACACACGGATGACGGTTGCCAGCTGCGCCTGATCGAATAGGTCTAAGTCCTTCAGGCGCTCCGCTTCAAGCACTTCCGCGAGCAGGTCTGGCGCATCGGAGCCGTCCACACCGCGCTTCCATTGCCGCGACAGGCGCGCGATCTCGTCGCGCACCGTCGGCTCGTCGATGCGGCCTTTGGGGGCTAGCGTCGCCATCCGCATCACAGAAGCCGAGAGAACACGGAAATTGGCGGCCCAAGTCGCTTCGGGCGCCATAGCAAAACGAGATAGCGCTCGCGGACCTCGCGATTGAACGTCGCGTTCTCGCCCTCGCGCTCGCCGTAGCGGCGCAGCTCGAAGTCGAGATTGGGCTCGACATCTTCCTTGCGGTCGCGCAGCGCCGGCAATGCAAACGTCCAGAGATTGAGGCGGGCAAAGAGATCTTCGCGAAACGTACCCTCGCGCACGTTGATCAACAAATCGCGGTTGGTGCCGGCGAGCAGCTGAAAATCCGAAGTCGTGTCGGTGTCCGAGCCGACGGGCAGGAACCGCTTCTCTTCAATGGCCCTCAGACACATGGCCTGTTCGTCGAGCCCAAGCTCGCCAATCTCGTCGAGGAACAGAACGCCCTTGTCGGCGGATTTCATCAAGCCAGCACGGTTGGTCTGCGCACCGGTGAACGCGCCCTTGACGTGACCGAACAGGGCGGACATGGCCTGGTCGCCGCGCAATGTCGCACAGTTCACCTCGACGAAAGCACCTGTGACCTGGTGGGGCGCGCGCTTGAGCTCGTAGATCTTCTTCGGGAGCTGCGACTTGCCGGCGCCGGTCGGGCCCATCAAAAGCAGCCGGGCTTTGGAGCGGATCGCGGCGGTTGCCGGCGACACCACCTCGATATCCTTGATGATCTGCGAGGCCAGCCCCGCCGAGCCTGCGCCGTGAAGCAGTTCCAACCGGTCGATTAAACCGGACGAACGATGAGATCTTCGCGGAAGAGACACGCGCCATCGACGCGCGCTTCTTCTCGGGTTCACCGACATTTCGGAACTGCCGAGCGCATACAAGAATGCGGCGGCTGTGCGCGCGCAGATCGAAAGCTACGGCCTCGCCGAGATCGTCGACGAGGTTCTGCCCTACGGCTGCATCATGGCCGGCGACTGGGAAGCCAATGCGCCGTGGCGGCGCCGGCGGGAACAGCGTTTGAAGCAGCGTGCGGGGTGAGCCCCGTCAAATGACGCGCTCGGACCGATGGCCCGAGGGAACGCTCGCGGCCCGCAGGGATTCGACATCTCAAAAGGAGCGCTGTGTTACCCCGGTGCTACCCGAGACTGGCACCGACGCGGGACGAACTGTCTAAGTCATTGTGAGCGGCCTGAGACACAGGTGACAGATCGTACCGGACACATGGGTTACAGTTTCCGCTTTTGTTCTGGAAGCGGAGGGTGGGATGCCATGGAAGGAGTGTTCGGTCATGGACGAGCGTCTTCGCTTCGTTGCCCGCCTGCTGGATGGAGAGGCGATGACGGAGGCCTGTCGGGCCTTCGGCATCTCACGCAAGACCGGCTACAAGATCTTCAGCCGCTACAAGGAGCACGGACAGGAGGCCCTGAGCGATCGCTCGCGCCGGCCGGTGCGTTATGCCAACCAGTTGCCCGGCCAGATCGAGAGCCTGATCGTGACGCTCAAGCGGGACAAGCCGCACTGGGGCGCGCGCAAGCTGCGCGAACTGATCGTGCGGCGGTTGGCCGGCGACGTACGGGTGCCGGCTCGTAGCACCATCCATGCGGTCCTGCATCGCCACGGCCTGGTGAAGCCGCCGGGGCGCCCGCGCCATCGGGCCCATGGCACGGCGCTGTCGCAAGGGGCGGTCGCCAATGCGCTGTGGTGCGCCGACTTCAAGGGGGAGTTCAAGCTCGGCAACGGACAGTACTGCTACCCGCTCACCGTGACCGACCACGCCTCGCGCTTCCTGCTCATGTGCGAAGCATTGGACTCGGTGCGGGAAGAGCTGGCGATCACGGCCTTCGAGCAGTTGTTCCGCGAGCGGGGCCTGCCGGAGGCCATTCGCTCCGACAATGGCGTGCCCTTTGCCAGCCCGAACGGCCTGTTCAATCTGTCCAGGCTCTCGGTCTGGTGGCTCAGGCTCGGCATTGCCATCGAACGCATCCAGCCCGGCCAGCCGCAGCAGAATGGGCGGCACGAGCGCATGCATCTCACGCTGAAGAAGGAAGCGACCCGTCCGGCCGGCCAGAACAGCCTGCAGCAGCAGGGCCGGTTCGATGCCTTCCAGAAGGAGTTCAACACCGAGCGTCCTCACGAGGGGCTCGACATGAAGTGTCCGGCCGAGGTCTATACGCCATCATGCAGGCCCTACACGGGCCTGCCGGAGCTCAGCTATCCCCTGCATGACCGCGACGTGATGATCACCGCCTGCGGCCGCCTGTGCCTGCACCGAAAGAAGATCAACGTCTCGACCGTGCTCGCCGGTCAGCGCGTCGGCATCAAGGAAGTCGACGAGGGCATTTGGCTCGTCAGCTTCATGAGCTACGATCTCGGCTACTTCGATTTGGAACAGAAAACCCTGCAGCCACTCGACAACCCGTTCGGGCCAAGAGTGTCACCCATGTCTTAGGTACAATCTGTTACCCATGTGTCCGGGTCGGACAATTGAAAAAACTGGCGCACCCATCAGGATTCGAATTGCGCGAAAATCGCAGTGATTTCAATGCAGGTCGGGGTGCAATGTTACGCAATTTGTTACACAACGGCCGGCCCGCCGTAATCAGCGAACTGTGACCCGGCCGAGGTCATCAAGCACGAGCCGCCGGCGCTCCGCCGGCACCACGATGAGACGGCGCTCGGACACGATGGTGATGGCGCGCCGATCCGGCGCGACCAGGATCTTGCGCTGGTCTTCGGCCTGCATGGCGGCATCCTATCGCGGGGAGAACTGCGGCGTGAACTGCGGGATCGGCGCCTGGCGGGCACCCTCCAAGATCTGCCTGATAACCCGGATATCACCCTGCATGTTGGCGATGGTGTCGCGGTCTCGCTCCGTCCGCTCCTCGATGCGCCGCACCCGCTCTGTGATCTCGACTCGCTCCGAACGCATTCGCTCAAGCAGTCTGCCATCCTCCGCCTTGAGGTCGCGGACATCGGCCTGCATGTAGGCGATGGCGAACGCGACGGCGACGATGGTCGTGCCGATCGACCAAGCGTTAAGGTCGAGATTGATCTTCATCGGCCGCGCCCGAATTTCAGGCTCGGCAGGACCTCCTTGACGGTGTGCCCGCCGTGGAAGACCAGCATCCAGACCGTCGTCACGGTGCCCCATGCCCCGATAAGGTCCGTGATCGGCACCAGCGGCCGGACGCCCCAATTGCCGCCAAAGATCCCGCAGAGGCCGATGACGGCCCAGCCGCCCCAGACGATGATCTGGATCAGCACACGCATCGCCTGCCAGGCCGTAAAGCCCTGCGCGATCTCCGCGGACTGAGCGTCGGTGACGCGCTGCGCCTCAAGCTCCCAGAGCTTGACGATGTCGCCGGCCCGGGCCTCGGCGCCGGCCACCTTCGCCGCGGCGGCGGGATCTGCCTCAATCGCGGCGCCGACGGCTTCGGGTGTCGGGTCGGTACCGAGGCTTTCGGCCACGGCCTCTAACGCCTTGCCGGCAAGCGAGCCCGCCAGCGCGCCAGCCGGGCCGCCGATGGCGGTGCCGATCAGCCCGCCGAGTACCGGCGCGCCCTGCTTTGCCAACGCCTTCGCGATATCGTCGAGCGCGTTCATTCGCCTACCCCCTGCGCCGCATTGGCCGCCAGCTCGCGCTGCTCGACGCGCTTCGAGCGCGCGCGCAGCAGAAGCCAGATGACCGCGCCCCCGAAGATCAGGCCGGCAACCAGGACGGCCCCAACGACCGACCCGCTGCCAGCGGCCGGGTCCGACTGCTGCGGGATGCCCACGACGACACTGCCCCCCGCCGCGGCGCCGCCGGCGCCAGCCGTCGCCCGACGCGCCGCCGTGCCGGCCGCCTGCGCCCGTTCCTGAATCTCGGCGACCGCCTCCGCTCCGCTGCGGCCCTGCAGCGCGGCCTTGGCGCGGATCAGCTTCGCCTGCCGATCGGCGAGGCCGTTCCGGCCGCCATTGATCCTCTTCGTGACGCCGACGAGGTCGTCACGGTCGGCGAGGCCGTTCAGGCCACGGTCGAACCAGTAGGCCATGGCCGTTCGCGCGCTGATATCGGGCTCGCTGGCGCGGTCCGGCTGGCGTTCGAGGTCGACGCCGATGCGGCCGCCGAAGGTGCGGTAGTTCGCGCGGCCCGTGAGTTGGAAGATGCCACGCCCGCGGTAACGCGCACCGTCGCCGGGCTGGGTGTTGCCGAGATCCCGGCGGCCGTCATAGCGCGAGAAATAGCTGGCCCCGCCATATTCGACCAAGGTCCGGAAACCATCGGACTCGTGGGCGGCCTGCGCGAGGAAATGGGCGGCACGGAGCTCGGTCTTGATGTCGCCGGCCGGGAAGGACCGCGTCAGAGCCGGCCCGAGATGGCTGATGATGCCCGTGTTGGCGGCGGGCGAGATCCGCCGCAGCATGTCGGGGGTGATGACGACGGTCATGGGCGCGCTCCGATCGAGAGCGCGTCCTACGCTGCGACGCCATGGATATCAGACCGGGGGACGGCTCACAATGAGCCGCACGCCACCGACTGGAGATCATGCGTCGTCGCCGAGCCGAGACGATTGCTGCTTCACGGCAATCATGCAACCTTCGCAGCGCGCCACCAACGCGCGGCGCTCGATGGTTGAATGGGGGACCTCCGTGAAGAAGATGCTGATGGCGGGCCTGGCGGGCCTGCTGCTGTCTGCCTGCGTCACCACACAGGAAATGCCGCTGGCGCCGAACATGGTCCGGCTCGACACCGAGGCCGGCGGCCTCTTGTTCGTGGGCCAGGCCGTGCCGCAGACCATGCGCCGCGCAGCGCAGGCAACCATCGCCCGCGGCTATACCCATTTCCGGCTGGAGCAGGCCTCCCTGCAGCAGGGCTCCCAGGTGGCCGGGGCAACGATCAACCGATTTGGACCAGGCGCCTATTCCGTGACACCGATCAACCGCCGCACCGCATCAGCTGGCGCGACGGTCATCATGTTCCACGCCAACGACCCCGGCGCGCGCGGCGCATTCGAGGCCGCGGCCGTGCTGCGCCAATACGGGTCCTAGTGCAGCCGGGCACCGAGGCCGTCGCGCAGGGTGCGGGACAGCCGCTGGTTCTGGATCACGACGCCATCATCGCGGCGCGCCGAGGCCCGGACGCGCGCCGTGAGGGACTGGCGCAGCGTGTCTGCCGTAATCTGGATCCCGCGCGCATATGAGCGCGCGTTCCAGGCCTGGATCCGCTGGAAGGCGTCGCGGCGGGCCTCGGCGTCACCGAGCCGCGCTGCCATCGCCCAGCGGTTCAACAACTCTCGGCGCTCCTGCTGCACCTTGAACTGCGCCTCGCGGAGCCGTGATCCGCGCTCATAGGTTTCGGCGATGTGAGCCGGTGTGAAGCCCGTGGCCTGCGCGATGACGTCCCAAGCCGAAATCCGGTCCCGCGGCACTATCTCGTCGCCGCGGCGGCTCTGGACGCCCTCGTTGGCATAGCGATAGGCCTTCATGAGGTCGCGAATGGCTTTCGGCACGATCATCTCGGCGCCGCGGGCCACCTTGCCCTCCCCAATCATCTCCATGCCACCACGGACGCTGAGCGCCGTCGAAGGCACGACCCCCATGGCGTTGAACATGAACTCCCTCCACCAGTTGCGGCCGTCCTTGTTGCCGTCGGGTGCGCGCAGGAAAAAGTCGGGCATGCCGATGCGCGCTGTCAGGTCCAGGCCAGCCAAATGGCCCGGTGCGCCCTTGAGGATCATCCCACCGATCGTGGGCCCGAACAGGTCGACGATGCTCTTCTCGATCCGGTTCTTGAATTCGAATGGATCGTCATCATTCCCGAGCGCCATGCCGGCGATCGCCATGAGCACATTATAGCCGGCGACGCCGGTGATGCCGCCCATGAGCGCCATCATGCCGATGATACCGGCGAGCTGATGCCGCGCCTCCGAGCGAGCCTGCGCGGTATCGCCCTTGAACGACTGGTACACGTCGCGGAACAGCCGGTACCACATGTTGATCTGGAAGTTCTGGAAGACGAATGCGAGTTTGGCCCAATCTTTCTGCAAGACACGCGGGCGGTTCGAGTTCGAATAATCGAAATTGACCTTCCAGGTCAGGTCGTGCGCGGTGTCGATCGCCTCGCGATGCTGCTGGCCGGCCTCGCGAGCCAGCCGGTATGCAGCGAGCGCAGTTACCTCTCGGTTCCACACCTCGGCGCGGTGGAATGCCCAGCCAATCTTGGTCATCACCTTGTGCCGCAGCGGCGAATACTCGACGCCGGTGTCGCCGATGCCGGCCAGATCATGGCTTTGCGATCGCTCGATGAGGCCAGATGCGTAAAATGCCGCAACCGCGGCGCGCTCCTGCGCCGTCAGGCTGGCGGCATCGGCGATCGATCCGCGGCCGGTCACGGTCTCCCGGGCCGCCCGCATCAGAGCGGCCGTCGCCTTGGCCATGCCGCCGAGCCGGGTGCCAAGGATCGGCACGCCCAACATGATAGGCTGAGTCATGTTGACGATCGCCGCGGCGGGCGTCGCACCGAGATACCAGACGAACATGGCCGAGGTGACGGCTTGCACGGCCCGGGAGCCCGTCGGGTTCATCACCCACTCGTGTCGCTTCCGGAGCTCGTTGACCAGCGTGCCGCCACGCGTCGGGTCGTCCGACCGTTTGGCTTCTTCGGCGGCACCGTTCACCGCCTCGACCAGGTCGGCGCCGTATTTCAGCCGCGCCATCTGGTGCGCGGCATGGAACATGTGGCTGGCGAACCCTTTGAGCGCGTCGGCCTGGAAGCCGGCGCGCCCCTTGCGGTGGATGTAGCGTTTCCGGATCGAGAGATCCGGCATGGTCGACAGGTAGCGCTGCCAGACCGCATCCATCACCGAGGCATCGACGCCGGCGCCGTCGAGCAGGGTCGAGAGTTCGCCGATGATCCGGGAGTCCATCGCGGCGCCCATCTCCGCGGCGTTATCGATGACGCCCTCCTCCTTGCTGAGCCCGGGCAGGTCGCCCTGGATCTTCGTCCAGTTCTCACGCACCCAGCGCCGCCGCTCGGCCTCGCGTTCGAACCGCGAGAACGAGACGACGTGCCCCTCGGCGTTCTTGATGGTCACGAAGTAGCGGCCGAACCGCGAGAGCGGGAAATACGGCGCCGGCAGCCGGCTGGACTCGAACTTCTGGCGCAGCCTGGTCATGCGGGCGCGATGCCCCCAGAGGCTGCGCGACCGGTCGGCCTCGCGCTTGGCATCCAGCGCCTCGATGCGCTCCCGCTTTTCCGGCTCGAGCAGCGAGCCATCGCGCCGAACCCGATCAACGGCGGAGCGATAGGCCTGGTCGGCCTTCCGGTCAGCGGCCAGGTGCGCCTTGTCGACGTTGGCCAGTATGATGGTGTCGAGCTCGTCCTGCTGGGCGACATAGGCGTCGCGGACGCGGCGATAGAGCGCGTGTGCGGCCGGCGGCAGGGCCTGCCACTGGCGGACAAGAGCCTCCTGCGCCTGATGGCCGCGCTCGGCCTTGGCATGATCCGGATCGAAACCGGCCAACGTGGCGTCGTGCATCAGGGCGGCCAGCTGCTCGGCACCGCTGCGGTTTGCGGAGGCAAAGCGGCGCCAGTCCTCGGCGAGCGACACCATGGCCTCGTGGCGGTTGCCGCGATAGGTGTCCATGTCGCGCTTCGATTTCAGGTAGGCGTCGATCGACGTCATGCCGGGGCGCGCGAGCTCGCTGAAGTAGTTCAGCGGCACGGTCGCCAGCAGCTTCGGCTGGATGTCGGTAGCCCAACCTTTGACTGTGTCGGCGACGTCCTGGCGCGACAGGTTGAGGGAATACCGCCGATCGCCCGGCGTTACCGGCGCGGGGGAAGCTCCATCTCCCCCGAGAACACCTTTCGAGCGAAGTCGCTCGCTTCTTTCGCGCTCTGCCGCAGCTGCTCGAGCTCGGAGGGCGTCAGCGTCTCGGAAGTTGCGGATGTAAGCGGCTTCGTCGGCGGTGAGGCCGGCCGGATCGACTTGGAAGAGGTCTCGGACTGCATTTCCAAACCTCCCTTCGATATCGCGCACGACGCTGCGCGTCGGCGTCAGTACACCCGCGCGGCTTCCATTGACAAGCATGACGACGCCGACCACTTCGCCGCCGCCGGCCTGAATATGGTTCGCGAGGTCGGCAATTGTCGACCCCATGACGGAGACATCGTCGACCAGCACATAGCGGCCGCCGCGCTCCACCGGCCCGCTGAACTGTGTGCGCGTCGCGACCCGCTCCATCGGGCCGGCACCGGTATGGTAGGCGCGGTTCGACTGCACGATATCGGTCGCATCGCGGTTGCCGGTCGCCTGCGCGTACCGGGCGGCCAGCATCGATGGGATGCGATTCCGTCCTGTGATCTCCTCGGCAACGACCGGTGCATAGATGACGCCGCTCCCGAATCGATCAGCGGCGGCGGCCAGATCCTCCGGCCGAACGAGATCGCGCACCAGGCGCGCAGCGGCCGCCATATCGCCTGCCTTGGCATCGGCATAATCGACGTGGGCCTTCAAGGGTTCCGTGTTCCGGAAGGTCGCAATCGGCATCGCTGCGGCCGCGGGGATACCGGCGCGGCGCCAGCCGTCTCGAACGCTGAACGGCCTCCCTACAACTTCGCCCTGGGACTGCGACCGCAGCGCGGCCACGGCGAGTGCGCGCAGCTGCGCCGGCGTGACGCGGCCGAGCTGCGCGCCGAAGCGCGCCAGCGCCCACGCCTTCACGCGACCGACGACGTCGTCGATCCAACCGCGCAGAGCGCGAGGCGCCGAGTCGTATTCTTCGACAGCGTAGGCGCCGAATTCCTCAACCGCGAGCGCGCCCGTGGCACCCGCTCGCGCGACGCGGGCCCGGGCCCTGTCGAAGAAGACCCGGGCGCCGCCTCCTGAACGCTCGAACTGGCGATGCAGGCGACCCAGCCTCTGCATGAGCCCGTCCCAGGCCGTCGAACCGATCAGCGGCCGGACACCTGCATGAAACATCTCGTGCAGCAGCACCGGCATTGCCGGGCCCCCGGCCAGCGCGGGCGCGACCAGCGTGATCTTGCCGTCGCCGCTCGTCCACCCCTGCGCAGCGGCTGGGACACCCTCCGGAACCTGGTTGACGATCTTGATGCGGCCGGCCTCGATCAGCCGGTTGACGAGCCCGGCCAGTGGCCCACGGCCGAGATCCGCGCGCACAGACGCGCTGTCCTTCTGCCCTCCTTCCCACACGAAAAGGTTGAGCCCGCCGCCCGTTTCGGCTAAACTTTTCTTGTCGGCGGAGCTTTCTCCGCTGTCACTGGTGCCGTCGGCATCAGGGGCCAACCGGGCACCAATCCCCGGGCCGCCGACGCCGGGAGCGGCTTCCAACACAGGCTGACCCAACAGATCTCGGTCTGCGGTCCCTCCGGGTACACCGACCCCCGGGCTCCCGGCGCCCCTGTCAAAGTTGAAATCGTACTGCCACGATCCCTGCGGGGTCTTGTGGATCGACACCGCCAGGCGAATCGGACGACCGGCGAAGTCGATTGCCGCAGAGACGATGGCGCGTTCCAAGATGTCTGGCCGGGTTCCAGGCTCGCGGAACACGACCTCGCCGTGCTCGACGATCGCTCGGATCGCCGGCACCGCGCGCAACAGCACGTCGCCCTTCCCGCCAAAGGTCGTCTTCTTCATGCCACGGCGGGTGAAACCGACGACGGTGCCGTCGGCCATGGATGCGGTCGTGCCGAAGAGGTTGCGGTCATACCAGGCCGCCGCAGCCTTCCGCAGGGCTGGCATATCCTCGGGGCCTTTGAATTCGACCCCGAGCTCGGTGCCGTTGATCGTCGCCACCGGCTTGTCACCGATCGAGGCTTTGCCTTCGGCCGACGGTGCCGGTTTCGGCTTCGGCCTCAGCTCGGCGATCAGCTGCTGATGACGCGACCGGGCTTCATCGAGCGCAGCGGCATCCTCAAACGGGCCGATCTGACCTTCCAGCTTCGGCAGCTGACGCTCGATCTCGGCGGCGCGCGCCTGCAGCTGCGCCGGCGCATCGATCATCCGGCGGACCGTGTTCATCGCCCTCATGCCGAGGCCGGTAGCATCGGCCTCCGAGACGTCGGTGACGTGGATCTCGTGCCGACCTGCGCCACGCAGGACGACATTGACTGCATCGCCGGCGACGTGCTGGACGGTCACCGTGAACTCGCCGAGCGTGCCGAGCACGCGCTCGTCCTCGCCCGCCGCGATCACCCGGCGCGCCGCGGCGATCACCGCGGCCCCGAAATCCTTCGGCTTGTCAATCGGTGCGCGTTCGATGCTTGCTGCAAGCGGCTCGCTCGCCCGGGCTGTCGCGGCATCGGCTTCGGCGGCCGGCAGAGCCTGGGCGATCTTGGCGCGCTCCTCCGTCATCGCGCGGATGCGCGCGCGGACCCGGTGCTGCTCGCGGTCGTGCTCGACCTCCGCCCCTTCGAGGCGGCGCACCTGTTGGCGCACCGTCATCTCTTCGAGGATCAGCGGATTGCCGGAGGCCGCCGCCTTCATTTCCGCGGCGTTCGCGGCCTCGCCGGCGATATCCTCGACCGTGCGCGATTTCACGTCACCGCGGCGGAGCTGCTCTACAAACCGGGCCTTGGCCTCGATCGTCTGCCACTGGCGTGCGTCCAACGTGTTCTTGGTCGCATAGCGCAGGATCTCGATCTCGAACCCATCCGGATCGGCGTCGAAGAGCTCATTACCCTGTCGGATGCCGCGGCCATCCCGCTGCTCGAGGTCTGACGGACGCCAGGGCGCATCGAGGTGGTGCAGGGCAACCAGGCGGTTCTGGACGTTCGTCCCGGCGCCCATCTTCGCGGTAGAGCCGAACAGAAACCTGATCCGACCCGCTCTGACCTTCCCGAAGAGCTCCTGCTTCTGCAGGTCGGAGTTCGCGTCATGGATGAAAGCGATCTCGGCTGCCGGGATGCCACGCGCGATCAACTTAGCCTTCAGATCGTCGTAGACCGAGAACGAGCCATCCAACGCCGCGAGCTCGTCCGGAGACATCGCGTCGAGCTGCTGCTGCGCGGCGTCATCCCCGGCCTCGGCCGCCGCGATGACGGCCCGGATCCGCTCGGCTTCCTTTTTCTTTTGCGCCTGCGGTGTCGAGAGATCGATGAAGACGAGCTGCGTGCCGCGGTCGTGCTGGGAGGCGCGGTAGATGCGCACCATCTCGTCGGCGGCTCTATGGACCTTCGATCCCGCTGCGTCGCCATAGGAGCCATCGATCAGGCGCATGTCGAGCGCGGACTTCCGGGCGTCCGACATGATTTTCAGCATGTTGTCGCTGCCTGGTTCCGGCCGTTTCGGCAGGTTCTCGGCGCGATAGATCAGCGTGCCTTCGGGATATCTGGTGACGCCGTCATCATCGGTTGTGGGCTCGCCGACATAGGCGGCTTGGTCATCGGAGCGCTCGACCACGATGTTCGTGGGCCGGCCGCCCTTGACTTTCGGCAGCGGAAACCGCTTGCCCTCGGCCGCCAGCATCGCCTTGATGTCGTCATTCGCGACGACATCGGCGAAGGACCGATAGCGTTGCATGAGCTCAGGCACATTCACGAATCGGGCGAACCGCTGATTGAGCTTGTACTGCCCGGTCGGCGAAAGCTCCCAGTCCGTCACGACCTCGCCGAAAACTTTGGCCCAGGCGTCGAAATGAGCGAGGCCCATCGCGTTGAGCGCGCGACCGTCAAGGTAGCGCATCAACGTGTACATCTCGACCATCGAGTTCGAGAGCGGCGTGCCGGTGAGGAAGAAGAGGTTGCGGCCGCCGGTCGATTCGAGGAGATGCCTGACCTTTATGAAGAGGTCAGCCGCCTTCTGGCTGCCCAACGGATCACCGAGGCCGGCGACGCGCTGCATCGACGACGAGTAGGCGAGGTTCTTGAATTCGTGCGCCTCGTCGACTGCGAGCGCATCGATGCCGAGATCTTCCCAGACCAGGCCGCGGTCTTTCGAGCCGGTGTCCAGCAGCTTCTGCAGGCGCGTTTTCAGGCCGTCGCGCACCTTCGACATCTGGGAGACGCTGCGGGAGGAATTCTCGCCGGTTGCCGCCCGCAGCTCCTTGATGGAGGCCTCAAGGCCCTCGACCTGCTCCTGGATAAAGGCAGCTTCGTATTCCGGCGACACGCCCAGCTTCTTGAACGAGCTGTGGGCGATGATCACAGCGTCCCAGTCACCGGTCGCGATCCGCGCGAATAGGCGCTGCCGCCGCTCACGCTCGAAATCCCGCTCCGTTGGCGCCAGCACCTGCGCGCCAGGATAGAGCCGCACGAAGTCGGCCGCCCACTGACCGACGAGATGGTTCGGCACGACCACCATGGGCTTCTTGGCCCGGCCGGTGCGCCGGAGCTCCATGATCGCCGCGATCGCGGCGAACGTCTTGCCGGCGCCGACGGTGTGATCGAAGAGGACGACGCCCGACTGCATCGCCCGCCAGACCACGTTTTTTTGATGCGGCCGGAGCGAAATGATGTCGTCGGAGACCTTGCCGGGCAGGCTCAGATGGGAGCCGTCGTACCGGGTCTCGATGTCAGTGTTGAACGTGTCGTTGTAGAGGCGCGCAAGCTGCTCGCGGCGGCCGTCATCCTGCCAGATCCAGCGCCGCCATTCGTCGCGCGCCCGGTTTACCTTCTCGGCCGCGGCATCCGTGGCCTGCTGGTTGACCACATATGTGCCGTCGCTCAACTTGTCCTGCACGACAACCCGGTCGCCGTTGATGGCCGCCTCAAGCACGCGGGCGACCGAGACCCGATCGGTACCCCACTGCTCCTGCGCCGCGGCCGATGGTTTCGGGGTCACCAGCACCCATTTCGCGTTGCCGCGGCTGTAATAGGCCGTGCCGCCGGTGGCGTCGGCTACGTGATCGAGAAAGCTGCCGACGTGCTCGGCCGGGACCCATGGCGACCCGGCTTTGACATCGATGTCGACGGCCTCGATGTCGGCTGGCTGCACGTCGTGCAGCGCGTCGACGTTGCGCCGGAAGGCGGGATCCTCCGCCACGGCGCGCTCGGCCTCCGCCAGCTTGGCCTTGACGTTGCCAGAGAGATAGAGGTCCGCGGGCTCCCAGGCGCCCGCCGGGGTGCGATAGATCAGCGGGCCGAGCTCGGCGACGATGTCCGCCTCGGAGCGACCGTAGAGGCGCACCATCTCGTCCATGTCGGCACGGCCGCGGTCCGAGAGCACCTGCGCCAGGGCATCCCTTGCCGAGGAGGCCGAGGTCGGTCGCGCATAGGGCTGTTGAGTTCGGCGGGCGAAAATCGGCGCCTTATCGGCGCTGGGTGGCCGTGCTTTCTCGCCCGTCGTCTTCGCGGCGGCCGGCCCAACACCCTTCGAGAAATTTACCTCAAGCGCCGAGATCTGCGGCCAGGTCGGATCGTCGCGGAACAGCCGCTTGTTCGCGTCGGCGTTGATCGGACCGTGCTTGTCGACGAACGCGTCATAAACCTTGTTCAGCCGCTCCCGAAGAATATCGAGCTTGGCGTCGGTGGCCGCGGGATCGAGCTGCGCGCGGCGCAAGCGCGCGAAGGCGTCGCGAACCCTGACCATATGGGCGACGCGTGCCGCGGCCGTCGCATTCGCAAACTGCACCGGCCGTGCCTGGTGTTCACCGAGGACATCTGGCCGGCGCTCCCACACCGAGCCGTCCGGATCCAGGAACATCGAACCTTCGACCGCGTCTGCCACAGTCAAGGGGACCGCGACCTTTTCGAGCGTCAAGGCGCCAGGCGGTGCCATGATATTGGCCGGCAGGCGAGCGACGGCCGCCTGTAGCTCCGCGGCGAGGTCCTGCCCAGGCCGGGCGATCAGCGCCGAATCGTCGGCGCGGTACATGGAGCCATAGGCGCCGAAATCGCCGAGCATCTGAGCCGGATTGTCGACGAAATACCGGTTGAGCGGGACCGCGCGCCCCTCTTTGTCACGATGCACGCCGACATTGACCCACGCGTCGTTGCCGGTCTTCTCGTCGGATCCGCGGCGGCGGAAGAACACGATATCGGTCGTGACCGAGGTGCCGGCGTTCGCTGCGAAGGCGTCATTCGGGAGGCGGATGGCGCCGACGAGATCGGCCCGCGCCGCGACATATTGCCGAGCCGCCGAATTGGCGCTGTCGAGGAAGCGACTGGTCACGACCATCGCCATGACGCCGCCCGGCTTCACACCATCGATCGATTTCGCCAAGAAGTAGTTGTGAATGCTGAACTGTGCGATCTGCCGATTGAGGCGGTCGTGCACTCTCTCCGATCCGAAGGGCGGGTTGCCGATGGCAAGATCGAAGTGGCCGGCCGGCAGCGCGAGATCCTGGAACCCCAGCGGAGCCTGGATGTTGGCGTCCAGATAGAGGTTCTTCGCGATCGATCCGGTCAGTCGATCGAGCTCAACGCCGGTGAAGCGCGTGCCTGCGCGCAGCGCGGCCGGCGACAGGCCAATGAAATTGCCGGCGCCGACAGACGGCTCCAGGACCTGGCCGCCGGCGAAGCCGAGGCGTCGCACGGCGGACCACATCGCGCGCACGATTTCCGGGCGGGTATAGTGCGCGTTGCGCGTCGAGCTCTCCGCCGCCCGATATTCTTCCGGCGTCAGCATCTCCTTGAGCTCGGCGGCCTCCCGCTCCCAGCCCTTGGCCACGCTGCCGTCATCGCGCGCGAAAGCATTGCGGAGGCCGCCCCAGCCGACCCATTTGGCAAGTATCGCCTGCTCGTCGCGCGTGGCCGTGCGTGCCTCGTCGGCCAGCTGGCGGATGAGGCGGATCGCGGCGAGGTTCTGACGAAACTTTCGCTTGGCCCCGCCGGCGCCGATTTCGTCCTGATCGGTGATCGTGTAGTTCGCCGGGCGCCCGGCGGCCTCGATGCCGCCCGAGGGTTGCGGCGTTACCGGTTCGGCTCGAGCTCGGGCGCCCGCGCCGTCGTCAGGATGCCGTCCTCGTCCGGCTCGTCCGCCGGCCGATCGCTCATCGCCTGCCGCAACAGATTCAGCCGCTCGCTCTGGCTCTGCTCCTCGCTCGTCGGCTTCTCGGCCTTCCGCTCGGCCGGCGGAAACAGATGGTTTGCCCGCACCATCTGAAACGCTTCGTCTGGCCGGTACCCGCTCGCCTCGAGCTGGCTGGTCTCGCGATAGGTCGCCTCGGCCGCCGCGCGCAGCGTCTTGTCCAGCGTCCCCGCCTGCTTCAGGTCGCGATACAGCGTCGGCAGGTTGTCCTGCCAATGCTTCCTCGCCTGGTCGATCCAGCGGTTCAACTCGGCCACCGCTCTCCTCCTGTGCCGCCTCGGGCGCCGCCATGTCGGCGGCATGAAGCCGGGCGGACTCCTCGGCCGGGGTCATGCCGGCCGTGTCCAGGCCAGGATAATGCCTCACGGCCTCCCAAAATGAAAGGAGATAGGGGCGGACCTGCGGACCGAGGTCCTCGACCATGCGCCTCGCGTAAGCCGAAAACGAGCGGACGCCGGACTCGATATAGGCGCCGGCGATGGTCATGCCGTCGACCAGCACCTCCGGATCGATGCCGGAATTGACCTGGCGCAGCTTCGCTCGCAAGCGCTCGCGCGCAGCCGCGACTTTATCGGCGGTGAAAATCTTGTTCTCGCCGAACTGCGCCGGCTTCTCGGCTGCGGGCTCCGGCGGAGCAGGCGCCGGTTCTGCTGCTGGAGGCGCCGCCGCCGGCTCCGCAGCCTTCGGCGCGCTCGGTTCGCGCGCCGGCGCAAACGGCTTCGTCGTGTCGCCCTCCGCGAACCAACGCTTGAGGTCGCCGACTGTGGTCTCCGTGATCGCACCGAGACCCTTCCAGCCTTTGGCATAATTCGCGCGATAGGCGCTCTGCGCCTGCTCCCGGCTGTCGAAGCCGAGCATCACCTTGTGCTCGTCGAATGCGCCGGTGCCGGGATTGACCTGGTCGACCACGAACACCGGCGCGTCGTCCGTCAGCGACGTCGTGCCGGCGCGAACGAACGTGTCGACGTGATCCTTGTCGCGACCGGTGGTGCCGCGGAAATAGCCATAATGGCTCTTCATCGTGACCGACCAGGCCTTGCCGCGCCGATCGGTACCGCTGCGCTGGGAGCCGGCCGGATTCTCGATCGAGATGTCCATGCCACCGAGCCGGATGTGGCCCTTCGAATAATTCCCGGCCTCCTTCTGGGCCTCGGTCGGCTGCGGTTTCGTGTTGGTGGGGCTGGTCGCGGCTTCGTTGGCGGAGGCATCGACGCTCGGGGGCGCCGCGCCCTTGGCCTCGCGCGCATCCTCGGCCCGCATGCGCCCGAGGAGCTTGTCGTTCACGGCATGCATTTTTACCGGCGTGCGCGTCGTGGCCTCGCGCGCGGCGCGCTCGACGCGATACCGATAGTCCTCGGCGATCTGGGCGAGACGCTGCGGCGAGACGCCGAACGTCTGGGCCAGCGTCGCTTGCGCGGCCATCGGCGCATCGGTGTCGAGATCCAGGGCGCCGCGGCCGAGCGTCCGCTTCGATTCGTGCCGCAGCTTGCCGAGGTCGTAGAGCGCAGCATGCACCTGATCGGGCAGTTCGACCTGCTTGCCGCGAACCTCGCGGGCGAGCGAGTTGGCGCCGGCCAGCGTTTCCCGCGGGACCGGCGGGCGTTCCTTCAGCTCGCGCGCGGCGATCGCTGCTTGCGAGAGACCATTGACGCGCAAGTTCGTGGTCGGCACCTGCATCTCGGCACCGTCATCGCGCCGTATTAGTGCCTCGGTGCCGCCGGCCTCGAACGATTGCACCGTGGCTCCGGCGAGGCCGGCGGCGGTCGGATCGTCGATCAGCACGCGCTGGCCCGGCTGCGTGACCATCGCTGGGCGCTCGGCCAGCGGCGCGGTGTCGGCCCGCGCCGGTGCGGTGCTGGATTCGGTGGCCGGCGTCCGACCGGTGCCAGGCGTGGCGATGGCCGAGAGCGGGACCTGCAGCGTCTCGCGTCGGATCTCGCCGGTCTCCGGATCGGCGACATCCGCGCGCACCATGGCCTCGCCATCGGGCGAATAGCCTTCGACCCGGGCTGCGATCTGCTCGCCGCCGGGCACGTTGACCGTGATGTCCGCCCCGATGGCCGGGGCGCCGGCCGGCGCAGCGGTCGGCCGCTGGCCGGTCTGGCGGGTGGCATGGTCGATGGCGGCCCCCAGCGGTCCGCGCGGTGCCGAGGGATCGCCCAGACCGGCGGCAGTGCCACGCTCCTCCGGCGACATCGGCGCGCGCTGCGGCGCGGGCGCGGCCTCGGGTTGCGCGCTCGCCTCGGCGGGTGCGCCAGAGGCCTGGCGGGCCGCGCCACCGGCGCCACCGAACCCTGTGCCCATGAGACTGCCGACGACGGCGCCGCCAGCGGCAGCATTCGGCACGTCCTGCATCAGGCGCCGAGTCGGATCGGCGCCCTGCATCGCATAGTTCTGCGCGATCTGTTCCGACGCCGACTGCGGCATTTCCTCCAGCAGGCCCTCGGCGACTGCACCGCGGGCGCCGCCGGCCAGGATCCGGCGGCCGAGGCCGCCTTGGACGCCTTCGGCGACGATGCGCGCCAGCACGCGATCGCCCTGACCACCGAAGAGGCCGGTGGCGACGCCGGCGATCAGCATGCCGCGTGTGGCGAGATCGTCGGTCAGAGCCGCGCGCGCCTCGGCCGGGGACCGCCCGGCCTGAAGGAGGCTTCGATAGGCCTCCGACTGGTTGAGGGTGGCCTCCGGCAGCTTGCCGATCTGCTCGCGGATCTCGGCCGCAGTCTGGCCGCCGGAAATCATGCCTTCGCCGACGCCGCCGGCAACGAGCGCAGTCCGAGAGGCGGCCACTGCGGCAGCACGCTCGCCGGCTCCCCTCGCGACGGCGGACAGATAGGCGCCCCGGGCCAGCGCCGCCGCCGGTAGCATCGTGATGGCGGTCGATGCGGCTGACTCGGTCAGGCCGGACAGATAGGCCCGCGGATCGGTCCAGGCCCCACCGATGCTATAGGATGTGCTGCCGTCGGGGTTCTGCCTCTCGTCGATCCACTTCTTCTCGCGCGCGGCCCGGGTTTCCGGGGTCATCTCCGCGGTCAGCATGTCGCGGCGCTCGTTGACCAGCGTCTCGCTGTCGCGGCCGCTGTGCCACCGGTCGATGGCGTCGACGCCGGACACGATGGCGGGGCCGACCTTCGGGATGGCACGGACGATCTCGCGCAGCGCATTGGTTGCGGTATCGAAGCCCAGCTTCGCGCCGCGCCAGGCGTCGCCGGATACACCGCGCGATGCGTTCTCGCGTCGCCACTGCTCCTGGCGCGCCTCGAGCTCAGATCGCGGCACCAGCTCATAACGGCCCGGGGCCGTGCGCTCCTGTTCCTGCTGCCAGCGCTGCAACTCTTCGTCGCGGCGCTTGGCCTCCTCGGCGGCCTGGATCTGCTCGGGGGTCGGCCCCTGCGGTGCCGGGCGCGCCGGCTGGGCATCCGGGAACAGCGGCGCGATCGTCAATTCGCCGGGGGCAACACGGATAGGGTCGGGGTTGCGATATCGCTCGGACACAGGGCGGGCTCCAAGGGCGGTCCGCACACCGGCCGGCGGTCCGCCCCGAAGCCGCGCCCTGGTCCGAGCAGCGGTGACGCCTCACGCCAAAGGCCCCACCGCCCGCACACTATAGTGCGCACCACTACAGCGGGGCAGGTGCAATCTATTGACTGCACGGTGAAATCTTGATGTCATGTCAGCATGAAAGAGGCGATCCTTGACACACTATTGAGTGTACGTCTGCCGGCCGGTGTCGTGCGCGCACTCGACAATTATCGCCGAGAGGCCGAAGACCTGCCGACACGACCGGAGGCATTGAGGCGCTGTCTCATCGCCTATCTCGAAGCCGCGGGCTATCCGATCGACCGCGGTCAGGGCTAGTAGCCGCGCCGGCGCCGTTGTTCCTCGGCGGGATCGGCTCCGGCCAGTCCGGGCGCATAGGCGCCGGGCGCCACGCCGGTTCGAGCAGCCTCGGCGCGCGCGGTGCCGGACAGCCCGCCATACTGCGGCTGGAGCATGCCGCGGCTGTCATAGACCGGGCCGCGTGGTTGCTGCGGCACCTGCTGGGGCGGAGCTTGCGGCGCCGGGGCCGGCGCGCCGCCTTCCTCCGGAGGCTCGACCTGGCTGGTTGAAGCTGGCGCGGCCGGCCCCGGCTGTTGACCGGGCTGCTGAACCGGAAACAGCGGTGCGATCGTCACCTCGCCCGGCCGCACGCGCAGCGGGATCACGTCCGAGGGCGGAGTGATGGCGGCCTGGCCCGGGGGCTGTCCACCACCGCCCATGAAGAAGCGGGTGTTCGTCAGGCGGTCGCCCCAGCGGTGACCACGCTCCGGGGCGTTTGGCCGGTAACCCGCCGGACGCTCGAAATGCATCTGCACGCGGGTCAGATCTTCGGGCGACGCGTTCGGGTTCGCCAGGACACGGGCGATCGCGGGGTTGCGCTGCGCCATATCCCATAGCTCGCGCGTCGCAAATCGGGTTTGCGAGGCCGGGTCCGGGCGATCCGCGCCAGCATATGCCCTCATCGCCCGCAGCCGATCACCGTTGTGCCCGAACATGCCGTACCCAATGCCGCCATCGTGCGTGACGGTGTGGTCGAAGGACGACTCGCTCTTGGCCGAGCTCTGCACCACGATGGCGAGATTGCGCTGCATCGCGGCGTCGGCGCCGAGCTCGCCCGCATAGGAAGAGGCGATCTGACCGACCTGATGCGGATCGGCGCGCAGCGAGCGGTCTCCGCCCTGCGGAGAGCTCGTCGACGAGGCGCCGCTCGAAGCCTGCACGTCGCCGTCGCCCGAGCTCGGCGGGCGATCTCGGCGCTCGCGTTCCTCGCCCCCAAGCAGCCCGCGCAACGGAGCGCTGTCGAGCAGCCCGCCTCCACGCTCGCGTCTCTCATCGAAGCGGTCGCGGAGGGAGGCGCCGGCATTGAGGCCCCCGGCGAAACCTCCCCAGAATCCAGTGCTCATCGCGGCAGCCCCATCATGCTGTTGCGCGGCATGATGGCATCGATGCCGCTCGGTGCCGCGGGCATCTGCTGCTGGCGCCGCTCCACAGCCGCCCGCAACGATTCAGGCCATTGGTCGAGCGGGATACCGGCGCGGCGCAGTCCGCGGGCGACGATATCCGGCGACTCGCCGCGCTGGAGCGCGTCCTGCGCCGCGGCGGCCGGATCGTCCGACCTGCTCGTGGCGCCGGGCCCGGCCGTGGGCGCCGGCACGCTGGTCGTCAGTCCGGGCGGTGCTTGCCGCGCCGCGGCGGACGGTGCCGCCGGCGGTGCCGTGGGACCAGCCGGCTGGCCGGTCAGCCGATCGAAGCCAGATCGCGGAGCCGGCGCACTCGGACCGCCGGCGCCGGCAAGGCCGGGCTGTCGCTGGGACGGCGGTGTCCGGGTCTGCACGCGCTCGCGGATGCGGCGATCGCGCTCTTCCTCGGGCAGTTCGTCCCACGGCTTCAGCGGTGCCGGCGCGCCCGGGCTGCGAGGTCCGGCGTCGGCTTCGGTGGAGCGGCGGTCCTCGTGTTCTTTCCGCACCTGCTCCTCGGCCTTCTGCCAGTCCTGGCGCTCGGTCGTCGCGGTCTGGCGGCGCTCCGTGGCGCGGCGCTCGTCCTGCTGCCGTCGATCCTCGAACGCTTGCTGCGGGTTGAACAGGAGGGCCGCCGCGCGGGGGATATCGCCCGGGGCGATGTCGCGCTCGACGGACTTGCCGTCGTCGCCCCGGAACGAGACCCGATAGCCTATCGTCCGCGCCTGGTCGCCCTCGCCCTCGACGATGGGGCGGAAATCGAACTGGCGGTCGCCGCCATAGGCGTTGAGTCGCTGCGCGCTGCGAAGCTCGGCGAGGCCTCGATTCATGACCTCCGGATCGAACGTGCCATCAGGTCGACGCGCCATCTCGAACATGACCATGCCATTCTGAAAATGCCGGACGCCGCGCTGCGCCTCGTCGCCGCGCACCCACTGCTGGAACTGGCGCGCGAGGTCCGGCCGTCCTTGCCGCGCATATTCGTCCTGGATCTGCCGCCAGTACCGGGCCTCGACGTCCTCGCGATTGGCGCCACCAGCGATTTCCTCGTTGGCGGCACGACCGATACCGGCGATCTGCTCTTGGTTCTGGCGCTCGCGGGCGCGCTCCTCGCGACGCTCCTGCCTGTCGGCGCGCCGCTCCCGCCGATCCTCGAAGCCTTCGCGCGCCGACAGCCCGCGTTCGAACCCCTGAACGAATCCGCCCAATCCCAGCCCGAACATCAGGCAGCCTCCCTTTTCTCGTGCTTGCCGCGCGACGGCCGCTCGACGGCGATGACGATGCCAAGGCCAGGCTGCTCGGCGGAGCCACGCTGATCACGACTGCCCCGCTTCGCCACGCCCGACCGCTGTGCCAGCGCGTCAACCTTGCGATCGAGGTCGATGATGGCGGCGTGATGCAGACCCAGCATGTCCTGCGCCGCGATCGAGCGGCCGTCGCCGAGTCCTGTCGCGGCCTGGAAATCCTGGGCATACGGACCGACGTGCCGTTCGGCCCCACCGTCGGCGGCACCCTCCTTATAGTTCCATGCCTCGGCGGGCGCCTCGCGCACGGCTTCGAGCGCGGCACCTTCGGGCAATGGCGTCTTCCGCTCCTTGGCATTCTCGTCGGAGAGGAAGAGGCCGGCGAGCCCGCCGACCGCGGCACCGAAGCCCGACGCCGACTGGGCCGCAATCATCTGCGACGTCTTCCAGGCATCGACCTGCGTCTGGTACTGGCGGTTCAGCGCGTCGGCCTGGCCGGCATAGCCGCGCATGGCGCCGCCGAAGCCGCTGTTCATGATGCCGGTCGCGCTGTTGAACAGCCCCTGGTTCGTCTGCGCGGCGCCGAGGCCGAGGCCCATGGTGTTGATGCCCGTGGTCGCCGCAGCGCCCGACGTCGAGGCCGCCGAGGAGCCGGCCTGAAGACCGAGGGCGGCGGCCTGGGAGGACTGCGCCGGGAGGCCGCGGCCCATATTGGCGACGTCGGCCTGCAGCGCGAGCCCGGTGGCGCGGACACGTTCCCGCGCCGTGTTCTGCGCGCCGGCCGAGGCCAGCGCGGTACCGAGATCCTGCGACCGGTTCAGGCCCTGGAACCGGCCCGAGGAGGGGTCGAGCCCCATCGATGCAGCTTCGCGCTGCGCGCTTTCCCGCTGCTGGGCGGCCGCACTCTGCACGTCGGCCCGGGCCTCCGCGGCTGCGGCGGCCTGCCGCTCTGGCGAGTCATAGGTGCGGGCGCGCTCGATGAACTGGTCTTCGATTGGTTTGAAGACCGTGTTGTAGCGCTCGCGGTCCTCGCGGGCGTAGCGGGCCTGCTCGTCGGCCAGCCCCATCTGCTGCTGGGTGACCTGACGCGCGAGCGCCTGGTTATCCTCGGCCAGCGTCATCTGCCGCCGGCTAATGTCCTTCGTCAGCGCGTCGAGCTCGGCCTGCCGGGTGTTGCTCTGCGCGAAGGCGTCGCGACTAAAGGCCAGCCATTTCTCGCCGGTCTCGGCCTGCATCAAGGCGGCCTTGCCGATTTGCGGATCGGGGGCCGGGGCGGACGGTGCGGATTTGCCCATAGGCGCTCTCCTATACGGAGCGCGTCCTACGCTGCGGCGGGCGCCACTATATCCGCTCCGGCCGGGCCGATCCATCGGCACTCGCGACGCAGGAGGCCGAACACGATCATGTCCTCGCCGTTGGGCCCGGCCTCGCGCAAGCGGCCCTCCTGCGTCCAGCCGAACTTGCGGCACATGACCAGCGACGGGGCATTGTGCTCGGACACGACCGCCGTGATGCGCCGATTTCCGACCTGGTGGAACGGATAGGCCATGGCGCGGACGCAGAACTCTCGCGTGAACCATCGGCGGCCGCCGTCGGACACGACGTGGGTGAGGCAGTCACCATCGGACCAGGTGTCGTAGACGACGGCGCCAATGATCGCGCCGTCACGCTCGTGCGCGATGCCTTGGGCGTCGGAGCGAAACTGGAATCCCGGCTGCGGATATCGCATGGCCTCGCGCGCCCATAGGAGAATGCGGGACTGCGGCTCGTAGAGATAGCGCGATGTCATCGCCCGATGCCCGGTCGCCGGTTGGATTTGCGCACCAGTCCCCAGAGCTCGCGGAACGCCAACTGTGCTTGGCTCGCTTTGCCCCGCACCGTCTTGAGCTCGATGAAGCCGACACCGAACTGCCCGAGGCACATCAGGTCGGGCAGCCCCGGCGTCAGGCCGTACTGTCCATGCGCCCGCTGGTTCGGGATCGCGGCGACCAGTGTGCCCGGCGTGGCGAGCGCGCGCCAATGCTCGATCACCGCGCGCTGGATCTCCGATTCCCTCATGCCAGCAGCCGCCGCTGCAACGCCTCGACGACCTCGGTCAGCCGATTGTGCAGCTCGTGCACGTCACGGACCAGTTGATTGTGCTGGGCCGCCGTCGGCGCCGCGGTGACCGCCGAGGACTGGAGCTTGCCCGCCAGCGTCATGAGGCCGGCGAGATCTTCGAGCCGGACCGCGGCCCGCTCGCGCGCCCGGGCGAGGCTGCCGTCGAGGGCCCACACCTTTTCGGTCAGATCGTCCATCAGCCGCCTCGCAGATCCGCCATCGTCGATGCCATCGTGATGCGTTTGACCGACACGTTGGTGCGGACCGCGAGCTCCCAGTTTCGCGCGAGGAAGCCCGCCTTGAGACGCACTGGCGTGTCGAGCGTTCGCGCGGTGGCCACGACACGGCCATCGGCCTTGACGATGACCTCGCACTGCTCGCCGTTGTCGAGCGAGGTCCGATAGGTGTAGTCGTCGCCGCCGACGAGCATCTCATTCACGAGGCGGACATTCACGGGCGCGCCGAGGTCGCTGGTCGGCAGTGCGGCGGCCAATTCGGCGATCAGCTCGGCGCGCTCGGCCGCCAGCGCGGCGCGATCAGCGAGCGACAGTTGCGCGGCGCTGTCGACGAGCAGCACGCCGAGGTTCTGGGGGCTCGGCAGCACGAATTCTTTGCTCGTCCAGGCCAGCATCCCGGGCGCGGTGTCGACCGGCTGGAATTCGAGGAGGTCACCCGAATCCGGCTGGACGTAATAGAGCCGGCTCGTCGTGACGTCGTGCCACGCCGCGCTGGCCTGGACGGAATGTCGGACCAGGAAGGCGGTGCCGCCGAGATCGATCGCGAACGCGCCTGCGCGGCGATCGCCGCTGGGGTCGAGAATGTCGTAGAAATAGACATAGCGGCCCGCCAGCTGCCCTGCGACGGCGGTCGCCGGCGACAGCGCGAGCCAGTCCTCGCGCCTGAACAGATTGGCCGTCACCACGCTCGCCGCCCCATCGGCGCGTAGCGCGACCAGCCCGTCGACCGATGGATAGCAGACGGCGAAACCGAGATTGGCGATGGCCCGGGCGTTGATGCAGGGCAGGTTGGCCTGGATCCGCTGCTGCACCATCTGCGAAGGGTGCTGGCCGGCCGCGATATAGGGCTGGCCCTCCGTCATGATCAGCAGCGAGGAGCCGATCGCGCCGAGGCCGACAACCGGCGTGTCGACGGTGATGACATATTTCTCCGGCCACGCGTGCGGCCGCCATGGCTCGCTGAAATAGACCTTGCGGCCGACGAACGCGGCCATCATGCCGCCCTGCATCGCGACCAGGCCGGAGAGCTCGTCCGGCGGCGCGTTCCAATCGGCGCTCGGCAACGGCTCCTTGAACTGGTCGACCGGGACGGTATCGGCGAATGGCGCGTTCGACGCCGCGCGCTCGGCGATGAAATACAGATAGGTGCCGGCCTTGCCCGTCTGCGAGCGATAGATCCGCTGCTTCGTGATGGCCCGGCCAGCCGGTGGCGACGCGAAACCCGTGAGGGTGATGGTCTGTCCGGCCTGCCAATTGACGTCGTTGCTGGCGGGCGACGGTTCGGATTCTTCGCCGAAATCGGTGACCGAGGTGTAGACGTAGAGGCGGGTCGCGATGTCCCCAGTGCCGGTACCTGCGGCCGTCGCCGTGAGCGCGCCGGCCGGCCGCGGCACGGCCAGCGGGTATTCGATGCCGGCGACCAGCATCTTCGGGACGCCGTCGCCAGTGGAATAGAGGCGGTCCTGCGCAACCGCGCCCGGCACGAACTGCACGACGCCGGGCCGGGTCAGCCAGACGCCTTGGTGGCGATAGACGGTGCGGTGGCCGACCGGCACCTCGCCGACCTTCTTCGATTTCCTGGTCGGGGTCAGGCCGCCATCGTCCAGCCGGGCGTTCCAGGTTTCCTGCGCGCCAGCATCGGGGAGCAAGGAGGGTAGCACCCTCGGCTGCTCGCCGCTGAAGCCGGTGATGTCGATCCGGGCCATGTCGCCCTCACAGCACGCTGGCGTCGCGCCAGAACTGGTCGATCTGCGCCGAGGTCCAGTTCATGAAGGCGCCGATTGCCAAGGTGAACGGGTGGGAGCGCCGAAAGACCGTCGAGCCTTTGAGATGCATGCGCGCCGCGAACCGCTGCTCGACCGGCAACTGATCAACCTTGGTCTGCATGTCGGCCGGAATCGTACCGCCGAGCGCGGCCTCGGCCTCGGCCTCGGAGATGAGGGTGCGGATCGCACAGAGCTGCCAGAACTGCCGGTTCGAAATCTCGTCCGGCACGGGCTCCGGCTCGGCCGGCGGCGCAACATAGGGGGCGATGGCGCCGAAGTCGCCTGCGATGGCCCGCGCATAGATCAGCCGGCCGTGCTCTTCGGGATCGCCGGCCGCCGCCGTAAACGGCACGATGCCGAGACCCTCGAAATCGACCCGGCAGCTGATCGCGGTGGCGGCCTCATTGGCCCAGACGAGATCGGTGACGGTGGTGTATTTCATCGTGCCATCCTCACTCAGGCAATCCTGACCCAGAGGGTCGGATAGCAGGCCTTCTGGCCGCCGGTACCGGCGACGATCGCGTTGCCCATGCACCGCCAGGTGCCGAATCCAACATCGATGCCGCCGGCGTTGGCTGTGACATAGCTGAGGGGATGGGCCGGCATGCGCAGCTGGTCGCCGCCGATCGTTGCGCCTTGGCCGAAATTCTGCTCCCCATACCAGTTGCCGAGCGCCGCATAGATGTAGGATCCGACGCCACGATAGGTCAGGACGTCAGGGACCCAGGTATTGCCCCAGGTCCGGACCTGCTGGCCGTTGACCCAGAGCTCGGCCCCCGGCATGTGATAGCCGCCGGATCCGTCGTAATACAGGTACCGGAGCCCCGTGTTGCCGAAGTAGATGACGCCGGATGCATCACCTCGTGTCGCCGTGACGTCTCGGAAGTGCACATCCTCGCCGCGGTTGGGCGCCCGCACGCCAGCAAACAGCGGCACCTGGCTGAAATTGTAGTTCCAGCCGTTCTCACTCATAACCGCGAGATTGTTCGTGCCGTTCTGCCAGCCGATGAACCCGCGGCGCGTGCCGTCGGCCGTCAGGAACGCCACGTACCCGGGATTCGACGAGCTGCCCGCAGCGAGTTCGACGCGCCCGTTGCCCGGCGTGTTGACGCCGATCGAGCCGGTCTTCGACTGCAGGGTTCCGACAGAGACGTTGTGGGCGAAATCCCACTGGCCCTGAGGCGCCATCCCATTGACCCGATCACCGATCAGCACGGTGCGGAGGTAAGCGCCAGCGTCGTCGTGCAGGTTGACGAACAGACGCGAGCCGGTATTGCCGCCGGCCTCGGCGACCGTGTCGACCCCCAGCATCCAGCGGGTCTTGCCGGCCGAGGAGAACGCGATCGTGCGGTTCGTGCCGGCCGCGCCATTGATCGAGATCCCCGTGTCGAAGATCGCGCCGACCAGCTTGGCGAACGCAGCGGCGTGGTTGCCGTCGAGGGTGTCGGCGTCGAGGTCTGATCCGGGCCCGTCCACCGTCAGGAGCCGATCGAGCACCGACTGCCCGTTGAAATCCAACGCATTGAGCTTGGCGAGCAGCGCGCCGGCGGTGGGACGGAGATCTACCCGCGAGTTGACGGCGAACGGCTTGGCGGACGTCTGCTCTTCGCCTCGGACGACGGTCAGCACGTTGCCAGTCCGCGCCGTGCACCGCATGATCTCCATGTTGCCGCCGGCATCGACGACGGTGACCGGGAACCATTCGTTGGCGCCTGGCGCCGGGAACCGGGCCGCGTCGGCCGAGGCGATCGTGAGCTGCGTCGCGGTCGACGTGATCGAGGCTGCCAGCAGCGAGGTTGCATTGTTCGAAAAGACCGGCCCGGCCATGGGTCAGCGCTCCCGGATCATGAGGGTGAACGTCACGTCCTTGACCCGCCCCTGAAGCGTGGTCGCCCTGACGTTGATGCGGGCGTTTTCCGGCGCTGCGCCGCCGGCGACCCAGACCTTGACCGTCGTGTCGGCGATATCGACGGTGTCGACCGTCGCGCCGGCGTCGGTCACCGTCGCCACCGCGGTGTCGATCCGATCGCTCGCGGTGAGCCAGGCCGAGTAGTCGAGATCGTAGTCGAGGCGCTCGGCGGGCGTTTTCCGAAACTGCTGGTACGACAGCATGGTCAGCGCTCCGTCACGGCGCGCGCAGCGCGCTCGATCGGCACCACGATGACGCGCTCGCGCGGCGCGCGCTGCCGGTACCGCCATTTGAGAATGGGCACGACGGTGATCTCGATCGTCGCCGAGCTCGCGGCCGAGGCGCGCCTGGTCGCGATGCTCGAGGCGTCGATCGCGGCGTCGGCCTGCCCGTGCAGTTGCGCGCGCCGGCGGCCCAGCGCCGAGGCGCCGATGTCGATGCCGGCGACGGGCACCGCGGCGCGGCGGCGGCGTGCCAGTGCCTGGCCGGATACCGTGCTCAAGCTCGCGCCCAACGCGCCGCGGCGCGCGACGGCCGTCGCCGCGGCCTGGCAGGCGAGGATGGCGATGCCCGAGGCGTCGACGAACCAGGTGCTGCCGTTGACCGGAAAGGTGTTGACGAGATCACCACCGACGGCGCCGCGCGAGATGTCCATATCAGGTCACCGTCACGTCGAGCTCGCCGGCGCGGATCACGACCTCGTCCGTGGGCAGGATCGTTTTCGCGGCGGCGAGGGAGCCATAGACAAGGAGGTTGCCTGCGGCCGGCGCGTCCCAGATCCCGAAATGGGTGATGACGATCGGCCCGGTGCCGTTGTGCGCGGCATAGAGCATCTGCTGCGCGCTCTCGGTGGCCTTGCCGACCGCCGCCGCGAAGCCGCCGCCGACGGCGCCACCCTGCGCCGGATCCTGCCGCCCGTAGGCCGGCCAGTCGGCGTTCGCCACCTCGGCGGCACCGGTCACGCCGGGATCGGCCGTGTGCAGCGAGATCCAGACGCGTGCCGGCGCGGCGAACGCGACGCCGCGCAGCAGCAGGTCGAGGATGTGATTGCCGGCGTAGGTCGATGCTGGCACGCGCGATCTCCCATCAGGGAGCGCGTCCTACGCTGTGCCTGCACAATACCGGTTCGGCACCGGCCTCGCAATCGCCGCCCTTCCGCGGCGGCCGCTGCAATGTTACTACGTTTTACTTATGACCGAGCCCCGGAAACCGCCGACCGTCGGATACCTGAAAGAGCGTGGCGTGGTCGGCGCGACGGTCTGGTGCAAGGCCTGCGGTCATCACGCCGATCTGACGTTCGACCAGCTGCGAACGCACGATGCAATGCCCTTCCCGGCGATCGCGACTACGCGGCGCCTGCGCTGCACGGTGTGCAGATCGGAGGACATCCGGATGTCGCCGAACTGGCCTCCGGCGCATGGCGCGCGATAGTGGCGCGATGAGGCGCCTGCCCTGGTACTATGGACTGCTCTTCGTCGGTCTCGCCGGCGCGGCGCTGCTGGCCGGCGCCGCCGACGCGCTGCTCGGCCTGGGCTGGTTTCGATAGGAGCGCCGAATGTGCGGACGATTTAGCCAGGCCTACAGCTGGGAGGAGGTGGTGGCGTTCAGCCAGCCGCTGACCGTACCCGCCGATCGGCCCAATCTGCGGGCGCGCTACAATATCGCCCCCACAACCGAAATCGACATCATCGTGCGGCTGGAGGATGGCAGCCGGCAGATGAGGAAGGCCCGCTGGGGCCTTATTCCGGAATGGTGGCGCAAGCCGCTGAAGGAACTTCCTTCCACGATCAACGCGCGCGCCGAGTCGGTCGACGAGCGGGCGATGTTCCGCAAAGCCTTCGTCAGGCGCCGCTGCATCATCCCGGCGAGTGGATTCTTCGAATGGACTGGCAAGGCCGGGGCAAAGGTTCCGCACTACATCTCGGCGAGCGATGGCGGGCTGTTGGGCTTTGCGGGCTTGTGGGAGGTGGGGCAGAATGATGAGGGCGAGAAGATCGTCACGGCGACGATCATCGTCCGCAAAGCCAACCAGTTCATGCAGCGCATTCATGACAGGATGCCCTGCATGTTGCATCCGCGCGACTTCGAGGCGTGGCTATCTGGCAAGGGCGGGAAGGACTTGCTCGACGAGCCGCCGCCAGATCTGCGCGAATGGATCGTGTCGCAGCGGGTCAACAAGTCCGGGGTCGGCGACGACGATCCGGCGACGATCGCGCCCGTCAAGTGACCGGCTCTTGCAAAAGCCCTCCCCGGAGAACAGAATAGGAACATTATCCCACTTGGAGCCAGCGCCATGGCCCGCCGAAGCCGCATCATTTCGCACGATCGACGGGAGCGGCTGCTCGCCGCGATGCGCGAGGCCCGCCGCGAAGCGACGGGCGCTTGCGGCGAGGCGCTCATTGGAGGGCCTGAGTATCGCGCGTTGGAGGCGTTGCTCCGCGCCATCGATGATGTTGCCGGCGAACTGACAGGCGACCGCGAGATGTTCTGGGTGCGCAACAACCGGGCCTTGTCGGGCATCAAACCGCCAAAGATCTGATGGGGACCAAGCGCCTAACGGTCGCCAACTGCCGGGCCGAGGGGGTTGACGGAGCGTGGGTCTATTGTAACGGCGACCGCTGCAACCATCTGGCCTATCTGACCTGGCGTCGAATGCGGTTCGACGGAGACCTTCGCGACCTACGATACAAGGTCAAGTTGCGCTGCTCCCAATGCGAAAGCCGCCATTATTCGTTTCGACCAGGACTAGCCCAAATGCGCGGGCGCGCGCCAGCGTATTGACCTCTGGTTGTAACAGTTCGTTACTGGACAGCACAACATCGCGCTATATCGTAAGGGAAGCAACGCTAGCGTTGCGGGCCGCGCCTCGGGTATCAGGGGCAGGAACGACGACATGACCATTTCCCTAAAAATTGTCTTTGACAGCTCAACTGCGCCGGCGCGCGTTCAGATCGTGGCCGATCTGCCGCCATTGACGGGCTCGACGAAACAGGTCGCGTGGGCGACCGATCTGAGGGAGGCGGCCACATATGATGTCGCCGGCGCGATGGCACGCACTGCTAACGTCGTTATCGGCACCATGCGCGCGGATGAGACGGAGACCATCGCCCAGACCAACACCCGTCTCGAAGAGATTTTTTCGCGGCCCGGCGGCAACATCATGCGGGCCGCACTTCAAGAGTTGTTCTCTGTACCGGACGCCAAGTGGTGGATCGATCATCGAGGCGGCGCTTACAGGGCGGAGCTAAACACCATGTTCCGAAGGCTCTATGAGGGCGGCAACCATGTCTGAGACCTATCGCGTCGGAGCAGCCGCTGAAACGGCGCTGGCCGCACTTGATCGCGCCGCGGAAGCCTTTCTGACGGTCCATCGCGCAGCGAACGGCTCTGCAGCCGATCTCGAAGCATTCAAACGCATGAGCGAGGATCAGCGCTGGGCGATGAACGGGCATGGACCACCGTGGGTTATCGACCGGGCGCTCGCTATGCTCCGCTCCCAGGCACTCCTCGAGGTATTAGTGGATCGGATGACCGATGCGCACGCGGTCGCCTATTTCCTCATCCAGGGCAGCACTCATCCCGACCGTCTCCGGGCGGAACTTGTCGCGGCCTTCCCGGCCGAGGATGCGGATATCCTCGACGACATCGCCCACGCTCTGCGAGCTCCGCATTTCGCTATCGAAACAGCCTTAGCGGCCGGCGGCATCACGCTATCCGAATTGGGGTCGATTCCGAGCGGCCGCAGCCATGAACGAGCGCTCGGGCTCATCAACAAGATGACGCTGCCAATTCGCGTCGAGAGCTAAGAGAGGGAACACGACCATGAAAGCGATGTGGGGCATCTGGTATGCCGGCGAGACCGACAAGATCGCACCGAACGATCCGCATTACGATCTCTGCAAGCAATTCTATTCGGCAGGGTGGCCAGAACTTGATGAAAGGGCGAGCCCTCCTTGCTTCTACCGCGCCTATCCCAGCCGCGAGCTGGCAGAGGAAGCCCTGAAACGCACACCGGGCTGGAATCAGGGCGCCCATGAAGCGCGCCCGCTGCCGCCCGGGGCGCGATATCTTGATGAGGCCTCCGGCCAAGTCCTGCTCTCGTCGGCGCATGCTCCGGCATGACCTATGTCTGGCACATCACCCTGAACACCGGCCGGGCCGAGAAGCTACCGGTTGCCGCGGCATCGGCAGCGCTGCTTGAACAGTCGCGGCGCCTGCTGGCGGGCTCTGGGCGGCAACCGGTGCTCGGCACCGCTCTGACGATCGAGATCGTGCACGACGGGCCGAACATGGTTGCAACATTCTTCGGCGGCGACGTGCCAGTGGTCACGATGGGGGTCGCGACGAAAAGCCGGGCGGCGGGCCGGCTATGGGAGATGCTCATCGCATCGGCGCGAGCAGCGGGAGTGGAACTGGACGCCACCCCAGGCGATGTCCCCCGGACACCGTGGGCAGGCTTCATAGTCTACGCATCCTACTTCGGCCACATGGACGAGATGCCGCTCCTCGGCCAGATCGAGCACGCGCTCGCCTGCGCCTATCTCGAACGATAAAAAAAGGCCCGCGCCGTTGCCAGCGCGGGCCAGTCTCAGGGAGGAAACGCCCACGGAGGGCTCCCCGGCCGGTCACCCGGCCGAAGCTCACTCGCCGACGATCATCCAATCCTCGGCGAGCATATCGGTCTGCGATGCCAACCAGCCGGTGACGATCGAGCCATCGGCGGCGCGCATGGCCAAATGGGGCATCCGCGTCACCGTCCCACTGTCGCCCAGCGCGAAGTGGTTCTCGGAAACCCCGCCGATCAGGCGCGATCGATCAGGGGCCAGATATTCGCTCGAGCCCGGGACCAGCGAGATGTGCATCCCCTTGCCATTCCAGCCCGCCCGCGCCACTTGCCCGCCACGCTTCAGGGCGACGAGCGCCGCGCCGAAGCTCATCGCCGTGATAGGTTGGTATTCGCGATCGAACACGTCTTTAGGGCACCAGGACTGATAGCCGTCCGCATATTTGATGGCCATGCCGACCTGCCCATCGCGGTCCGCGGGCCAGGCCGTTACGCGCTTCGTGCTGAAATAGTCCTTGGTCATGATGAGCCCCGTTGCTCAGAAGAAATTCGGCCGCGTCCGCGGCTTCGTCCGCAACTGCGTCCGCTGCGCCTGGAACGAGAGCTCGTCGAGCAGCATCCGCCACTCTTGCGCGAGCGCGGCGCCCAGCGGCGGGTTCGCGAATTCGTCGTCATTGATCGTCAGGATCCGCGCCGCGGCCCCCTTGCCGATGGCAGTGCCGTACTGGTCGGCCAGGAAGTCGGGCACGGTCAGGGCGTCTCGCGACGGCAGCAGCACCATGCGGACATCGAGATCGCCGGTCTCGCGCGGCACCACCGTGATGGTGTTCGGCATCGTCTGGACCGCCCACCGCGCCTGCGCCTGGTCGTTCCCATAGCGGCGACCCCAGCCCGGCTCGAGCTCGTCCATCTTCGCAACGGTCACCGCTTCGAGCGGACGGCCGTTGAGAATGGCCGTCTCCACTTTGTGGATCTGCGCATCCTGGATCGAGAGGATCCCTTCGCATTCCGGCGACACGACCCGGATGACGTCCGAGGCGCGCCACACCAACGTCCGCCGGCAGAGCTCCTGGGCGGCTTCGCGCAGATATCGGATGACCATCGGCTCCGGCGCATTGGGCGCATGCACCAGAACCTCGCGCAGCAGCTCCTCGAGCTCCGTCATTTCTTACGGTCCCGGTTTGGCGACGTGGCGCCCTCGACCTGGATCTTGAGGCCGATGGCAGTCGCGAAATTCTGGTAGTGGACGGCGGCGCGGCCCATGTTCGCGGCGTAGTCATCTTTCTGCTGCGCCCGGTAGCAGGCGTAGTCGACGATCGGTTCCGAATAGATCTCGCTCAGACCGACGTCGCCGAGCCAGGAATCGAGCAGCGTCGGATCGCCGGTCGGCGCAAGCCGGGCCGGCCTGGTCGCCACAATCGCCTCGACCAAGCCACGGCCGTCGTTGCCCGGATAGACGTAGAATTCGAGGGGGTTCTCCTCGTCGAACACGATCTGCCGGACCTCAGAGCGGTATGGCACGTGCCGCCGGTCGTGCCAGTTCGGTTCCTGCGCATCCAGCAGCGAGCGTTTCGTCGGCCGGATGACGCGGCCGCCGGCGCGGGGCGGTCCTGCGGTGATGATGTTGCGGTTGATGCCGAGCAGCCGCAGCGGCGTCGGCGCCCCCGGCGCCGCGGACTGCGGCACCTGCTGAAGCGTGCCGGGCTGCAGGGGCATCACGATGCTGGTCGACGAGGCCGACGGTTTGGCGAGCAGGATGGCGTCGACCGCCGCGTTTATCCAGCCGCCGAGCTCCGCCAGCGGCCAGCGGACGTGCTCCTCGTCCTGCAGCAGCTGGCCGGCCTCGACCATGATGTCGCGACCGCGCAGCATCGGTCAGCCCTCGGCCTTGCCCTTGGCGTCGGCCTCGCCCTTGCCTTTGCCGGGCGGGCGCCCGCGCTTCGGCGGCGGCTCGCCGGCGAGGCGGAAATACTGCACGGAGCACAGCACCGCCTGGTCGGCGATCGAGGGCACCTCGGCCACGTAGCGGCCGTGCTCGTCGATCTCGAACGAATAGGTCGTGCCGTTGACGTGATTGGTCGACGGACCATGGGTGCACTCGATGAGCGCCATTGCGGCTGCCTCCAATCCTATGAGAGACGCCGCGGATCAGACCGTGGCGTAGAGGACGGTGATGCCGATCTGGCCCGGGGCCGCGGTCGCCGCCGCAGTGGTGATCTTGACGCCGATCGACCGCGCCACCGGTGCGGGCGGCACGCGGTATGCCGAAGCGGTCGACGGCTTCGCGACGCCACCGGTGCGGCCGATCTGGGCTCCCGTCAGGAATTCGGCGCCGCAGGTCCGGGCCGGCGAGGGATCGCCGACGTCACCGGACATCATGCCTACATCAAACGCGAGGGTCGGCGTGGCGTTGGTGTCGAGATCGTCAGAATCGACCGTCACCTCGACCGGTCGACAGCCGGCCGGAATCACGGCGAGCTCGAGAATGTCGTTCACCGCTGCGTTGGCAGGCACCGCCATCGCGAACCGGTAGGCGACGGCACGGTCAGCAGTCGCCGGATACACCACGTCTTTGATGCCTTTGGCAAAATCGCTCTGATGGATGGTCATGACGGTGTCCTTGAGGGTGGGGCGGGTCCCCCGGCCTGCGGCCGGGGGTCAGCTGCGAGATGGGGGACGCTCGCGCGTCAGCCCGGGTTCTTCGCGTGTGTATCCAGCGCGATCACGCCGAAGTCGGCATCGGCGAAGCGGGTCTTCTTCTGGCCCATCACGAACCCGGCCATGACCTCCATTTCATTGCCGTGGTCTTTGGACTCTTCGTTCCAGAAGGCTCGCGTGCCGTTTTTTCCGCCGTAGGCGACGACGCCTGCCTGGCGGCCGAGAAAAAGCGCGCGTCCCGCGGGCAGATCACCGCTTGCGCCATAGTCGGAAAATCGAATGACCGACTCGTGGCTGTGCAGGACGACCTTGTTGATCATCCCGAGGCCGCCCTTGAAGATCGGATTGTTCCGACCTTCCGCCGCCGCGGCCGCCTTCTGCAATTCCAGCCAGCCCGCAACGCCGCTCTCCTTGCGGAGATCATGCTCCTGGAACGGCGACATGACGCAGACGTAGTGCGCCTCGCCGCCGATCATGACCGGCATCATGTTGGCCTTGCGCGGGTCGGTCGCGCGCATCATGCGAGCGCGCACCTCGGCACGCTCGATGAGGTCGCGGCTCATCGTGTCCGTTGCGGTGATGGTGGCCTTGGAAGTGGCGGTGCCGCCATACAAGAGGTGAGCAGGATCCGGCGCCTGGATGGGGTTGCCGGCATAGCCCGCCCAGGTGACGGATTCGAAATAGTCCTCGTTCGTGCCGCGGGCGCCGCTGAGGTAAATGAATTGGGATTCGTCGAGATACTTCGACCAGTAGTCGCCGAGACGATCGCGGGCGATCGAACGCAGGTTATGCGTCGTGCGCTTCCGTGACATCTTGCCACCAGACGACACCGTCTTGCGCATCTGGTCGATTTTCAGTTCATCGGTGAAAAACCGCAGATTCTCCGCCTTGCCTTCGACGCGGTTGTCGCCATAGGTCGGCGTGCCGCGCAGCTGTGCGACGAGATCAAACGAGATCGTGTCGCCGGCCCCCGATTCGAGATCGGTGAGACGCTGGATGATCTGGTTCGGATCCGTGCTGACGAACTTGCGTTCCCAGTAGGCTTTGCGAAGAACGTCGAGGAACAGCGACCCGGACCAGCGCTTGACCGCTTTGGGATCGCCAACAGGGATGACAGTCGGTCCAGCCATGGACGGGCTCCTGTGAAGGGAGCGCGTCCTACGCTCTGATGGCTATGGCCTGTGTTTTCTAGCGAAAATCAGCCCGCAGCACAACTGACCGCGCGAAAGCTGGTCGCGCTGGCGCCTGCCAACCCGGGTCGAAACGCCGGCGGTGACAGCCCGAAATAGTGCCGCGCCACTGGCAGATTGGTGTGGATCGACAGCGCTACCTTGCGACCAGACCGCGCCAGCACCTTGATCACGGCGCCGGCGTCCGGCCCGCTTCCGATCTGCACGCCCTCATCTGGCTCCAGCCGTACGGTCAGCATCGCGTCGCGCTCCGGGTTACGATCCTGCCAGATACCGATCACGCTGGGCATCGGTCATCGAGGCGAGCTTTGCCTCATAGGCCTCATAGTTGGTCTCCATCAGCCGATCGAGCGCGGCATAGTCGCCGGTGTCGCCGGCCTCGGTGATTCCGGCCGCCGGAACATGGGCCAGCGTGGGAGGCGCCTCGATCTGCCGGGCAGCCGGTTTCGGCGCGGGCTTCGGGGCCGACGCGGCCGCGCCGGCCGCCGGCATGCCCATCGCTGCGCGAATCTGCCGGTCGACACTTTCGTGTGCTTCTGCAAGCAGCTTCGGGTCCAGTGGTTGGTCGGCATCCTGCTGCAGCCGCCGCACCTCGGCATCGAGCGCCGCGTAGAGCGGCGACCCTTTTTCGTATTGCGGATGGGCCGAAAGGAAGGTTTCGACCTGGGTCTTCCAGGCCTCGACAACCATGTCGCGCGACATCTCCGCGCGCAGCTGCTGCTGATGGAGCTCGCGCTCCTCCCGCTCCAGCGCCCGATCCTGCTCGCGATATTCGCGGGCTGTGAGCTCGCCGTCGTCGAAGCGCGTCGCAAGCTCAGTGCGGCGGGTTTCGAGCGAGGTCAGCTGCTCGCTGAAATTCTCCGGCAGCTCATACTGCGGCAGACGCGGCGCCGCCGGCGCTGCGGCTGCTGGGGATGCCGCCGGCGCTTCGGCTGCTGGGGCCTCGGCGGGTTTGTCGGTGACCGCCGCATCGATGACGGCCGCTACCTCGGGTGCCGCTTCCAGCTCCTCGGCGGCCTCATCACCCTTCTCGGCCTTTGCGGCCTTCTCGGCGTCTCCGCTGGCCTCGGATTGCGGCTCGTCGTCCTCGCTGGCCTCGCCGCGGCCCTCGGCCTCCATCTCCTTGAGGCCTTCACGCTCTTCATCCGTGAGCTCGTCAAGTTCGGCGTCAGTATACTGGCTGCTGGCCATTCGGGGCTCCCTGTGCCTCTTGCTGCTGCTGGCGCATTGCGGCCTCAGCCGCCGCGGCGCTCTGTTGTTCGTCGGTCCGCGACGTGAAACCGCTCTCCGCCAGGATGTGGTCGGCGACATGCACGGCCTGCGGCTGGGCGATCGCCATCGCAGCCGCCTCAAGCGCGCTCTTCTGCGCGCCAACCGAGGCTCCTGGTATTTTGGCCAGGATCTCCTTGACCTGCGCCTCCGCCTTGGCGGCATTCGCCATGGCCGCGCGCAGCTGGGCCATGGCCATGGCCTGCGTCATCTGCTGCGCCTGTGCCTCGGCTTGCGCCTTCGCGGCATCCTCCGCCGTGGGCTCGTCCTGATCGGGGTCGCGCTGGCCGGTGGCCTGGCGGATGCGCCGCACGAGCTCGTCGCGGTTCGGGAGATCCATCGCCTCGACGAGCAAGTCGAGCATGATGATGATGACCTGGGGGGCAACCGGCGCGATTTGGCGCATGAGGGCGAACAGTTCGTCGGCCTGGGCCTGCCGCACCGTCGCCCGCCAGTCCGCCTCCGAGATCACATAATCCGCCTTCGATCGCGTGATATCATTGTCGGGCAGCCCATCGTTGACCTCGACATATTCGGGGGCGCCGCGCATGTTCGTGATCCGAAATGCCTTGGGCTCCGACATGTACTGCTCGATCAGCGAGCACTGCTTCTCACCGGAGAGCTGCTTGGCGAGGCGGAGGTTATCGAACAGGCCCGAGGTCGCCATCTGGCCCTGGTCCTGGCGCGACTGGATGGCGATGCCGGAATTCGCGTTGGTCCGACGGCCCAGGAGCTCATCGGTGACGCCGCTTGAGGATTGCAGCAGCGAGATCGACCGGCTCATCATTTCGAGGTGCCACTGCGAAAGATCGCGATCGACGTTGATGTCGATGGCCTTCCCGGGCTTGCGGACGATGATGCCGTCCGGGCGCGCGATCTCTTCGGCGAATTCGTCGAGATCGTCGACGGCCCCCTCGTCCATGATCACTTTATTGGTCGAGAGGATGTGCAGCGCCTTGGACGCCCGTTTGTTGACGTCCTCCTGGATGTCGCGCATGCGGCGGATCATGCCGTACGGCAGTCCGGTCTTGCCGCGGCGATAGCCCCAGACCGGCGTGAACGGGTACCGGTTGTGCCTATAAGGGCTCTGTCCCAGGTAGAGCATGCCGGTGGCGGTGAAGATCGCGACGTGCATGCGAAGCATGACGCGCTTGCGGATCTCGGCCTTGCCGGCGCCGATTTCGTCGCGGTGGCCGGGGGACTGCCGGTCATAGATCTCGCCGGCGAACTGCCCGCCTGCGACAACCTCGGTCTCGACCGGCACCCGGAACCAGGCCTCGATCAGCCGCACCCGCTCTCGGAAATACCCGCCGGTGGCGTCATCGGCACGACGGCCGGTGCCGGTGCGATCGAGCTCGATCTCTTTGGCATCCATGGCGTCATCGCCATAGATGCTGAGGGCGGCAAGCTGGTCGGCGTTGTCGATCGAGTGCTCCAGGAGCCCGCGGCGGCGCGGAAACATGGCGCTGGCGATGTCGAGATCGACCCATTTCGTGCGGAAGATATACCGCGCGTCGGAAAGATCTGCCTCGGACGCGGAGGAATCCGCCAACATGTTCCGCCACGACTCATAGCGGGAATAGATCGGCTCCTCATCGCCGTCCTGGATGCCGTCCTCGAGCCAGCCTACGCCGACCTTCACGGCATCGGCGAAGGCCCGCGAGACATGGAACGTCGTGTTGTTGCAGTCCGACAGGTATTTCAGCAGCTGGCTCTTCCGCTCGGCGGGCTTCGAGTCCTGTTTCCGGCGCGGCAAGATCTTGTAATCGGAGCGGCCGCGCCGCTCGGAGCCGAGCACCCAGTCGATCGAGGTCGAGATCACGTTGTAGACCAGCGGCACCTGGCCGCGGGCTTCGAGCGTGGCCTTGTCCTCATCTCGCCACTGCTCGTTGTCGTAAAAATCCTCGTCCCGGGCCATCTCGGCCCGGTTCGGGCTCTGGCGGTCGAGCTCGCGGACATAATGATCGAGCAACCGCCGGTGATGCCGCATCGCCTCCGGGCCGTCGAGCCGATCGTTCGGTCGTTCCGCTTTCGGCGCGGCCTCCGCAGAGACCGGCGATTCATTTTCGAGCCGCCGGACCGACCCGTCTTTTGCCGACAGATCAAACATCGGTGCGCAACTCGACGTCGAGGCGGCGTCCGCTCTCACGATCGGTCATCACGACTTCGCCGACGGTGACCTTCTCGGCCGCCGGCCGCGGCGGCATCATGATGAGGTCGTAGAGGCTGTCGTTGACCGCCGTAATGATGAGGTTGATGTTCGCGCGGCTCTCGTTGATGTCGAGCGCCTTGCAGGCCTGCCGGCCCTGCGCGATGGCCCAAGCTGTGTCGCCATAGGGCGGAGCATCAAGCGCCCAATTTGGCAGGTCGACGTCGTCAAACACGACAAAGATGCGCATGTCGTCGCTGCCATAGGCCCACTTTCGCATGATCACGAGGCAGCGGCGCCACTGGCCATCGTCCACCCGCGCCCACGAGCCTATCAGCGCCAGGTCGCGGAGCTCATGGCGGAAGTGATAGATGGAGATGTCGACCTCTGCCACGGCGCGCTCACTATCGTGTGCATGCGATAAGCCTTGGTATTCCGCTTTTCCCGGTTTTTCAATGTTTGGTGATCCACGATGCGCACGATCGTGTGCATCAGACTGCCATCCCCCCGACCCGCCGGCGGCGCTTCTGGGTCCCGCCTGGGATGCCTGCCAGCAGCCCGGCCTGTTCGGCCTGGCTCTTCTGCCGCAGCGCGTCGGCGGCGTGCTGATGACCGTTTTTCATGATGCCGCTGGTCCAGATCTGCATGGCGTTATTCCAGGCCTTGGAGAAACCATCGAGATGCCGGATGCCCTCGCCGCAGGCCTCCTCGTCGAACCAATACCGGCTGAAGTCCTCCCTCATGCCATCGATGGCGGCATTGAGATCCTGCGCGCGCGGCACGATCTCGACATCGGAAAGGCCGAGATCGCGCAGCATGTCGGCATAGGTCTTCAGGATCTCCGCATTGATCCGGCGAGCGGCACCATCGTGCGGCAAGAAGTGTTTGCCCCACGCGAACTGACCTTTGGCGCGAAGATCGCCAAGCGCGCGCACATAATAGCTGGGCGGCTCGCCCGATCCCTCGACGAACCCGATGAAGTGATCGTTCAGGCCGTGCCGCTGATGCAGCCAGACCGAGGTCGAATCATTGGTGCCGATATCCCAGTACGTGTTGACCGGCGATCCCGGCAGGATCGGCACCTTGCCGATGCGACCATCGCGCCGGGCCCGCGCCATCTGCTGCGACAGCCAGAGGCCCTCGGAGGAAACGGAAAAGGCCTCCTCGAGATATGAGGGATATTGCCGGTACATTTTCTCGGTGACGCCGCCGAAGGTCGCTTCCAGCGTCTTTGCGTACCAGGCACGGGAGGGGGCATCGATCTCCCGGCCGATCTTCGCCTCCACCCGCTCGAAATAGGCGGCGAGCTGCGGGGTGATCACGACGTGTCGCGGATCCATCCGGTATTCTGGGGCATCCCACCATGAGGCGAAGTGCAGCTTGAAGTCGAGAGGGGTCAGTTCGCGCTTCTGATCCGCCAGCATCTGAGCGGTCCGGCAATAGTCGGCAAAGAGCCCGTGGGGCCCCTCCACTGTGCTCTCGATGACGAGCACGCCAGTCGGCGGCACCGCCGGGATCGAGCCTTCCTGGATCTCGGACACCTTAGCGGGCTCGGCTTGAACGATCTTGCCAAGCTCGGAGATGTGCAGGAAATGGATGGTGCCGCCGCGAACCGACGTCGCCAGCCGCATCTTCGAGCCGTTGGACCATTTCAGCTCGGTGACATTGTCGGTGGTGAGCCTGACAAGTTCGCGGACAACCGGTGGGACGCGATCCCAGGCGTACTTGATCTTGGTGTCCCTGATCTCCTTGGCCGTGCTCTCGTCCTGGGCGATGACGGCGGTCGCACTTCCCGATTTGAACAAGCAGGTATCCAACATCAATAGCTGGATCAAAGTGGAGAAACCGCGTTGCCTCGCCTTCGGCACGACATTGCGGTACCACATCTCCAGGAGGAACTTGCGCTGCGCCGCGTTCGGCACGAAGCGGACCTCGTTCCCGTCCTTATCCTGGATCCAGTAGAGATTGGTGAGGCGCCACCAGCGGTTGGCGAGCGCCTTCGGCAGATCGGCGGGTGAGATCTCGTCGATCGACGGCCATTGCGTTGCGAAGGGATCACCGGACACGGCGCGCGACCATCATCATTGATCGAGCGCGTCCTACGCTCCGCAGCATCGAATTAGCCGTCCAGCACCGACGCGACAACAGGCCCGGCTGGTCCGCTCGGCTGCCGAGCGCCCGGCGCCGTCTCCCCAGCGGGCACCCACGTGTCGCGCGCGAACGACTCCAGCATGGCCCGCATGGTCTCGCTGGTGTCGATCTGGACACGCTCGCGCCAGGCCGAGATGTCGACGTGTTTGCCGGCGAGCTCGAGGATGCGCGTGCGATCGGCGAGCTTGACCTTCTTGGTAACGCCGGTGACGATCCGGTTTCCGTCGCCGTCCTCTCCATATTCTTCAAACTGCTCGATGCCGGCGATGAGCCCGTGCCGCCAGACCGGGGGCCAGTCCGCGACCGGCTTGATGGAGCCGTTGTCCGCGAAGATGTCCCGGAGATCCGCCCGGACCTGGCCGACGAGCCGGGACAGGACCTCCTCGGCCGAGAAGTCGATGGCGGCGAGGCGCCGTTCCCGCAGGTCGGCGATGCGCCGGGCAACAGCGGGTCTCGCCATCATCTGGGCCGAGGCGACATCCGGCCGTGCCGCCTTGCCTCCGGCACGCCTGTAGGCCTCGCTGGCATTGGCGAGCTCGACATAGAGGTGGCAGAACAGCTCCTCGCGATAGGTCAGTCCCCCGGCGTCGACGACGTCGTCGAGCCGGGCGTCTGGCGTCGCACTGGACTTGCGTTTCGGCATTAGTAGGACGATCCATCGCTGCTCGATGACGAGCCGCTGTCAAAGCTGGACGACGAGCTGTCCGAGCTCGAGGAATAGGTGGTTTCGGACGAGGTGGATTGCATCGCCTGTCCGAGGCTGGCGCCCACGACGGCGGCCGCAGTGCCCTGCGTCGGGAAGCCCGTGGCCATGCTGGCGACGAAACCATCGTCTCCTGTCGACTGCGCGCCAGCGGCCGGCGCTCGGCGAACCTCGGCACTGGCCAGACGGAGCCGGTCCTTCACCTGCTTATCCGTCATGGGCTTGGGCTCGATCATTTCCAGCTTCGGCATGCTCTTTCCAAACATGGTCGCCTCCATCAGGCCTCTGGCTGCTCGCCGGCAGCACCATCGCCCCGGCCGATTCCGCGAAACATCGCCATGGTCTCCTCGGCGACGCGCCGGCGGCGCTCGCTGGGCGTCTCCCGCCCCTCGGCGCGCGCCGCAGCTTCTTCACACTCCTCGGCGGCCCGGCGCGCCCGTTCCTCGGCGGCGGCGGCCCGCGCCTCGAGCACGCGCTCGGCCATGGCCTCGGCGATGCGGAGATCCACCGTGCGGCGCTTGGCGACGTCATGCACCTCGGCCGGCACCGGCCGGAAGCGACAGATCTCCATCAGCCGATCCGCCGTATACTGGGCGACCGCCGGCGGATAGGCCGCAAACGCCTTGCCGAGTTCGGAGATTGCGAGCGCTATCGTCGTGGTGTCGGCCCGGGCCGCGGGCAGCACCGCGGCCAACCGGGTTGCGTGTCCGACGGCGACCGCCCATTCGGAGCGCAGCGCGAGCGCCGGCCGCAATTCGGCGAGCACGGCGCGGCAGGCGTCATCGGAAGGCAGCGCATGGAGGCTGCTGGCGACCGGCGCGTCGGCGCGCGCGATCAGCAGATCGATGTGACGAGGATCAACGGACGGCGGCGTAGTCGTGGCGGGCAATGGCCTGCCCGATTTCGACGATGGAAGGTTGGTCATGGCGCGATCTCGAAGGGGAAACAACAGGGTCGGCATGTGCAATTCCGGGCGGCGGCGGCCGGGCCTTCTCGGCCGCGGCGCGGTCAGCATGGACATTGGCGATCCATCCGGTCAGCGAGCGCCACTGGCTGATGCGGTGCTGGCCCTGCATCGCGAGCCGGACGCCGGGCAGGATGTCGCGCTGCAGATCGTAGCCCGATCTCAGCCATCCCAGGGCGACAGAGGCGGCGAGGACATCGCCACGCAGCCGGTGGCCGTCGGGCACGAGCTCGTCGGTGACGGCGGCGACGATCGCGTCGCCCGCGGTGATGTCCAGCCGTCCGGGGCCGTCTCCGGCCTCGCGCCCGCGCGCGCCCTCTACGACTACGACTGTTTCTATATTCTCATCTATTCTTCGCGCGAAAGCATTTGCTTCGGACGGGTCGAGAGATTTCAAGGGGTTACGCCGCGCGTCTCGGGAGCGTGTGCCGCCGGTGTGCCCGGCGTCTGCCCGCTGTCTCCTGATGGTGTCCTGATGGTCTAGCTCACGTGCCACCCGATCATTGGCCAGGCGGCCGTCGTCGAGCACGACGATCTTGCCGTGCTCGATCAGCCGCTTCAGGAGCGCGCGCGCTTTGTTCTGGTGGCATCGCCATAGCGACGCCAGCCGGCTCTCCGAATTGTGGATCGGCCCGCGGCGGCGGTACATCTGGTGGCAGAGCCGCAGGTACGCGGCCTCCTCCTCCAGCGTGAGGTCGTGGGTACCGTCGTCCCAGTCGTCATAGTCCATCCGGTAGTACTGGCCGCTCATGAGACCGTGCCCTCCGCGCGCAGCTCGGCGACGAGCGCACGGGTCTTCGTCGCACTGACACCGAGGGCTTTCGCGAGCTCCCGGATCGGCGCGCCCTCGATGCCAAGCAGCGCGAGCTGGCGCCGCAGCTCGGCACGCGGGGCTTCCCACGCCGACGGTCGCTGGCGGCGTTGGGCCGTCGGCCGGGCCTGGTATCGGGCCCGGCTCTGTTCGGTGATCTCCTGGTAGTAGGCGATGATCGCGTCGCGCCGCTCCTCATCTGAGCGCGCCAGCGCGGCCGCCCCCTCGACGCCAAGGCGGTGCCGGAACACCATGTCGCCGGTGTTCTTCGCATTGACGATCGTGGAATGGTCTCGCCCTCCCATAAGCCGGCCGAGCGCGGTGGTCGGAACGCCAAACCGGTAGAAGCCGAGCCAAGCAATCTCTACGCGGGCAACCATGATCGCGTATTGCCGACTGCGCCCCCGGATCGATTTCACCGTGAGACCGTGCTCCTCGGCGATCCTCGCCATGGCGCCCGAGAACGACTCGCCGTCCGGGTTCTTTTCGGTGGCGTGCCGCTGATCCAGGCGGATCGTCGTCGCCGACCGTCGTTTTCGGCCGGTCGCGGCGTCGAGCGCGGCGCGCGCCGCCAGCGCCCGCCGGATCTTTTCCTCGGCAGCCGCAGCGGCCCGCATGTCCTTGAGACGCTGGTGCATGATCACGCCTCCCCTTTGTGGGGCGGCACGTCCGCCAGTTCGCCGATCTTGAACCAGATGTGCGTGCGATCGATGTTGATCTTGGCGTCGATGATGACCTTGCCGATCTTGCCGCCCCTCAGCAGGCGCCAGTCGGGTTCGCAGAGTTGGTAGCCGGCGGCCCACATCCGCCGCTGTTCTCGGCGGACTGCTAGTGCCCTTCGCGTGCGCGCGGAGACCTTCATTGCGTGACCTCCGGCAGGGGCGGCACGTCGATCGAGAGCGCTGTCGCGATCGGCCGCACCCAGATCGGGTCCGACGAGAGCATGAAGGTTTCGCCCTGCCAGGCCAGCAGCAGCGTCCGGCAGATCGTCGACATGATCGCCTGGGCCGCCGGCGGCGGGACCATATTGCCGATCCTCTCTCGCCATGCGCTGTCCGAGGTGCCTTGCATGACCAGGTGCTCGCCGGGATCAACGTAGCCCTGCAGCGCCGCGAGCTCATAGGTCGTAAACGGCCGGTGCCAGGTCCCGTCCAGGGCGCGGATCACAGCGACGAGCCGATCCTCGGGCGCCGGCAGCCGCCCCGCCTCGGCGCCTTCGGCCGGCCGCGGGTCCGCGACGGACCAGCGGCCGTTGTCGTGTTGACCGGTACCGGTCACGGCGAGGCTGGAGGCCTCCCAGCGGTTCACGCCGTAGTGGCCGGCTGACAGATATTGCTCGCGGCCGTCGCGCGCGAATTCCGGCCGCGGGTCGGCAACGCTCATGGCGCCCGAGCCCACGCGGTCGGCGCCGATCACCGTGCCGGTGCTCTTCTCCCATTCCGCCACCCGCATCTTGTTCCGGTGCGAATTGGGCCCGTACCCGGTGCGCGGGTCGGCAATAGCGAACGCTCCTTGCCCGGTCGTGCTGCCGCCGATCACGGTGCCCGCCGGCTCGGTCATGGCGGTCACCCTATATTTGCCGTTGCCGGCAAAGGAGCCCGCGGCCCGGGGATCAGCGACGCAGAGCCCATTGGCCGGGCCACCCGGACCGGCGACGGCGGGTGAGGCCTCGCCCGTCCGGACGATCCGATAGGTGTTGTTGAATCGCGGCGAGCCCGGGATACGCGGGTCCGGCACGGCATAAGGGCCGGTCCCGACCGAGACGTCGCCTTTTACGACCGGGGCTGGCTCCTCCCAGCGCCGAATGCCGAGCTGGACGGATTTCGGATGGCCGTCGACGCGAGGATCGGCCACCGAGAAAACGCCCTGGCCTGGCGATTTGACGTTGATGACGGCCCCCATGGAACCGCTCCATGGCCGGACGCCATACTGATGGTAATGGGCGGCCCCTTCGGGCGGGCGCGGATCGGCCACGCTGAACTGCCCTTTGGTAGGGCGGGCATCGCCCGTGATGAGGGCCGCCGGGCGGTCCCATTCCCGAACGCCCATATGACCAGCCCCTTCAAAGGTGGAACTGACACGCGGGTCAGCCACAGAGAATCGGCCAGTCGTCGCCTCGGCCTGGGCTGTGATCGCCCCGGACGAAGCTGGCCAAGGGAGGACGCCCAACGTACCGTCGCGCCACGCGCGGTCCGGCATGATCGCGAAATCGCGCAGCACGCCATCCTCGACCTGCAGCTTGTTCAGGGAGCGCCAGTCCGAGCCGGCCTCTACAAACGCGAGCCGGACCCATGTCTTCCACTGCAAATTCGGCATGCGGTGCATGGGGCCAACCGAGAGGTCGCCCGGCAGCGGGCACTGTTCGAGCAGCTCGCCGACCGAGCGAATACGCTGGCGCGGCGGCTCGTAGAGGAACGGCGGGACTTTCCCCCTATGCCGAGCGACACCGAGAAAACGCTTGCGGCTCTGTGCGAGGCCACCGAGCTCGCCGCAATCGTGTTGGCTCTCGACCCACGCGAAATTGTAGGGGGCCAGCATGGCGCAGATCTGGTCGAGAAAGCCGCGCCCGCGGGTCATGATTCGCGGCACGTTTTCGAACAAGATGAACTCGGGCGGGTCGTCGGCCCACGCCTCGAGCACTAGCCACACGACCCGCTGAGCGAGCGCGTTCAGCGCCTGGTATTTCGGCGAGAGCGAAGCCTGCTCGGCGAGCAACCCGGAATAGCCTTTGCAAGGCGTCGACATGAACACGACGTTCGGCCGCCGATAGCCGGCAGCACGGCGGACATCGTCGGGCGTCACCTCCTTGAAGTCGGGCGGCGGCGGCCGGCCGTGAAATGCCGTGTATTGGGCGACCGTGAAGAGGTCGCGCAGCGTCCCCTGCACGCCGGTCACCCGTTCGAAATCGGCGAGGCCGGCGGCATCATTGTCGATCCCGCCGATGCAGACCGGTACGCCCTCGAAACGGCCGACACGGGCGCCGCCCCGGTTGAAACCCTTCCCGCCGCCGCCGGCGCCCGGGCACATGTGAAAATGCGTGATCTCGCGCGGGATCACGACTGCGGGAGGTGTCATGTTTCGTCGTCCTGAAGCTGTTTGCGAAAATCGGGAGGCGGCAACGGGCCATGCCGCGGCAACCGCCGCCGGCGGCCTTGGTGAGGACCGGTCGGCCTCACCGTGACCAGGCGGCCGCCGGCCAGGATGTAGAGGTGACCATCGATCTGAACGGACGTGGCGCCGGCGGCGACGGCCGGCGCGCAGAGCTCGGCGCAGCGTCGACGAATGGCGTCGACGTCGAAGCCGCACACCCGCTCGAGGTAGCGGAGAAGGGCATGGTCGGTGACGGCGTCTGGCTTCATGCCGCCACCTCCCGCGCCGCGAACAGGAGAGGAGCGTCCTGCTCGAGCCGACGCTCGATAACGGGGATGAACTTCTCGTCGCCCTCGATCAGGGTTGCCGACATGCCGTGACGGCGCGCCATGACGCCGGTCGTGCCACTGCCGGCGAAGGGATCCAGCACATGACCGCCGGGCGGGCAGCCGTAGAGCAGCAGCGGCTCGGTGATGAGGAGCGGCTTCTGCGTCGGATGATCGGCGCGCATGTGCTCCGAGCGAGCATAGATCACGCTCCGCATCAGCCGCGGGCCGCCTTCCACGCTGCAATATTCGGTGGCGCCGGTGGCGTTCTTCCAATGGCTCGGCTTCGGGCTCTTCTTCACCCGGCGGGCCCGGGCATCGTTCGTCGTCTGCGGCGACTTGTAGACGTCGCGCCAGCGGTCCGCCCGCCGATAGAAGTGAACGGCATGCTCGTGCACGCGGCGGAATCGGTCGTTGAACAGCCCGGTGCCGTTATGCTTTTCCCACACGACATCGTGCGATTGGCGCCAGCCTTCGAAATCGCCAGCGCACTCCATGAACATGCGAAGAGAACCGAACACCCACATGCTGCCGCCGGGTTTCAGCTTCGGCCGCACCAGATCCGGCCAGCCCGGCACACGCTGGTCCCAGCGCAGACTGGTCTCGCCGTAGGGCGGATCGGTGAAGATGAGATCGACCGAGCCGTCGGGCACCTCGGCCAGGCGGTCGCGCATGTCGCCGTGCAGGACGCGGACGCTCATGCAGCCCCCCACATCGCGATCTGGCGAGGGTCCGCCGCGGCGGCAGGATCAATGGCTGTTAGCGCAGCCTCCCCCGCCGCCGTCGACGTGCGCGCATTGACTGGATTGGCGGAATATTCCTGCCCGTCCCCGATCCGCTCGACATCCAGTCCTTGACCCGGGCTTGCACCGGCGACCCCTGCGACCTGGGCTCTCGGCGAAACGTCGGGGCGGGCGTTGAAATGGTCGACCTGGTTACCCCAGCTGTCCCAGCCGGCGCGGCGCTCGCGACCGAAGATCTCGACATAGGGGCCGGCCAACCGCTGCTCGATGTCAGCGTGCAGGTCCGACGGCTTGCGGCTGTGTTCGCGGCGCGCCGAGTGGTAGACCGAGGGGAACGGCCGCCCCTTGATGGATTGCGGCCTCCCCGCCTTGAGGATCACGATATATTCGGCGTTGCCGGTGACCTCGAACCCGGTGCCGCGCGCCAGTGACGACCGATAGACGAACATGCCGTCTTCACCTGGCCACAGCTTGATCCAGGGGAATGCCGAGGAATACCGCAGACGCCAAGCGCGCTGCAGGCGCTCGATCCGGTTCAGCAGCGGGGCCGTAATCCACAAGAAGACCCGGCCGCCCTCCGGATGCAGCAGCTCACGGACCGGCAGGGCCTCGATCTCGGCCCACGTCATGCGCGGGTAGTGCTGCGGGCGACTTTTCGTCCCGCCCGACCATTTCCAGGGCGGGTCGATGATGACGACGCGGTGATGGCGGCGCGGGAGCGGATCGAAGAGGAAGGCGTCGGCGTCGGTCACAGCGCCTCCGCCAGCTTGATGGAGATCTGGGTGCGCGCGGCCTCGGTGAGCATGTAGCCGTGCGGGATCGAACGGAGGCCGTTGATGCCGACGCCCGTGGAGCTGCGGATCGTGCTCGCCGCGACCGACAAGGATTTGCCTTGGACGGTCATGCCGTGTTCGGCGAGCGCGGCGCGGATCTGATCGTCCGAGGCCTCGTCGACATCCATGAGATAGTCGAGCACGGCGGCCTGCTGGGGCTTGAGCGCGAACGCGAGGCGCATGCGGCCGCCACGCTCCGAGAGGCCGGGTGCCGGCGGCGGTGGCCGCTTGGGCGGCGGCGGCTTCGGCGCGACCGCGACCGGCGGTGGAGCCGGCGCCCGGGTGAGGCCCGCGGCCGCGGCTGCCAGCTTTTCAATCGCCGCTGCCAGCGCCGGCTCCGCCTCCTTGCCGCCGCGCGCCGAATAGGCCGCGAGGAAAAGGTCGGCCGCGTGCGCGCCCGGTGTCCGCCGGGCCCGGCGCGCCATGTCGACCAGCCCGGCATAGACCGGCTCCGGCAGGTACATGGTCACGGATCGATCGCTCGTGGACTGCGCGCCCATCCCATCCCCCGAACCTATGCGACCAACTGGCCGCGACGCTGTGAACTCAGGCGCGGCGCGCGCGCCGTCGACCCGCCGCCGGTTGGTCGGGCTGGTAGGAGCGCATGAACGTGAAGGCGGCATCGGCGGTGTCGGTCATGACATCGCGACCGGCCCGCAACCGTTTGACAAAATCGGTGCCTATGCCCGCTCGCTGCCCGAGATAGGTCGGACCCATCCCGGTCCGCGCCAAGAACGCCTCAACCTCGGCCAGCAGATGCTCTCGTGTCGACATGCCACATGGCGTTGCACACTATAGTGTGCATGTCAACTACACTCGATAATGACCCATGACAGCCCAAATCTTGACATCTATAATGCTCATCATGGTGATTGATGGGTGGAAAGAGCGTCTCCGTGACGCCGCAGAAAAATCGGGGCGGTCCTGGCGCGCTATATCGAGCGCGGCCAACCGGAGCCCGAATTATTTGCGGTCGATCCTGACCGAAAATAAAGAACCAAGCCTCGATGGGTTCATCGCGCTGTGCGATGAACTCAAGGTCAACCCGATGTGGATTTTGTACGGCGTCCGCGAGGACGATCCGCAGCTATCGGCGCTTTTCCGCGCGTATTCTCAGATGTCGGCGGAGCAACGGGATAGTTTCCTCGCACTGGCGAAGACAATTGCGCCTGCGAAAGATTGATTTTTTCAAGTAGCGAGGCCTTTTGGGCCGCCGTCATCGGCACGATGACTTCATAAAATCGCCTGACGCTCTCCGCAAACCGCCCGTTCTGGGCGGGGATGCCGGATCCGCGTCCCCCACACACACCCATTTATTCCTCCTCGTCACGCCCGCATTCTGAGGCGACGAGCGCACTCCCCACGTCACATCACCGCACACTAACGTTGGCGGTGCAACTGTTGGTGCTCGTCTTTAAGTTGACATGCACACTATAGTGTGCACGAGATGGCGCGTCCAGAGGGGAGGCGCGCATGTCAGCGAGCACCAACGAGGGCGGCACCCAGGTGCCGTTGCTGGCCCGCGCGATGGCGCAGGCCCTCACCGTCGAGATCGTGTCGACCGGCCGCAGCGCCGTCGTGCTGCTCGCCAGCGGCTACCCGCGGGAGCTCATCGACATCACCATCGACGCCGCCGAGCGCCTGGTCCTGCAATTCCGCGGCGAACAGGTGCTTTGATGACGCCAGCCGAGATCCAGCGCGCTCTGCATGAGCTGCAAACGGAGGTCGGCCCGCGGGCCGACCTCTACATTCATGTCGGGCATCACGCCTCTGTCTCGCCGCTCTATGGTGCGCTCTACCCGGTCGGTATTATTGACCACGACATTATCCGGGCCAGTGGCGCCGACTGGGCGGAGGTCATCGACGACCTTCGCAGGCAGTGGCTCGCTCGTCGCGAACAGACGATCTCGACGCTCATCGAAGCTATGGCGCTGGAGATCATCCGGCTGACCTCCGCGCAGGGGGAATGCACGGACGCCGCGCTGCGCGCCAACGACAAGATCAGCCAGCACGACATCGACGAATACGGCGCGCGCGCCTGCGTCCTCGCCAACACCATGGCCGGCCGCGGCCCGTTCTCGATCGTCGCGACACGCGGGGCCAATGCAATCGGCGGCCGCGATCTCGCCGACATCGCGGCTCGAGCCGTGGCGGCCGCCATCACCATCGACGGGGATGTGCAGTGAAGCGGCCCGGGCGGTCCAAGAACGTGCGCCCGCGCGTGCCCGGTCAGGCCGAGGCGTTTTCGACCGCGGAGACCGGCCAGGACAACTGGACGACGGCCGCCTCGCAGCAGCTCCGGGCCTTCGTCGAGCGCGTCGAGCGTCTCGAAGACGAGAAGGCCGCGATCGCCGAGGACATCAAGGAGGTCTTCGCCGAGAGCAAGTCCAACGGCTTCGACATCAAGATCCTGCGCCAAGTCCTACGGCTGCGCCGGCAGGACCGCGACGAGCGCATGGAGGAGGAGGCCGTCCTCGATCTCTACAAGCAAGCTCTGGGGATGGCCTGATGCGCCCGAAAATCGAAGTGCGCCTGCACGACACCTATCTGGGGATCTGGCAAGACGGCGCCAACGACGCGACGTTCCGCACCGAGGTCTTCACGCCGCTGCTCAACGCCTTTGCGCGGCGCGGCTGGAAGGTTGGCGCGGACTCACATGTCCTGAAGCACTTTCGCAGCCTGAGCCCGTCGCGTCGGCTCGCGCGCCGCGGCGAGCTTCACGCCGCGATCGCAATCCATGGCCGCGCCATCGAAGTCACCTATTGGGCCGAGACCTGGCCGATCGACAATCCCAATGGCCAGCGGCACGACTTCGACAAGCTGAAGCGCATGAACTACCTCGACCAGCTGCGGGTGCAGTTGGAACGGCGGCGGATCATCGCTTGGCTCCAGACCATCGCGCCGGTCACGGTGTCGACGAGCGACATTACCGGTCTGACCCCGCGGCAACGGATCGATCGCGGCTACGCAAAGAGCTGGCACACCGACGAGAACCTCGGCCGGCCGAGATGCGACCACGACTACAACCGGAAGTCGGCTGACGGCGCGCTTCTCGAGCATGGCGCCACGATCTGGTTCACCGACCGCAAGGGCCGCATCGGCCGCGGGACGACCTTCTACCACATCAACAACATGTGGTGGGTCATTGCAGGCGATCAGCTTCTGAACTTGAGCTGTTGTGAGATTTTTTGCCGACCGCCCGATGATCTGCGGAGGAAACGAAACAAAAGGCAGCGTCGCGACCGTCTCGAAGGCGAGCTCGCCACAGCAGTTCGCCGCATGGACTTCCGTCGCGCCGAACGGCTCAAGGGCATCCTCTTCGGCGATCAGCCCCTGTATTTGATCTGGGCTCGCGATCACAAGGCCTATTACCGGCCGAACTACAGCGGCTATACGTCCGACGTCATAGCGGCCGGCCGCTACACGCGCGCCGAGGCCGAGGCTGAGGTCCGCCGGGTCCCGCATGAGCTCGAGGCCGTCGACGCCGATGGCAAGCACATCCGATTTGATCGGGTGGCGTGATGAAGCGCGTCGCCCCCTTCAAGAGCGAGGCCGAGCTCTGCGCCACCTTCATCGCGGCAGCGACCAGGCCGTCGGGTCGGCCAGACATTCCGAGCAAGACGCCGCGCGAGCCGGAATGGGTCGCCTATCCCGAGACCGGCGGCTTCGACATCCTGCTGGTGCGCCGGGTCGACGGGTTCCAGATCGGCATCGAGGCCAAGCTGCGGCTCAACGACACCGTCCTCCGCCAGGCGCTGGAAGGGCAGCGTTATGACCCGCTGGCGCCTGGCCCGGACTGCATCGCGGTCTTGGTACCGGCCGAGAGCGGGCGCGATGTCCTGCGGCTGATCGCGCCGTTCTGTGGCATCACCGTGATCAGCTGCCGCACGGACACACAGCCTCCCTTCTATCCCTATTTGCCGCGGAACGATCTCGGCTCATGGGCGGGGCGGGATTGGTTCGAGAACCTGCCCGTCAACCGGGTCCGGTTGCCAGAATACGTTCCGGACGTCGTTGCCGGCGCCTCGGCGCCGCTGCAGCTGACCGACTGGAAGATCGCCGCCATCAAGCTGGCAGTGATCATGGACCGCCGCGGCTACATCACCCGCTCCGACTTCAAGCACGTCGACATCGATCACCGGCGCTGGGTCGGACAGCAGTGGATCCAGGTCGACTCGGCGCGCGGCGCATGGGTGCGCGGGTCGTGGTGGCCGGATTTCAAGAGCCAACATCCCATCAACTACCAGCAGATCGCGGCCGACTTCGAGAAGTGGAAGCCGGCAAACCTGCTCATCGAGGAGATGCCCAATGTTTGATCTCTACGCCCGCCGCGTCTTCTGCGGCTTGGTGTTCTGTGCCCTCGCTGGCGCCGTCGTCGGCAGCACCGTGACCGCCCTCCTCACGTTGGGGGGCGTCAATGACTGACCGCCGCCTCTACGAGCTCATCAACCCCTCGGACGCCATCACCTTCTTCGCGACCCCGACCGAGGCGGCCTTCATCGCCAATCGGATGGCGGCTGGCTTCTATTTCGTTCGTGACTGCGAGACCGACGAGCGACCGGCGGGGATCGATGACGCGCTGCGGGCGTCCTACGACGCGCTCTGGAGCGATCCGGCGCGCTTGGCCTCCTACAGCCGAGCCTATGCCTCTTTCCTTGTCTGCCCGCCTCACGAGCGCCCCCTGTTCGAGGACGCCATTACGAGGATGTCGGAAGCCGACGCCGACGCCTATCGCGCGACCTGGCAGGAGAAACGCTGCACTTCGATGAACGACATCGTCGCGCAGTGCTGGGCGACCGCCAAGAAGATCGCCGCCTATCAGCCGGAGGGCGTCGCCAATGGCTGAAGCCCACGAGCACGCCGCCGATCGCCGCACGGCGACCTGGTTCGAGGACGGTCGCTGGGGCAGCTGCATCCGCTGCGAAATTGCGATCGGTCCCGACGACGGGCATCTCGTCGATAACGAGCCGGTCTGCGACGAGTGCATGCAGATCGAGGACTGGGAGATCGTCAATCCCGCGCTCGCGGCCGAACTGCGCGCGAGGTCCGGCCATGGGTGAGACGACCGGTGTCGAATGGACCGATGCCACGGTCAATTTCTGGTGGGGCTGCACGAAAGTCGGCCCGGGCTGCCTGATCTGCTACGCCGAGGCCTTCGATAAGCGCGTTGGCGGCTCGCACTGGGGCGTCGGCGCGCCGCGGCGGCGGATCGCGAGCGCAGCAGCGCTCATCAAGCGTCTGGACAACGCCCACGCCGGCTGGGCCACCGACTACACGTTCGGTCAGTTGCCAGGGTCGTGCGGCATCCGCCGGCGCGTGTTCATCCAATCGATGTCGGATTTGTTCGATACCGAGGTTCCGCTGGACTGGTTCGCGGCGGCCTGGACCCAGATCGATCTCTGTAACCGCATCGCGATCCAGATCGTCACGAAGCGCATCAGCGTCGTCGAGAAGCGTCTCGCGGCGATCGGCCGCTCGACCTGGCCTCGCCACGCTGGGCTCATCGCCACTGTCGTCAATCAGGAAGAAGCCGATCGCGACATCCCGCGGTTGATCGCCCTCAAGAAGAAGTTCGGCATCCGCTGGGTGGGGCTCAGCATCGAGCCGATGCTCGGCCGGATCGACCTGACGCCTTGGCTCGACGAGATCGACTGGGTCATCTGCGGCGGCGAGAGCGGGCCCCAGGCCCGGCCAATGCACTTGCTGTGGCCGCTCGACATCCGGAACCAATGCGAAGCTGCTGGCGTCGCCTACTTTTTCAAACAGTGGGGCGAATGGGCTCCTTATAAGCCGCAGCCGGGGGGTGACCTTGGGGCCGAGGTCCGCTCGGGACGTGTAGTCGTCGTGCACCCCTCGGGCCGGCCGAGCGAGGAGTTATTCGCGTCGACCTGGCGGAGCGCGGAGCCCGGCTCCCGCTATATGAAGCGCGTCGGCAAGCGCGCGGCGGGCCGGATGCTCGCTGGCCGCACCCATGATGCCATGCCCACGGCTATGTGGGGGGCGGACTGATGGCGGAGACCTTCATCGATGTCCGTGAGAACGAGTTCCATTGGAACGGCGAGATCGGCGCTCAACTGCGTGATCCGGACGGCCTCAGTGGAACCGATCTCGGTCTTCGCTTCGAAAACATCGAGATCGTCCTGACGATCACGCAGGCCATATCCCTTTTCGATGCGCTCGATAGCTGGTTGAACGCCGGGCCCGCGAAGGAACTGGGCGCGATCGAGAACCGGTTGGTGACGGCTCTGAAGGCGACCGCCGAAGAGTTGGACAACGAGCTCCTGCAGAAGAACGTGCTCGGCTCGAGCCAGAAGTTCGCGCGCATTCTCAAGGACCAAATCAAGCTCGTCGGCCTCCGTTTTCGGGTTGCGGACGATCCGCCCCTTCACCTTGAGCGCCCTGCTCGTCGACCGGCCGCGCCCGCATCGACCAACGAACCGACGGAGGGCCGGGCATGACCCCGACTCCTTATCCTCTGTGCTGGCCGTCGAGCCTGTCGCGCCCGAAAGCGACCGTGAAGTCGCAGTTCCGGACGAGCCTTAACGGCGCGATCGGCAACATCCGCGACGGCCTCCACAAGCTGCTCTCCGAAATGGGCGAGCGCCAGGTCGAGCTCGTGATCTCGTCCAACGCCACCCTCGGCGTCGACCGTCCCTCCGATCCCGGTGTTGCCGTCTGGTTCAGGCTGGCCGGCATGTGGACCGCGCTCGCCTGCGCTCGCTACCAGACGCCGGCGGACAATCTGCAAGCCATCGTGCACGTCGTCGAGGCGCGCCGGACCGAGCTCCGTCACGCCGGCATCGAGATGGTGCGCGCGACATTCCAGGGGCTCGCCGCCTTGCCGGCGCCCGCCACGCGCCACTGGTCCGAGGTGCTCGGCATCAAGGGTGATGCCTCGCCCGAGCAGATCAACACCGCCTTCCGCCGCCTCGCGGCCAACCACCATCCCGACAAGCCGGGCGGCGACGCCGCTCGGATGGCCGAGATCAACGCGGCGGGCGCCGCCGCGCTGTCGGAACGGGGCTGACGCCCCAGCAACAAGGAGTTGCCATCATGAAACCTTCCGAATCCGTCCGTGACGCCGACCGCCACGTCGGCCTGCGCATCCGCCTGCGCCGGACGCAGCTCGGCATCAGCCAGGAGAGGCTGGGCGAGGCCATCGGCGTCACATTTCAGCAGTTGCAGAAATACGAGAAGGCGCTGAACCGCGTCTCGGCCTCGCGCCTTTGCCAGATCGCCGCCGTGCTCGAGGTGACGCCCGCGTATTTCTTCGAGGGGCTCTCCCCGGATGGTAAGCCCGATCCGGCGATCGCGAACCAAGCCGCGGCGCTCGCGACCCGAAACGGCGGTGAAGTCCTGAAGCTCTGGCCGGCCGTCGTTGCCGCCGGCGCCGAAGCCGCCGTGCTGAACGTCATGCGGGCCGTCGCCGGCCGGCAGGCCGCGGCCTGAGGCGGTCCGATGCCGGTCATTAAGGTGATCACCGTTTGGCAGCCGTGGGCCAGCCTGATCATGGCGGGCGTCAAGCCGTACGAGTTCCGCGGCTGGGAACTGCCGGTGGCGCTGCGCAACAAGCGGCACGGCGTCCACGCCGGCGCGCGCGCCGTGAAGGTCGACGAGATCAACGACCTGATCCGGCGGCTCGAGGGGCCGGAGCCGTGGACGGTCGGCCTCTACAAATCAGCCCTCCCGCTCCTCAGGTCCTGGCGCGACGAGCCCGAGAAGCTGCCGCGCAGCTGCGTGCTCGGCACCGCGTTCTTCGGGTCGCCCGTCCTCGGAAGCGTGATCGCGCGCGATTTCGGCGCACCCGTCAACGACTCGGACCGGGCCGCTCACTCGACTTGGGGATGGCCGGTCTCCGCCATCGAACATTTCGAGCCGCCGGTGCCCGCTCGCGGCGCCCAAGGCTGGTGGGAATGGCAGGCGCCGGCATGACGATCGTCGAGCGGATCGTGCTGGCCGTGATGATCGCGGGCGCCGCCGGTGCATTGGCAATGACCTTCTGGGCGGCTGCCCACATCGGCAGCTGACCCTCAAACAGGTGAGGAACAAGAACATGGACACCATCGAAGCCGTCGCGCCGCCCCCGCCCGAGGATGGCTGGGATTGGGGCATGCTGGAGATCATGGGCCACCGGCGCCATGCCGGGCGATATCGCGAGGAAGAGCGCTTCGGCTCGAAGATGATCCGGATCGACGTGCCGAAGGTCATCATCGATCGCGGCGACGACGCCGGCGCACCGCCGGTGCTGAAAGCCGAGACCTGGCAGACGCATTTCTATAGCGGCGGGGCCATCTTCTCGCTGACCCCGGCCACCGAGGCCGCGGTGCTCGAGGCCAACAAGCCGTACGAATCGCCGTATCGCGCCCGGCTGCCGGCGCCGCCCTCGCTCGACGACGCCTCAGACTTCGACAGTGAAGACGATCCCTCGTTCGACGATGAAGACGAGGAGCTGTGATGTCGGCGTCCGTCTCCCCTATGTCGTCAGGCACGATCGACCGGACCCTCGCGCGGCGCGCGCTGGCGCTCCAGCGCGAAGGCCTCAAGGGCAAGGCCATCGGCGAGCGGCTCGGCCTCACGACCGATCAGGCCAACCACATGGCCTCGGTCGGAGCGCGCTTTGAAGCAATCGAGGAGCGCCGGCTAACCGACAACGAGCTGCTGCTGATCCGGACCATCGGCCGGCTCGCGATCGACTCGGCAAATCGCGGCGTCACGCGCTCGGTGGAAAGTCGCGACGTCGAGCATCGCGCTCGCAAATATCAGGGCTGGTGCGCCGCAACGTGCCAGCGGCGCGTCTTTGTCGCGCGCTGGTCGGAGAAGGAGGGCCGCCAGATCACCGGCATGGGCTTGGTCGATCTCGCTGGCAATGGCTACGTCTGGCTGACCCCGGCGGGCTGGGCTCTGGCCCATGTCCTCTTGAGCGCCTCGGTGCAGACCGCCGGGGGCGCGTCATGAGCGACGATGTGACCACCTGCCAGCACCTGGAGTTCCGCGCCGACGTCAAAGTCGCGCGGATCGAAGACACCGGGCTCAAATATGCAGAGCTCCGGATTAACTGCACGCAATGCGGTAAGCCGGCCCGCTTCCGCGGCCTGCCGTGGGGGCTGTCGCCGGACTACCCGACCGCCGCGGTCGGCGACGAGGAGGCCAACCTGCCGTTCCTGTTGGAGGGCGATCGCTACACCGGCAAGGGCATCGGCTACCGGATCGTAAAGTCGGAGGAGCCCCGGCTATGAGCGAGATCGAATCCGTCCGGCACGAAGGCTACTGCTACCTCGACATCAATCGCATGGCCGCGAGGAGCCCCCACTTCAACGGGTCGACCGGTCCGCTGCTGACCATCACACCCGAGGGCGAGCTGCAATTCGGCGAGGGCGTCGGTCCGAAGGAAGCCGCCGCGGCAATCGCGGAGGCCTTCAAGGAAGAGCTCGCCGGCATCGTAAAGGCCGCGGCAGCGGAGCAGAGCACCCGCGATGCCGCCATTTTCGATGAATTGCGTGCCCTCTGCGCCCCCGGAGCCGAGGCGTTGCCAGACGGAGTTCGGCTGACGCGCATCATCCAAGTATTGGATCCGCTGCTCGCTCCGGAGCGGGCCGCGCGGATGCCGAACGCCGTCGAGGCTGCGATCCCGTCCGTGCCCGCGTTTGCCGCCTACCATCCCGGAGTAGGGATCGTGCCCGAGACATGTGTGGCCACCGCGGCCCAGGTCATGCACCACATGGGGTCGCTCTACCGCGACGGCGACGAGATCTCGGCGGACGGCTGGCCGCGCGCCGCGGCTGCGGGCTGGCGTGTTGAGCCCGTCGTCATCGCGCCCGGCTCCACCGACACCGATCCGGCCGCCGCCCGGCTGACCGAGGAGGCCGAGGCCTTCCTCCGCCGACGCGCGGCCGTCGAGGGCAAGCCCTCTTCCCAAACGCCTGAGGAGCCCCGCCCATGACGCGCACTACCAACAGACTCCAGATCGACGCCGATCTCCAACTGGCGCTTCGCGACAACATCGCGTGCCTGGTTGCGGATCAGACGGACCTTTCGAAGACCGCGCACGTCATCGAAGCCGCCGTGGCAGCCGTGGGCGCCGCCGCGATCATCGCTGCCCTCCTGCCGGATGGCTCGCGCCAGGTCCTCGCGAAGGAGTTGGCCGAACATATTGAGCAAATGGTCGAGATCCGCCGTGGCGAGATCCAGTCCGGCGCTTTCGACAGGCGGATGGAGCGCCGCCAGTGACCGCCCCCGCCCCCGTCCTCTTCCTCGACTGTGATGGCGTCATCAACTGCCGGAGCTCGTGGGGCCACGGCCGGCGCGAGCCCGCGAGGTACGACCTGGACAAGGTCGGCCGCGTCTTACGCGTCATTACCGTCACGGGCTGCAAGATCGTGCTGTCCTCGACTTGGCGTCGCGACGGCCGCAACAGCCCGTTTGTCCGCTGTCTCGTCGATTGGGGCATCGGCGACCATTTCCACGACGACTGGCGCACCCGCGATCTGCCGCTCGTCATCAACGAGCACGAGATCATCGTTTCGACCAACGTTCGCGGCTCCGAAATCGCCGAATGGCTGGGGCGCCATCCAGAAGTCACGACCTTCGCCATCGTCGACGACGATGACGACATGCTGCCGGCGCAGGCCGACCGCTTCGTGCTGACCTCGTTCGACCACGGGATCCAGGACGAGCATTGCGAACGGCTTATCGCGCTCCTCGTCGAGGGCGGCGCGTCATGAGCGAGATGTTCATCAAGCGCTCTGCGATCTTCTCGCCATGTGGAGCTTTCCGCCTTCGGTTGGATCGCGATCTCGGACTGCCGGGCCGCAGCGCGGCGATTTGCGGTGTCAATCCATCCCGTGCCGGCAGCGAGGTCGACGATCAGACGATCCACAAGATCTACGGTTTTGCCGTGCGCAACGGCATCGGCCGGTTCGCCATGGTCAACAAGTTCGCGTTCGTCGCCACAGACGTGCGCGAGCTGCACGCCGCGTCTGTGGCGGATCCGGTGGGACGCGAGAACGACGCCCATATCCGAGCGGCCTTCGCGGAGGCCGACATCGTCATCGTTGCCTGGGGATCGCTGGCCAAGCTGCCGCCGATCCTGAGGACCCGCTGGCGCGTCGTGACGGCAATCGCGGAGAGCCTCGGAAAGGACCTGCACTGCCTGGGTGTCACCAGTGACGGTCACCCGCGCCACCCCCTGATGCTGTCCTATGCAACGCCGCTTCAGTTCTGGACCGCGCCAGAGGCGGAGACTTACCCATGAGCGACACCAATCCCTATCGCATCACCGGCCCGGCCCTGATCTCGTTCAGCGGCGGCCGGACGAGCGGCTTCATGCTGCATCAGATCATCACCGCGCACGGCGGGGATCTGCCGGAAGACGTTGTCGTCGCCTTCGCGAATACCGGCAAGGAGCGCGAGGAGACCCTGCGCTTCGTCCATGAATGCGGCTCGCGCTGGGGAGTTCACATCTACTGGCTGGAGTGGCGCGACTACAAGCATGCGCCTTACGCCGAGGTGGGCTTCAACAGCGCGAGCCGGAAGGGCGAGCCTTTCCAAGCCCTGATCGACAAGAAGCAGCGCCTGCCAAACTGGCAAGAACGCTGGTGCACCCAGCATCTCAAGATCCTGCCGCTCAACGGCCTGGCAGCGACCTTCGGATGGGAAGCAGGCAGCTACACCGAGGTCATCGGCCTTCGATACGACGAAGGCCATCGCATCCTCAAGGGCATGGCGAACGCCGACAAGTACGGCCGAAAGTGTGCCTATCCGCTCTCTCGGGCGCGCGTGACGAAGGCCGATGTCATGGCCTTTTGGCGGGCGCAGGACTTCGATCTCGGGCTGGAGCCATGGGAGGGCAACTGCGACCTCTGCTTCATGAAGGGGCGGGGTATCAAGAAGCGGATCATTCAAAAGCGCCCCGAGGCCGCCGCCTGGTGGTCGGCCAACGAAAGCGCCCAGCGGGGCAAGCAAGAGCGCGGCTGGTTCGATCGCCGCGACAGCATCGCCGGTCTCGCTGAGGAAGTCCGCCGGAACCCCGGCCTGTTCGATCCGATCGACGATGAAGAGTTCGACGCTGAGTGCGGCCTGATCTGCGCAGGAGAGGCCGCATGAGCGATACTCTTGGATGGTGGCTAGTCCCAGCTATTTTCACCCTCTTCCTGGCGGGCCGAGTTTTGCTTCTGCCGCCGGCATCGCTTTCCGAAGGGCGAGCCCTAAGGTTCTCAATAGCTTTGAACCTTTCGCTTTCCGCATGGCTCTTCTGGAGCCTGATGCGATGATAGCGGCCCCTACCATCCGCTTCGACATCTTCATCGCCGCCGCCCGCGCTCTGGTCCAGGGAGGCGCATCATGACCGCGGCGCCTCCCACCCCCACGGAGACCCTGCCCTACATCTACCGCTGGGACCGGCACGGCCGAAAAGGCCAGCCCTGCAAGGTTACGGCCCGCGGCAGCATGAACTCGTGCCGGGTCGAGTTCGTCGACGGCTACATCATGATCACGAGCCGGAACGCCGTGCGCAAGGCCACCACAGTCGCCATGACGCTGCCTCTCGCTGCCCTTTCTGAAAAGGGGCGGTTGTGAGCGAGCGGCCGGCAAAGAGGGAATGGAACGCCGGCAAATGGGCTGGCGGCCTAGCCGAATGGACCGAGGGCGATACCGCCTATCTGTCCATCGCGGGCGGGGTCGGATGATGACCCGCGCGGCGCGATCCGCCCCCACCTTGGCCGAGCTTGAGGAGGCCCTGACGATGGCAGCCTATATCGTGTGCCGGCACGGTGAGGCCTACGCGCCCATCATGGACCGGCTCGAGCGCGAGGTCGATGAGGCCCGCCGGCGGGTACCGAGCATTGAGCGAGCCCGCCGGCTGCTGGCGGCGCTACCGGCGACAGTCGAGCGGCCGCGGGCAGTTCAGAGCACGTTGTAGGCGATCCGCGACAGCCATTTGTGCTTCAGGGCGAGGCTCGGCCCGACGCCATACTTCGGGCGGATCCATTTGTGCCCCATCAACGACGAGACGACCTTTTCGGGCGTCTCGATCGCAGTGAGCCGATCTTCGAAGGTATGCCGCAGCGAATAGAGACTGTGCTTGGCGGTCGGCAGCAAACCCTTCTGGTCGAGCACCTTGTTGACCAAGGCCGAAAGCGAAGCCGACTTATCGCGATATCGGGGATATCCGTTTGGATGCCGCTTCATCGCGGCGAGCGCGACGCCGACGAGAGGGATGTCGCGCTCGGAGTCGGGCGTCTTGAGCTTGCGGCCGTCAGCGCGGATTTCGACGAAGGGTATTTTTCCGTCGAGATGGATCCTCACCGGGAGCAGATTGCAGACTTCCGAGAGCCTTAAGCCGGTATCCGCAACAACGCGCAGAATGTCGGCCGCCTCCTCATTGAGATCGCCGAGCGCGCCGGGCACCAGGACCCGGTCCTGCACGAATTCAGGGGTGAACGCGGCGCGCCGCTTGGTGACGGCGCCTGCGATGCGTAGGCCTGTGAAAACTGCCTTCAGCCCGAGGTCGTGTGCGTTGTTGACCGTTTCGAACATTTTCCGGAGGGAGCCGAGGTTCTTGTTCGCCGTATCGATATCGAGGTCTTCAGCGGCCAGCCGGTCCTGCCACCACGCGCGAAACGCGAGCGCGTCTGACCTGGTGAGGTCGGCGATCGGCTTGTCGCCGACGAGCTGGACGAAGTTCTCCGTCGCCAGGTTCAGCCGGTTGCGCCATTTGCGCTTCTGGTCGTCCGACAGCGCCGCCAACCCGGAGCGCGCCAGCAATTCGTATTGCGTGGGCAGGTCGGAAACCCTGAACGCCGGCCGCTCCTCCCCTCCAAGGACCGCGGTGACCTCAAGCTCTTCCTCGACCTTCTCGCGGTCTGTGAGCGATCTGAGGCGGTCGAGGATTTCGGTGAGCGGCCCCTCCGCGAGCTCGGCCGCCGTTTTGTATTGAAAGCCGAGCCGCTGCGCGCGCCGCTGGGCTGCATCGTAACGTATGCGCACCTCGGCCGACTGGCCGTCGGCAAGACCACGCCAATACGCACAGAGCTCGGCATAGAGGTGTCGGACAGCCTCCGCAGCACGCACCGCTCTCGGATCGTCCGCAACGGCGATGCCCGTGCTGATCCTGACCAGCCGGCGTCGATCGAGATGAGCGAATTCGGCCGGGACGCGGCGGATCAAATACCACATGCCATCCCGCTTCAACGGGCGCGGCGGGACCTGGTGGCGCATGGCAGGACGGCCGAATGTTACACAGAACGTTACACAGATTCATGCCATTTGGCTGGACAGAAAGTCAACCGAACAGGGACTTTCCAGCATCCATATGGGTTTGCGAGGGGTTAGGTGGCGCACCCATCAGGATTCGAACCTGAGACCTTTGCCTTCGGAGCAATTTAGGCTGCCCATCCGAAAAACGCGATAGGGCACGCTATGGTACGCTATCCCTCTGATACCCCTAGCAATTCTGGAATTTCGGCACGACAGTCGTATCCGAAGGTTCGCCCTGATTTCCGTCCCGCTGCTTACGTGGTGCTTACGCGAGAAAGGGCGCTGAGGTCGGAGAAGCGCCATGCCTAAGCTCACGAAGAGGGTCGTCGATGCGGCCGAAGTGCGCGAGAAGGATTACGTCATCTGGGATGACGAGCTGCCCGGATTTGGCCTCCGCGTGTTCGCCTCCGGCAAGCGCAGCTACGTCATTCAGTATCGAGCCGCCGGTCGTTCGCGACGCTACACCATCGGGCTGCACGGCGTATGGACGCCGGAGACGGCGCGACAGGAAGCCAAAGTCCAGTTCGGTCGAGTCGCGAACGGAGACAATCCCGCTGAGGAGCGCCAGCTCGACCACAAGGCCATTACCGTCAAAGAGCTGTGTAGCCTCTATCTCAACGATCTCGAAGCTGGCCTTATCCTCGGTAAGGGCGGTCGTCCTAAGAAGCCGACGACAATTGGAACTGACACTGGCCGCATCCATCGGCACATCATCCCGCTCATCGGATCGCGGCGGGTCAAGGACCTTACCAAGGCCGATATCAACAAGGTCCTGAAGGACATCATGGCCGGAAAGACGCGAGTTTCGGTCAAAACCAAGAAGCTGCGCGGAAAGGCGATCGTCCGCGGCGGCGCGGGAACGGCGACCCGCACTGTCGGTCTTCTCGGCGGCATCCTGACCTATGCCGTCGAGGCCGGCATTATCGAGAGGAATCCGGCGCATGGCATCCGCAAGCCGAAGGACAGAGTGCGAAACCGCCGCCTTTCAGAGGCTGAGTATCGGATTCTCGGGCAGATGCTGCGGGACGCGGCGAAGCAAGAGAAATACGTCATGACCGCGGACATCATTCGCCAGATCGCTCTAACGGGCTGCCGGCGCAGCGAGATAACCCGACTGCGATGGACCGAGGCTGACACAGAGGCGAGTTGCTTAAGACTTCAGGACAGCAAGGAAGGCGAGTCGATCCGCGCCATCGGCCTTCCCGTTGTCGAGTACCTTGAACGACGGCGCTCCGCCGACGTCGGTACCTATGTCTTCCCCGGGCAGGGTGAGGACAATGCGTTCGGCAGCTTCCCAAACCACTGGGAGCAGATCTTCAGGGACTCGCCGCTGTCGGACGTAACACCTCATGTGTTGCGCCACAGCTTTGCCAGCATCGCAAACGACCTAGGGTTCACTGAAGTGACGATCGCAGCGTTGGTCGGGCACTCGAAAGGATCGGTTACGAGCAAGTACATTCATACGCTCGACACGGCCCTCATCATGGCCGCGGACACCATCGCGGGCTACATTCAGGGCCTTCTCGACGGTATTGAGTTCAAACAAACCGCCTACGCACTCGACCGGGCTTCGCGGAAGGCGGCTTTGGCTCGTTTTCTCAAGAGCGCGAGCGGCTCGCCTGAATTCGAAGAGCTGGAACGCTTGGCGGCTTAGGCGGAGCTGATTTCTCGCTCAGCAAGGCCGTGCCGGCGTGACGGCGGGCGTCTGGAAGATTGAAGAGGGGACTGGGCGTGTGGGAGGCATGCCTGAGTGGAAACTGCCACGATCGGCGTTCGCAGTTTTGTTCCGAAATGGCTCGCCGGGGTCGGCGAAGATGCGAACTACGAATACTCGATCGCCCGACCCGGCGCCACTCCACAGGGACCGAAAGTGCGAAAGCGTGACCGGGACCGTGCTGAGGCAATACGCCGAGCCGGAGGTCCCAAGCCGTCTCTCGGGGAACGGGCCGTGGCGCTGGCGCTCGAAGGCGGTGTGGTTCGGACGCGCGACTTGACCGAAATCGGTATACCTCGCTGCTATCTAGCCCGTATGTGTGACGAGGGCCTGCTCATGAAGGTTGGCTACGGCCTCTATCGCGCGGGCGAGCAACGGAGCGCGGCTTGACTACAGGCTGCGGCCATTGACGCCGACGGCGCACGAAATCCGGCAGGCCCGCCCTGCGAGGGATCAGGGGTCGGTGGCCCCGACGCAAGGTGGCTGCGCCGCTCTGGAGCGATACTCCCACAGCCGGTTAAGCCGCTGGTCTGGCGGTCAGCCGTGGGATCCAGCGGACATAGATGAGCTCGCTCATCAGTTCGATCAGCGTCTGGGTGACTACGACGGCGGGAACAAGCGGGACACCGCCCGGGACTGCGAAGGCGAGCGGGAGGATTACCAGCGAGTTACGCGTGGCGGCGCTGAACGCCACGGCTCGCGTGCCGCCGGCGTCGAGGCGGCCGGCGCGCGCGATGAGCCCGCCGAGCACCGGCGCCACGACGGCATAGGTCAGGTAGATCGGAGCTGCAGTCAGCGCCGCACCCGCAGCGTCTCCGATCTGCGGCATGACGGCGGCCAAAACCAGGAAGAGCACGAGGGCCGTTGTCGGCACCGGCAGCAGGCCGAGCGCCATTGAGGCGCGTTTGCCGGCTGCCGTCCGGGCCGCCCACAGCTGTAAGGCCGCCGCAAGCAGCAGCGGCACGGCGATCAGCCATAAGAAGGCGTGGATGAAGGGCTCCGGATGCACGAGACCGGAAGCGTCACTGCCGAGCAGTACGCGCAGGTAAACCGGCAGCAGCGCCATCTGCAGCAGCAGGAGCGCTGGGGTCGACGCCAGCAACAACCTGGCATCACCGCGCCCGAGATGCGTGAACGTCACGACATAGTCGACGCAAGGTGTCAGCAGCACGAAAAGCACTGCCAGCCGCAACATCGGCTCATCGGGGAGGAACTGCACGAGCAGCGCAGTGAGCAACGGCATCACGACGAAGTTGGTGGCGAGCAGCGCGCCGAGGAAGCGGGTGTTGCGCAGCGCCGATCCGAGCTCCGCCAAAGGCACCTGGAGGAAGGTGACAAACAGCATGAACGCCAGGGCTGGATTGATCCCAGCCTCGAGCGTCTCCGCGTTTGGCACACCGAAGCCGGCAAGCGCCCCAACGGCGATTGCGACCAAATAGAACGCGACCTGCCGCTCCTCGAGGACCACCCGAACCTGCTCCACTCATGTCTCCTTTCTGGCTTCTTGCCGGCTCGGTTCCGCTGACGCCTGATGTCACGCCCATGATACCACGTCGGCTCAGAAACCGCTCCTGCGTCGCCGGTCTCTTCCCCGCCCGATCCTGGCGGTGCCCTTCGCTCGACCGGACGGCTTGGTAGGTCGCCCTCCAGAATGTTGCAGTCGGGGCCACAACCGCGGACGCGGGATCTGACCACCATCGGCATCCGACGATGCTATCTGGTCTGGATGTGCGCGAGGCGCTGCTGACGAAAGTCGGCTATGGCCTCTGTCGTGCTGCCGAGCGCCAAGCTGCATGAGGCGGCCCCCAAAACACATTCTTGGCGCACTTCACTATCACCGAGGTGTGGCCTCAGCGGGTCCGTTTCACGATAGGCCGCCACACATCCCGGCGAACTGTCACGTAATCCTCCTCGCTACCGACTCTCAATGGGCCATGAACCAAGACATGTCAGTGCTCTTCAGCATTTCCCTGGTGACACCACCGAGCACCCGCTCGGTCAGGGGGCCATGGCTATAGACACCGGCAACTATAAGGTTCGCTCCATCACGTTCTGCCTGACCGAGCAGATCGGCGCACACATCTCCCTCCGAGTGCGAGATGTGCCAATGGCGGGCCTCAACCTTGTGACGGCGCAGATGCGCTGCGACAGCGTCGAGCCGGTCTGCGGATACCTCGTCCCCAACACCGATTACAGCCACACTCTCGGCGCGCTCGAGTATGGGTAACGCGTCGTGCAAAGCGCGGCGGGCCTGCGAACAGTCCTTCCAAGCCACCAACACTTTTGGGAAGCGGCCGTTTGCCGACTGTATTCCGAGACGCAGAACAGGCGTGCCGGAGCGGAGAGCGAGGTCGGCCGGATCCGGCAAGACACAGGCGTCTCCCTCGGATGAGTCCGTAATGAGCAGATCGGCGGATAAGAGATGGTCGCGCATAGCTCCGGCCGGCTCGCTGACTCCTGAGCACCACTCGACTTCATTCGGCTCGGTTCCAAACACCTTGTTGAAAGCGCTCCTGGTGGCTGCCAGAGCATCTTCCATCAACCGTGTTTGCTCCTGAGCAGAGAACGCGTTCGGAACCAGCACGTCTGTCACAGATGTTCTGGGCCAAGCATAAGAAACCACCGACAGCTTGGCGCCGAACTCTGAAGCTATCTCACGAGCGTGCTCAAGCGTTCGATATATTTCGCTTCGAGGGCATGCATCGACAACAATGTCGCGAAAGCTCATGATATCACTCCTACTCTTCAAAACTGGCCGCAGCGCCGAGCCTGCATCTATATATTTGCACTTCTCTCCCGGATAGCTATCCTCGCTGAGAGTTCACGGGGCTGCTCGGTAAAGTACAAGGCGCAGCTGGCCGTCATTATCCGTTGTCGCGGTACGCGAGAAGTCTCAGAGCATTGAAGACGACGAGCAGCGTCGATCCCTCATGGACTGCGACCGCAGGGCCGATGCCGAGACCGAAGATAGTCGCCGGGACGAGCAGCGCCACCACGCCTAGGCTGACAAACACGTTCTGCAGGATCACCGAGCGGGTGGTGCGGCTCAGTCCGACCGCGAATGGCAGGTTGGCGAGATCGTCGGCCATCAGGGCGACGTCGGCGGTCTCCATCGCCACATCGGATCCGGCCGCGCCCATGACGATGCCGACCGTCGCATTGGCCATCGCCGGAGCGTCGTTGACGCCGTCGCCGACCATCGCGACCTTCTCCTCGGCGCGCAGCTTCTTGATCGCCTCGACTTTGTCCTCCGGCATCAGATCGCCCCAGGCCTCGTCGAGGCCGACTTCCCGCGCTATCGCCTCGGCGACCTTCTGGTGGTCGCCGGAGATCATGATCATCCGCCGGATCCCGAGCGCGTGCAGCCGCTCCAGCGCCGCTTTCGCGGCCGTGCGCGGCGTGTCCATCAGCCCGATGGCACCAAGATCACGGTTGCCCTGGCGCACGACCATGGTGGTGCGCCCGCCCTCGCGCATTGACGCGATCGCGTCCTGTATGGGCGTGGAGAGCGGCCGAATACCCTCGACGCCGAACATCTCGGCCTTGCCGATAAGCACCTTGTTGCCGTCGACATTCGCGGCGACCCCGCGCCCGGTCAGGCTTTCGAGATCGCTGGCGTGCGGGACCGCGTCCTCGCCGAGGCGCTCGCGGCCGTCTCGCGCGATGGCGCGTGCGAGCGGATGGTCGCTCAAGCTCTCGACGGCGACCGCCACCGTCAGCAATTCCTTCTCCCCGATGCCAGGGGCGGGCACGACGTCGGTGATGCGAGGCTTTCCGGCCGTCAGCGTGCCGGTCTTATCGAAGGCGATGGCCGAGAGCGAGCCGAGATTCTCGAGCGGTCCGCCACCCTTCACCAACACGCCGCCGCGCGCCGCCCGCGCCACACCCGACAGCACGGCGCTCGGAGTCGCGATGGCGAGCGCGCACGGGCTGGCGGCGACGAGCACGGCCATGGCGCGATAGAAGCTGTCGCGGAACGGCTCGTCGATGACCACCCACGCGAAAAGCAGGAGCACCGCCAGCGCCAACACGCTCGGGACGAAGAGGCGCTCGAATTTCTCGGTGAAGCGCTGGGTCGGCGACTTCTGCGTCTCGGCTTCGCTGACCATGCGCACGACCTTGGCAAGCGCGCTGTCGGTGGATCTGCGTGTGACCTCGATTTCGATTGCGCCGCTGCCGTTGATGGTGCCGGCGAAGACGCGGTGGGCGGCTTCGATCTTGTCCGGGTTTGCCCGGGCCGCCGCCGCGTCGGCGACCGCCTGCTTATCGGCGGGGATGCTCTCGCCAGTTACCGGCGCCTGGTTGATGCTGCTCTCGCCGGCCACCACGAAGCCGTCCGCGGGGAGCCGCGCGTCGGGCTTAACGACGACAACGTCGCCGATGGCGAGTTCTTCGACCGGTACTTCCCGCAAGTCTCCTCCGCGCCGGACGAGCGCCGTGCGGGGCGCGAGTTCTGCCAGCGCCTCGATCGCGCGCTTCGCCCGGCCCATCGCGTAATGTTCGAGGGCATGGCCGAGGCTGAACAGGAAAAGCAGGAGCGCGCCTTCCGCCCAGGCGCCAAGCGCGGCAGCGCCCGCCGCGGCGACCAGCATCAGGGTATCGATCTCGAAGCGCTTGAGGCGTAGATTGTCGATCGCCTCGCGCAGCGTAAAAGAGCCACCGAAGGCATAGGCGCCGAGATACAAGGCGAATGGCAGCCAGGCCGGCGCCGCAGGGAACCGCTCTATGAGGTAGCCGAAGGCGAGCAGCCCGCCGCAGGTCAGCGCGAAGATGAGTTCGGCGTTCGGCCCGAGCGGGCCGGCTTCATGATCGTGCCCGACCTCGCCCGCACCATGTTTCCCCGGCGGATGCGCATGCCCGGCATGCTCCTCGGCGCTGAGGCTCGGCTTCGCGGCGGTGCCGATCCGCATCCTGTCGAGCTCTCGGGCGAGCGACGCTTCCGAGGCAGCGGACCGATCGAATTCGACGCGCACGGTTCCGGCGGCGCTGGCTTCCGCCTCAAGGACGCCCGGCAGCGCGCGCAATTTTTCGGCGATGGTCCGCGCCCGCCGCTCGTGCGGAATGTCGAGCCGCCACGTCGCGTGTCCAAAACGCTCCGAAATGCCCGCGCCGGCGGCCGTGACCAGTTCGCGGATGCGCGGCAGCGGCAGGATCGCGGGGTCGAAATGAATGCAGAGCTGCGCCGCCTGACCGTCCTGCGCGGGAACAACATGTGCGTTTTCGACGCCCTCGCGCCCGCGCATTTCCGACATCAGCCTGTCGACACAGCGATCGGCGGTGTCGGTCACCTCCGGCAGCAGGATCGGGATGTCCAGGCGAAGTTTCTCAGTCATTCTTTCTTTCTGTCCCTTTCGCTGGATAGAAGGCGTGTCGGAGCCAAGGTGCAAGAGGCCGCTTCGCGGTAGTCTCGGAAGTTCGGCTACTTGCAATATCCTCTCCAGGGGCATAGTATCCCAGAAATGAACGAACTGCCACACCTCCACGAAACTCATCCCGAGATCGTCAAGCGACTGAAGCGGGCCGACGGCCATCTCAAGGGAATCATCGAGATGATCGAGACAGGCCGACCCTGCATCGAAATTGCGCAGCAGCTTCAGGCGGTCGAAAAGGCGATCGGGCAGGCGAAAAAGACACTGATCCAGGATCATCTCGATCATTGCCTCGAAGACGTCGTCGGTCCCCTGCCGCGGGATCAGCGCCGGTCGATTGACGATTTCAAGCTGATCACGAAGTACCTCTGACGGATTCCTGCTTTGTGACCGAGGCTTTCTTTCTATCCATCGTGGCGACTGGGTTTGTCGTCGCGTTTGCTCATGCCGCCATTCCGACCCACTGGCTGCCCTTCGTGCTGGCCGGTCGCGGGCAGCGCTGGAGCAAGACGAAGACACTCATGGTGGTGGCGCTATGCGGCTCAGGACATGTTCTCTTCACGACCGTTCTCGGCGCCTTGGTCGTCTGGCTGGGGATCGAGACGAGCAAATGGACCGGCAACGTCTTCCCCTGGATCGCCGGCGGCGCGCTGATCGTCTTCGGGCTCTACTACCTGGTCCAGCAGGCGCGCGGCGGCGGAAATGGCCATCACCATTTGGGCGCCGGCCACAGCCATGGCGCGCATGGCCATGACCATGGGAGCCATGACAAAGGGGGGCACGATCATGCATCGGAGACGAAGCGGATCGACACCGGCCACGGCGTGCTACTGCTGCAAATCTTCGAAGACAGCGTCCAACCCAGGTTCCGGATGCGGACCGAAAGTGCCGCAGCGGCCCTGCCGCGCGCGGCGGCGCTGTCGCTCGAGACGTTGCGACCCGGCGGCTCCCGGCAGACCTTCTCCTTCGCCGAACATGCGGGATATCTGGAATCTCTCGAGGAAATTCCAGAGCCGCACGAATTCACCGCGAACCTCAGCCTGTCTCACGGCGATCACGCGCATCGCCATGAGGTTCAGTTCGAGACCCATCAACATGCGGCCTCCGCTGAGCCGGCGGCGACCCTAAAGAGCGATGGGCGCTCCTGCGGCATGGTCAAATCGGACGGGGCGGTCATCCTCGGGCTGTTCACGCTTCTGACGTTCTCGCCCTGCGAAGGATTCCTGCCTGTCTATCTGTCCGGCATCACCTATGGCTGGATGGGTTTCGTCGTGCTGAGCGGGGTGCTCGCCCTCGCGACGATCGCTGGAATGGTCGTTTTCACTTGGTTGACGATGTCGGGAATGGAGCGCCTTCGCCTTGCATTCTTGGAGCGCTACGAAAGCGGCATCCTTGGCGCTCTGATCCTCTTCCTCGGAGTCGGCATCATCTTCCTCGGTTTCTAGTGAACTGGTGCAGCTTTGCGCGGGGGAGTATGGCAAAAGCGCGGCTCCGCACGAGAGCGCATAGCGCCGGTGTTGCGGGTAGCGACAGGCAAGAAACTTCGCCTCGCCCTTGAATCTCTAGTGGCTAGAGATCCTATCTATATCTGAAACGGGCTCGCGAACATTCTAGTTTGCGAAGCATCAACAACAGGAGACGAAGATGGTGGACGTCGCAAACACGAGTTCCGAAGGCAAAGGTCATGGCCTCCTTTGCCCTGCCTGCAGGGTCGATCTGGTCATGAGCGAGCGACGGGGCATCGAGATCGACTACTGTCCCAAGTGTAGGGGCGTCTGGCTGGATCGCGGCGAGCTCGACAAGATCATCGAGCGCAGCGCTAGCGAAGAGGTGCGGGGTGCGCAGGCGCAACCCTCTACGCCGCCGCCAGCGTCGCAGGGGCAGCCCTATCCGTCCCAGGGCTACTACGAGAGCGGTCATGGTTCAGGGCACGGCGGACATGGAAGTGGCCACGGTCGCGGGCGCAGGCGGTCGTTCCTTGGAGACCTCTTCGATTGACGAAATTTGCAGCGCCAAGTGCCGCCGCGTTGTGATCGCCGGATAACAAGAGATTGATCATGGGCGCAGGACATTCACACGCGGCGGCAACTCCGTCCGGGTCGGCGGCGGGGCGTCACAAGAGCAGGCTTGTGGGGGCATTGGCTCTTACCACAAGTTTCATGGCGATCGAAGTCATCGGTGGCCTGTGGACGGGAAGCCTCGCGCTGCTCGCGGACGCGGCGCATATGCTGACCGACGCGGGCGGCTTGGCGCTGGCGCTGATCGCCATCCGTTTCGCCGAGCGCCCGGCGACGCCGCAGAGAACCTATGGCTATGTCCGCATGGAGGTTCTCTCGGCGCTGGCGAACGCCGTCGTCCTCCTGCTATTGACGATCTACATCCTCTACGAGGCCTACCAACGATTCCTGAACCCGCCGGAGATTCTGGGCGGACCGATGCTGATCGTGGCGGTGATCGGCCTCGCAGTCAATCTGGTCAGCATGAGGCTGCTGTCGGCGGGATCGTCAGAAAGCCTCAATGTGAAGGGAGCGTACTTCGAGGTTCTGAGCGACATGCTGGGCTCGCTCGGCGTCATCGTCGCCGCGGGCGTCGTCATGCTCACCGGCTGGACCCTGGCCGATCCGATCATCGGCGCCGGAATCGGGCTCTTCATCGTGCCACGCACCTGGATACTGCTGAAGCAGGCGATCCACATCCTCATGGAGGGCACGCCGCCCGAAGTCGACATCGCGCTGCTGGAGCGGAAGCTCCTTTCCATTTCCGGCGTCACGGCGGTTCACGACCTACACGTCTGGACGATCACCTCCGGCATCGACGCCATGAGCTGCCACCTCGTCGTCGCGGATATGAGCCAGGCTCGGCAGACGCTTGTCAGCGCCCAGGAGGCGATGAAGGCCGGCTTCGGCCTGACGCACGCCACGATCCAGCTCGAGGACCAGAACTTGCGCGAGGCCGAGGGCGAGCTGAAGCTGTAGCGGTGGAGGGCAAGGCGATCGGACAGGGGGCCGGACGAACGCGATGGCGAGATGCCATTGCGGCTGGACGTACTTGAACGAGTACGGGCTTGGTTTCTTGGAAATCTAGCCCCCGACCGAACAACGGAGATTGAGATGGGAAAACATGGCCACCGTGACCGCGGGTATCGCGACAGTTTCGGCCACCGAGACGATCGCGACTCGAGGATGGCGGGTGGGCCGGTCGACTATGATGCGCGTCCGCGCCTGCCACGAAAACTACCAACGGCCGTCGTCCTTGTCGGGCTCGTGCTGTGGTCGCTGCTCGCCTGGGTCGGTTATGTCCTGGTCGATCCAATACTCGGCTGGGTTGCGTCCAGTGCCGGCCTCCTGGTTGACGGCGGGAAGGATATTGCAACCGCGACCGGTAGCAAGGAGGTCGGTGCCATCCTCGACAATCTCAACGTCAGCGGCTTTATGGGGCAGACCATCGCTTTGCTGCGCGTGGTGCTGAAGCCGGCCGTTGTCGCCGTCTGGGCGATCGGCGCGGTTGTCCTCCTCGCGGCCCCCTTGATCCTGTCGAAAATTGGCAGGCTGTTCGCCGGACATCGGCACTGATCGCGTCGGAAGAGGCCTGCGCCGCGACCATGCGTACCGATCGGACGACAGGAAACCGCCGAGCACCATCGAGACTTCGATTCGAGGCTCGACCCGCGAATCCTCGTGGTCGCCACACTGATAGCCAGCCAGATCCGCAGTTCGGAGTGCCTTGGAACGCTACGGCGCGCTATAGCGCGCCGTAGCGTAGAAAGGACGGTGGCTCGCCAGGGTCGACGAAGACGCGAACTACGAGTTCTCGATTTCCCTACTCCCAACTACGCCAAAACCGCCCAAGATGCGCAAGCGTGACCGGGATCGCGCGGAAAGGCTACGCCTCGCCGGTGGCCCCAAGCCATCTTTGAGGGACCGAGCCGTCGCCCTCGCAATTGAGCGCGGAACAGTGCGGACGCGCGATCTAACCGACATCGGGGTGCCTCGCTGCTATCTTGCCCGCATGTGTGAAGAAGGCCTGCTCACAAAGGTAGGCTACGGCCTGTATAGTCCGGGCCGCCAAGCAGCTTAACCGCACCGGGCCCCAGCGTTGATGAAGCTGATAACTACGTTTCCGCGGGAGCACTATGATATTCCAACCTTCGGACCGCGAAGGTCACCGCGAGCATCCGAGGATCGCCAAAGCTACTACGACTGATTGCAGACCGTGCTTGCCTCAGTCGTCGAAGCTAACCTCGAGGTCAATCACAAGACCGAAGTGGGCCGGCAACATCTCTGGCTCCGATTTTTCGCTCGTCACCGCTGCCGCCCGGCTTGGGACCGGACTCGCTACGATGATCGGTGGCGCTGCGCTGCTCGCCCGGCGAATGCCGTACTCAGCGTCTCGCTGTGTAGCAATCGCGGTGAACGTAGATTTGGACGTTGCAAACGATTTGCCGCGTGAGCGAGTTTGCTAACGTAGGTTGAGACTGCGCGCGAGCATATAAACGGCTACCGCGACTATAAGCGTTGCGAAGATTGTGTTAAGCGCACCCTTCTTATTCGAGAGAGATTTGGCGGTACTGGCCCCAAGCAATCCACCAAGCGCACCGCCGACGACGAACAGCGCCGCCAGTGTCCAATCAATAAGCCCTGAGAAGGCATAGCTGGCCGCAGTCGTGACGCCAAACGCGGTGACGGCCACGAGCGAGGAGCCGACTGCGTTCAGGATCGGCATCTCCGTGGCCAGAATAAGGGCCGGAACAATCAAGAAACCGCCGCCGATTCCGAAGAAGCCGGACAGGGTGCCCGTCATCAGGCCGAACCCGGCGAGTCTTGGGAAGTTGTCGCGGCTGAGGCGCACCAAGGGTTGACCTTCCCCGTGGCGGCCCTTCAGCATGAGCGTGCCGACAACCATCATGAGCACCGCGAAGAGCGCGAGCAGCTGCTGTCCGTCAATCATCTTGCTAAGGGTGGAGCCCAAATAGGCGCCGATCACGCCCGCCGCAGCGAACACTAGGGCGCAGCGCCATTTCACGTTTCCAGCACGCGTGTGGTTGACGAGGTTCGCGGCGGCGTTCGCGGCCACGGCAACTGCGCTCGTCCCGATGGCCACGTGCGGATTCGAGACGCCAACGAGATAGACGAGGAGCGGAACGGCGAGGATGGAGCCGCCGCCACCGACCAAGCCAAGGGAGTATCCGACGAGAGAGCCCGATGCGAGACCGAGCGCGCCTTGCGCAACACTGGGCATCATCGCTGGATTCTCCATCGTGAGATCAGGTGGTTACGCCATCCGGGCTTGCCCGCCATAGACGGCTCGGTTCCATGGCGCCCAAATCAGCAGACGCGCCATGCCGCAGAAGCCGGTGACACCGGCCGCGATCAGTCCCACGCCCACGAATGCGGGGACGGCGAGGAACCAGGAGGAGACGAGAAGCCCGAGGAGGGTGCCGATCAGTACAGAGCTGCCGGCAGCAATCTGTACCTGACGCTGCAGCTCCAGCGGCTGCTGATGATCAGTGGCAACCGGTAGGCCGGCCTTCTTCCAAGCGTTGAGCCCGCCCTCGACGCTGAAGGCTTCGCAGTCTTCCGCAACTTTGCCTGTGAGCCGTTGCGCGTTGCTCGTCGTTCGGGCGCCGCTGCGGCAATGAAAGATCACGCGCTTGCCCTCGTGCGCGGGCAGGTCGGACTCGTCGACCTTCGACAGGGGAAGGTGGTGCGCGCCCGGGATTCTCTCCCGCGCGTTTTCGTCCGCCTCGCGGATATCGATGAGAATGGCACCCTCGTCGAGGAGGCGCTTGGCTTGCTCAGGGGTGATGATGCGAAGCGACATTGTTGTTCTCCTATCGCCCTGGATTCGGCGTTCGGGCTGAACGGCAGAAGAGGCTGTGCAGGGTGGCGAATAGCCGCTCGATGCGCGGATCGGCGATCCGGTACCAGAGCGTCTGGCTTTCGCGCCGGAACGTGACGAGACCTTCGTCGCGCATTTTGGCAAGGTGCTGCGAGAGCGCGGACTGGGACAGACCAACCGCCTCGGCGAGCGAATTCACGGTCGCCTCGCCCCACTCTACGAGCTTGCACAGGATCATCAGCCGCCGCTCATTGGCGAGTGCCCGCAGGATGTCCGCCACTTCCGTGGCTTTCGTCTCGAAGGTCTCTGGATCGAAGGTTTGCTTGGCCACCAGCACGCTCCATTACATTAGATATTGCTTATTTAGAGAAAGCGAATATATTGTCAAGCGCAACCGGAGACAAAGCCGAACAGGAGGTACACACGATGTCAGGCCAGCCCATCATCCGGGCGTTCTTCGACGAGCCCACCAGCACCGTGAGCTACCTTGTCGCCGATCCGGCGACCATGAAGGCGGCGATCATCGATCCCGTTCTCGACTACGACCATGCTGCGGGCACGGTGGACACGCGCTCGGTGCAGGCGATGCTGACAGCTGCGGCCGAGGCAGGCTATACCGTCGAGTGGGCCCTGGAGACGCATGCCCATGCGGACCACCTCTCGGGCGCGCCCTACATAAAGGGCAAGACCGGCGCGAAAATCGGCATCGGCGAGCACATTAAGGACGTGCAGCGCATCTTTCGCCCAATCTTCAATGCTGCTGATCTCAAAACGGACGGCAGCGACTTCGACCACCTGTTTGCAAATGGCGAGCGCTTCCGCATCGGCGAGCTTGATGCGGAGATCCTCTTCACCCCAGGGCACACACCGGCCGACATCTCCTATAAGATCGAGGACGCGGTGTTCGTCGGCGACACTCTATTCATGCCCGACTATGGTACGGCTCGGGCCGATTTCCCCGGCGGCGATGCGCACCAACTCTACCGTTCGATCAAGCGGTTGCTGGCGCTGCCACCGGAGACGCGCCTATTCATGTGTCACGACTACAAGGCACCTGGCCGGAACAGCTATGCTTGGGAGACCACCGTCAAGGACCAGCGCGAGAAGAACGTGCATGTGAAGGAAGGAGTCACCGAAGACGAGTTCGTCGCGATGCGCAAGGCGCGGGACGCCGCCCTGTCCGCTCCAAGGCTTCTCCTCCCGTCCATTCAGGTGAATATCCGGGCGGGCAGGTTTCCGCCAGCGGAAGCCAATGGAGTGCGTTATCTCGCGATCCCGGTGAAGCTCAAGGGTGACGCTCAGGTCTGCGTCTAGATTTCGTGCTCGTCGCCGCTGGCCCGTTTCTTTCCGCGTTGTGCACTTCGATCGACCGACGCTTCTGGATGACCAAGAGCTGACTTGGCATGACAGCGTCCGGCAGCACATCCCGGAAAGGATGGGCTTGATCCTGTAGCCAGTACAGGAGCTAATCTAATGAGGAAGTGATGCAATCATCAGCGCGGCGCCGGGGTCTGCGGGCCCCTGGTCGCGTCGAGGGTTGCCGAACCTATGTCACGGCCTCGCGCTGGCGGCGGCGTCGGCATCAGAAATGGGCCGATTGACCCAAATCAACGACCGGCCCGGTCGAACCACCCAATATGCAAACGCACGTTATTATGACTAGGCGACGTGGCTAAGGAGAACAACTCTTCGAAAGGAGCACTGCGATGAACAGGAAGATTGTTGGCGGACTCGCCGCAGCGGCCCTGGTGGCTGTCGGCGCCGGAGGAGCAGTCGGCGTCATGAGTGTGAGCCCAGCGCTGGCCCAGGGGTATGGCGCATATGGCTGTCCGGGAATGAGCATGATGGGCCCGGGCATGATGGGTCCCGGCATGATGGGTCCCGGCATGATGGGTCATGGGATGATGGGTCCCGGCATGATGGGTCAAGGGATGATGGGCATGATGGGCCCCGGCATGATGGGGCAGCAGGCCAATCTGAATCTCACCGCCAATGACGTGAGAGCGTACTTGGAGCGTTGGGTCGCCATGTCGGGCAATCCTCGCATTAAGGTCGGCCCTGTCACCGAGAGAAACGACAATACGGTAAGCGCGGACATCGTCACGACGGACAGGGATGCGCTTGTGCAGCGCTTTTCCATCGATCGGACCACCGGCATCTATCGCGTGGTTCAGTGACGGCATGTATTGGGACGGAATGGGGATGATGGGTTGGGGATGGACGCCACTTCATGGTGTCTTCGCCCTTCTGCTTCTGATCGTTGCTATTGTCGCGGCGATAGCGCTCGTCCGAGCCATTTCGGGCGGGCGGGACGCTGCGGGCTCGTCAGATCGCCGGTCGCGTGCGCTCGACCTCTTGGAAGAGCGCTATGCGAAGGGCGAAATTGACCGCGACGAGTACCTGCAGAAGAAGGGCGATATCGGCGCATAGGGGCATCGGCGTCGGATACTGGAGGCTGTGGATGAGCTATTACTTCAGCAAGACATTGCCGATTGCGTTCGATGACGCGGTGCAACGGACTGTTGATGCGCTGAAGGCTGAGGGCTTCGGCATCATCACTGAGATCGACGTCAAGCAGACGTTCAAGCAAAAGATAAATGTCGATTTTCGAAACTACCGCATACTCGGAGCGTGCAATCCGGCGCTTGCTCACGAGGCGTTGCAGATCGAGGACAAGGTCGGGACGATGTTGCCCTGCAACGTCGTCGTCCAGGACGTGGGCCAGAATCGAACGGAGGTCGCCGCCATCGATCCTGTTGCTTCCATGCAGGCCATCGACAATGTCGATCTAAAACGAGCAGCTGAAAAGGTCCGTGGAAAACTGAAGCAGGTTATCGACCGGCTCTGACCTAACCTCCTGCCGGAACCACTGGCGACCAAGACTGTAGAGAGTCGTAGGAGACGGCCTGTTTGCGGGGTGCACGCCCGTCGATGGCTGTTTCGGGCATCAGTCCTTGTCGTCCGAGACCTCGACCACGTGCCCTACCTGGCGACGGCGGCCTTCGCCCTCGGATTGGACCAAGTCACCAAGCGGATCGCCCTGGGCAGTCTTACGCCCGGCGTCGGGCTGCCCATCACCCCGTTTTTCACTGTGCGGCTCGGATTCAATGAAGGCGTGTCGTTCGGGATGTTTGCGGACTGGTTTTCCGGCCGCCCATTGGTCTTGGCAGCCATCGCGACGGGAATCACTGTGCTGCTTGCCGTTTGGCTATGGCGAACACGCAAGCGGCCGCAGGCGCTCGCGCTGGGAGCCATACTCGGTGGCGCGCTGAGCAACGTCATTGACCGTCTTCAGATTGGCGCCGTCGTCGTACCTCGATTTTCACGCGTTGGGCCATCATTGGCCCGCCTTCAATTTCGCTGACGCGGCGATTGTCTGTGGCGTCGCGATTCTCGTGCTCGGAGAGATTGTGGGCCGTCCAGGTGAGAGTCGCCGAGAACTTCAATAATCCGGCAAGTTGCGACTTTCCCATTGTCGCACTCCTTGATCATCCGGGTGAGCTCGTTCCTTAGCCCGAGTAGCCGGCGGATACGGCTCTCTACGGCGTCAAGCTGATCGGCAGCGATGCAGCTCACCTGTTCGCACGACGCCTCAGGCATCTCTTGCAGAGCGAGCATCGTCTTGATGGCCGCGATGTCAAAGCCGAGTTCCCGGGCATGGCGGATGAACGTCAGCCGCCGAATATCCTCTGCTCCATAGAGGCGTCGTCCACTGTCGGTCCGGGGCGCCGGGGGTATCAGCCTGATCCGTTCATAATAGCGGATCGTCTCGATATTGACGCCCGTGCGTTTGGACAAGGTTCCGATAGTGATCATCGCGGGGTTGATTCTGTAGTGGCTACAGCATGTAGGTATAGCGACTCGCTGGAGGTGTGTGAACCCGAGAACGATTATGACCGAGCATGTCGTAGGCCTGATCTGGGACGCCTGGCGAGCTAAGCGTCAGGGGCGCGAGGCGCTCGCGGCTTGCCAGACGAGCCGCCTCGTCGACATGGTGGCCTATGCGCGGGCTCGCTCGCCCTTCTATGGTGAGCGCTATCACGATCTCCCGGACCGCATTGAGGACCCGCGCCAATTGCCGGTTACCGACAAGAAGCTGCTCATGGAGCGCTTCGACGAATGGTGCACCGATCGCGCCGTCACGCTCCAGGCTGCAGAAGCGCTCGTCGACGATCCCAGCCGGATCGGAGAGTGGTTCCTCGGAAAATATACCGTGATGACCACCTCCGGCACGACCGGCCGCCGCGGCATCTTCGTGGTCGACGATCGCACGATGGCGGTCGTGACTGCAATGATGCTCCGCTGGGTTGGTGACTGGCTCAGTCCCAGTGACTATCTCAAGATCGTCGCCCGCCGTGGGCGGATGGCGATGGTGATGGCGACCGGCGGCCATTTCGCGTCGGCTGTTGCCGCGGCGCGTCTGAAGAAGCGGCGCGGAAAACACGTCGAGGTGCTTTCGGCGCACATGCCGATGACAGAGCTTGTGGCTCGCCTGAACCGTTTCCAGCCGGCGATACTTGCCCCTTATGCCAGCATGGCCGCTCTGCTCGCCGACGAGCAGGAGGCCGGCCGGCTCGACATCCATTACCGCCCGGTCGCTCCAGGCGAGCAGTCGCACACGGTGCTGATCAGCAATCTCGCCAATCGTGTGCAGCCGATCCTGCGATACGATCTTGGCGACAGCGTGCTGCAGCGGCCCGATCCATGCCCCTGCTGCAATCCGTTGCCCGCGATCCGCGTCCAGGGCCGTTCCGCAGACGTCCTCACTTTTCGCGCTTCGACGGGCGAGGTCAGGCTTCCTCCGCTGGCGCTCACCCAGCGCATCGAGGCCGTTCGGGGCATCACGCTCTTTCAACTCGCGCAGACGGCGCCCGCGGCACTTGAGATGCATCTGCAACTCGCGCCGACGGCTAATGCAGAAACCGTCTGGCGCGAGGCCGAAGCAGGTTTGCGGAAGGTGCTTGCCGAGCACGGACTTGAACACGTCGTCGTTGAGCGCGGCGATCACCCTGGCGGCGCGGTCCTCGGCGGGAAGTTCCGAGAGGTCATTCCCCTGTCGACATCAGGCTGAACAGGTCCGGCCGAACGCGAAAGAAGGTGGCGTGCGCTTCGGCGAGAAACAGCATCGGATCATTCTGTGGAGCGTGGCCGCCACCGCGGTTGCCATTGCCGTGGCCGGCGCAGGTCTTGGACGCGGTCTGGCCCGGGAAAGAAGGAGAAGGCTCGTGAGCCAGCGTCCCCTGTGGCTATCTGCTTCCCGAAATCCGGAGAAAGTGAAGGAGAGGCTTGCCGAGATCGTGGCCTTTGCCCGGGCCAACTCTCCCTACTACCGCGATCTGTACAAGAATCTGCCCGCGAGGGTCGAGGACTCCCGCCTGCTGCCCGTCACCGACAAGAAGACGCTCATGGCGAACTTCGATCGTTGGGTGACGGATCGCGAGGTCACGATTGAGCGCGTGCGTAAGTTTATCGAAGATCCGAGCCTCGTCGGCGAAATGCTCCTCGGGAAATATCTGGTCGCCACGACCGCCGGCACGACGGGCAAACCGGGCATCTTCATATTGGATGACAATCACATGCGAGGCGGGACATCCGGCCTCCGAGAAGCGTTCAGAACCTGGCTGTCGCTCGGGGACGTTGTACGGATTGTTCTGCGCGGAGCGCGATTTGCGGCCCTGCACGCCACCGGCGGTCATTTCGTTTCGGTTACGGGTTTCACTCGGGCGCGGCGCTCCAGCCGGGTTTTGGCGAAACTCACTCGCGATTTCTCGGTGCACGCGCCGATAAGGGAACTCGTCAACGGCCTCAATGAGTTCCGTCCAGCCGTTGTCCTTGGCTACGCCTCTACCGCCTCTCTGCTGGCTCGCGAGCAGGAACTTGGACGGCTGCGCATCAAGCCGGTGTTGTTGGTGGTTACGGCCGAGGGCCTTGCGGAAGAAGAGTACGGGCGGATCGCCAAGGCGTTCGGCGCGAAGGTCCGCAACACATGGGGCTCAACCGAGATCGGTGGCCCGACCTACAGCTGCACCGAGGGATGGCTCCACGTCGTCGGCGACTGGATCATCCTCGAGCCGGTGGATGCCGATTTCCGCCCCGTTTCGCCGGGCGAGGAGTCGGACACGGTGCTGGTGACCAATCTCGCCAATCGCGTGCAGCCGATCCTGCGTTACGATCTCGGCGACCGCATCCTGCAGAGGCCGGACCCTTGTCCCTGCGGCAATCCCCTGCCGGCGATCCGCGTCCAGGGTCGCTCCGCCGAGGTTCTCCGCTTTCCGACCCAAGCCGGCAAAGACGTCTCGATACCGCCGCTCGCGTTCGAGATCGACCACGTGCCGGGAGTCGATCTGTCGCAAGTCGTGCAGACTGCGCCGACCAACTTGCGCGTACGCCTGCGCCTCGAGTCTGGTGCGGATCCGGACCAAGTCTGGAGGACGGTGCACGGCGAATTGAAGCATTTGCTCGACAGCCACGAACTCCACGAGGTGACGATCGAGCGCGCCGAGGAGCCGCCGGAACAGTCGAGGGGCGGCAAGGTCAGGCAGGTCATTCCGCTGGCTCAAGCAGAACCGCCGGCCGATCGAAAACAAGACTGAAAGGAGCGTGGTCATGAAGGAAGTCGCCAAGTTCCTCGCTGGATTTGCCGGAAATCAGCTCCTGACGCATGGGGTTTTGGCGATCAGCGGCACCCGGTTCAGTGTCTTCGGGATCGATTACACCCCTAAATTGAACACGACCGCCGCGATCGTCTGGGGCGTGCTCATGCTGCTACTGATTTACTATGCCTGGGTCAGGAGATGACGAGCACGATTCAGTACACGTCCATAGAAAGCCGGACATGAAACATGCCAGGTGACGAAGAGACCGAGATACGCCTCGATGCCCGTAATGTCGACGAACGACGCACGCTGCGCTGGGTACTCGGGATTAACTTCACGCAGGTCTTGGTAGCCGGTGCCGTCGGCATCCTGGCGGATTCCACGGGCCTGCTCGGTGCCGCACTCGACAATCTGGGGGACGCCGCAGTTTATGCGGTCAGTCTCTATGCGGTCGGCCGCACGGTCATTACCAAGGCACGCGCCGCAAACCTGTCCGGCATTCTTCTGATCCTCCTTGCCTTCGGTTTGCTTGTAGAAGTCTTGCGTCGGTTTTTCGCGGGAGCCGAGCCGATCGGGCTCGCGATGATCATCACGGCGCTCGCGAACGCGGCTACCAATTTGCTCTGCCTTCGCCTTTTGCGAGCGCATCGTGCGCATGGTGTGCACTTCAAGGCGTCGTGGATTTTTACAACGAACGACATGCTGGCCAATGCGGGCATCGTCCTTTCCGGTCTCTTGGTGATGTTTCTGAAGTCTCCGGTCCCCGATCTCGTGATCGGGGTTCTGATCGTCGGAATCGTCCTCAAAGGAGGGTGGGAGATTCTCAAAGAGGCGCGTGAAGCCCGCGATTCTGCACAGGGAAACAGAGGATGACCAAACGTCTCCTGTGGACCCATAACCAGGCGTTTGCCTCCAGGAGGCCGGAAGATCTCGCCGAACGGGATTTGGAGAGCCGCAATGCCCCGGATTCCACGTGACAGAAGTCTGGACTCGACGATCGCCCTGATGGGTGATCCCTATAGATTTATCTGGAATCGAAGTCGGCGCTATCGATCGGACCTGTTTGAAACGCGGCTTCTGCTGCGGAAGACCATCTGTATGACGGGCCCGGAAGCGGCCCAGCTGTTCTACGATCCGAGCCGCTTCGTACGCACCGGTGCGATGCCTAAGGCGATCCAGAAGACGTTGCTCGGCGTAGGTGGCGTGCAGGGCCTCGACGACGACGCCCACCGGCATCGCAAGCAAATGTTCATGTCGCTGATGACACCCGAGCGGATCGAGCAGCTCATCCAGCTGACCGCGGCCGAGTGGCAGATCCGAGTGCTCAAGTGGGGATCGATGGACGAGGTCGTGCTCTATTCAGAGCTCCACTTGCTTCTGACACGCGCGGCCTGTGCCTGGGCCGGTGTGCCGCTCGCGGATTCAGAGGTCGACGCGCGGACCAAGGAGATTGCCGCGTTGTTCGACCATGCGGGTTCGGTCGGACTTAGACACCTGTGGTCGCGGTGGGCCCGAAAACGGGCTGATCGTTGGATGGCGGATATCATCGATCAGATCCGCGGTGGCCGTATCCGGCCGCCCGAACAGTCGGCTGCCCACATCATTGCGTGGCATCGGGATCTCAATGGTGAGCTGCTCACGCCTCAGATCGCCGCTGTCGAACTGATCAATGTGATCAGGCCGACGGTTGCCGTCTCGGTTTACATGATTTTCGTCGCCCACGCATTGCACGCGCATCCCAAAATTCGAGAGAGGCTTCAGGCCGACGACGACAGCTACTCCCGCTGTTTCGTCCAGGAGGTTCGCCGGTACTATCCTTTTTTCCCGGCAGTCGCTGCGCGAACGCGGCAGGCATTCGATTGGAACGGATACCAATTCCCCGCAGGTCGACGCGTTCTCCTCGATCTATACGGCACCAACCAGGACCCCCGAACTTGGGAGAGACCGGAGGAGTTCGAGCCCGAGCGATTCCGCCGGTGGAACGAGAGCCCATTCAATTTCATCCCGCAGGGCGGCGGAGACCACTACGCTAATCATCGCTGTCCTGGCGAATGGATTGCAATCGAGCTCATGAAGCTGACTGCGGATTTCCTCACGCGCTCCATGAGCTACGAGGTGCCGCAGCAAGACCTGGGCATTGACTGGTCGCGGCTGCCCGCATTGCCGCGTAGCCGGTTCGTGATCAGCAACGTCGGGGAACGCTGAAATGTCCCTGCATATGCGCCGGCAAGCTGAAGCACCAAAGTCCTGGCAGTCAAGCGACGGCAAGGAGAACCCGAATGAGTAAACCTCCGATACCGAAAGACCTGCCTGCCGAGCTGGCACGCGTCCGCCGTCAGGCTGCGCTGTCTTTCTTGTTTTGCGCGCCCGTTCTTGGGGCGGCCGTCTGGTGGCTGCCACAGCAGTTCAACTTTCCGGCAGAAGTGGGCGAGCGGCTGGCGTTCGCCGCGCGGTCGAGCCTGCTCATCATGCTTTGGGTCTTGATTGGGGTCGGAATCATTGCGAGGCTCCGGCGCAAGTCAGCGCACGACACTGCGGGCTCTGCCTACGGCCCGCCGAGCGAGCGGCTAAGAGTTCCGCTGGCGTTCCTGCAAAACACGCTTGAGCAGGCGACGCTGGCGGCCTTTGCCGTCATGGCGCTCGCCACGGTCGAGGGCGAGGCGCCGCTCGCTTTCATAGTGGGAATGGTCGTGCTGTTCGGGATCGGGCGAATCACCTTCTTTCGTGGCTATCCTCATGGTTCGCCTGGCAGGGCGTTCGGCGTGGTGACGACTGCGTTGCCGATCATGGGCGCGTTTGCCTGGGTGATCTTCGACATAGGCGAGAGGCTGATCCGCGGCGTCGCCTAGTCGCCCGGCGTCGTCCCATGAGCGCTTCTCTCTACGAGCCGATCAGCATTTACAAGGCCGTCGCGGCGAACATCGGCATCGTCGATGGACCATTCGAATATCTGACGGTCGGTGGCGCAAGGTTGCCGCTTCCGTTCACTACTCGAATGACAGTCGTGCGCCTCGCGAACGGCGACCTCTTCCTCCACTCGCCGACTAAGTTTGACGATCGTCTAGCGGCGGAGTTGCAACAGTTGGGAGCACCTCGCCATCTCGTATCGCCCAACCAGTTCCACTACGCGCACATCGGCGAGTGGCAGAAGGCGTTTCCCGACGCGATTGCATGGGCGTCCCCGCGAGTTCGTCAAAGGGCCGCAGCGCGCGGAATATCAATCAACTTTTCGAGAGACCTGGAGGCAGTTCCGCCGGGAGAATGGCGAGGGGAAATCGACCAGACGCTTTTCCCCGGCGGCTATTTCAAGGAATTCATTTTCTTCCACGAGGCGTCCAAGACGCTGATCCTCACCGATACGATCATCAACATCGAGTTGGACAAGATCGGAGAGCCCTGGCGGACGGTCACGCGGCTCACCGGTATGTACCACCCGTACGGTCAGATCTTCTTTGGCATGCGGCTTCCACTTCTCCTGCAGCGGAGAAAGAGGGACGCGGCGCTGGCCAAGATCCGCTCGTGGCAGCCGCATCGAATCATTCTCAGCCACGGACGCTGCTTTGAGGCACATGGAGGCGAGGTTATTCGACGGATATTCGGCAGTGCAGGCGCCAGCGGATGGCGATCGAGCTCATAAGGTCGCCGGATGTATTACCTTGCTACTGTGACACCGGCTCTTGCAAGCCACAATTCTGGCCGCGAACAGCGCCGCTCTTCCGGCACAGGGCCCGCTTGATTCTGTAGCGGCTACAGAATGTAGGATCCCTAGTCAAGCCAGCGAGAATGTTGGGCAGTCAAGCATGAACGGACGGCGATTCGAAGGATACATGATGAAGGTTGACACCATGAGGAGCACTGCGCGCCCGCTCCGCTTCAAAGTCGCCGGCTTGGATTGCCAGAATGAAATCCGCGCGCTTCGTGGGGCGGTGGGACCAATCGTCGGAGGCGACGACAAGCTGTCCTTCGACACCAAGGCGGGCCTGATGGAGGTAGCGGTCGGGGATCCTACCCTGGTTATTGAAATAACCCGGGCGGTTGATGCCACGGGAATGCGAGCGGACCTTCTGCCAGAGCGAACGCCGCAGTCTACATCGGCGCTGCTTTTTCAGATCGACGGGCTCGACTACAAGAACGAAGTCGCCGTGCTCAAACGTGAGATCGGTCCGCTTGTAGGGGGCGAGGATCGGCTGGCATTCGATACCGCGAGACGGTTGATGACGGTCGCGCCGCAAAGCCAAGCGACGATCCAAGACATCGTTCGAGCCGTTGCGCCGACCGGCATGCGTGCCTCGCTTGTTGGAGATGGCGTGGACGAGGCGGTGCTCTACCGTGTGCACGGACTCGACTGCAAGAACGAGGTGGCGGCCCTGACGCGGGAGCTGGCACCGCTCGTCGGAGAGGACAATCTCGCGTTTGACACAGAACGCGGCATGATGACGGTGGGGCCTCAGAAGCGGGTCGTCTCTGATGTGATCAAGGAGGCCGTGGCTCGAGCGGGTATGCGCGCGGAACCATGGGCGCCGGAAACCGTGTCGTCTGCTTTCGCCAACCCCACCTCCCAGCAGGAAGACTTGGCCTGCGGCTGTGGCGCAGAGGTGCAGGAGGTCTTCAGTCCGCCGATCCCGACCCACTTACCCGGTCAGGTCGTGTTTCGCATTCATGGCATGGATTGCGCCGACGAGATCGCGGCCTTGAAGCGCGAGGTCGGTCCGCTCGTCGGGGAAGACAAGCTCGCCTTTGATCTCCTCAACGGCCGCATGTCGATCGACGTGACACCGGATTCCGTGCTCGAAGCAAGTATCGAGAAGGCGGTGGCTCGCGCCGGCCTGCGCGCGGAGCCGTGGATCGAAGGCGGCATTAGCGACGCCGCACAGATCGAAGAGCGCCGGAAGCGGGTGCAGTCGTGGCTCACAACCGCAAGCGGCGTGCTCACCGCGCTGGGCTTCGCGGTCCACGCTTGGCTCGGGGGCGGCGTCATAGCCGCTTTCGAGGCAGGCGAACATGCCAGGGGCACAACCCCGTTGCCGAGCATGGTTCTCTACGCGGTCGCCGTGCTCTGTGCCGCGCGCTACGTCGCGCCCAAGGCTTGGCTCGCGGCCAAGCGACTTCGCCCCGACATGAATCTGCTGATGATGGTTGCGGTCGCGGGCGCGATCGGTATCGGCGCCTGGTTCGAGGCCGCCACCGTTTCGTTCTTTTTTGCATTGGCGCTGGCGCTCGAGGCCTGGAGTCTTGGTCGCGCGCGCCGCGCGGTTGCCGCCCTCATGGAACTCGCCCCGCCGACAGCGCGCGTCAAGCTCGAAGACGGCTCCGAGCGCGACGTGGCGGCGGCCGAGGTGCGAGTCGGCGCGAGGATCATAATCCGGCCGGGAGACAAGGTGCCGCTCGACGGCCGGGTCGTCGCTGGCGAGAGCGAGGTCAACCAGGCACCGATCACCGGTGAAAGCGTCCCCGTGTTCAAGGCGGAAGGGGACGACGTATTTGCCGGGACCATCAACGGTGAGGGCGCAATTGAGGTCGTGACCACCAAAGCGGCGAATGACACGACGCTCGCCCAGATCATCCGCATGGTCGGTTCGGCGCAGAGCCGGCGCGCACCCAGTGAGCAATGGGTTGAGAAGTTCGCACGTGTCTACACGCCGGTCGTAATGGTACTCGCCATTGCGATTTTTCTCGCTCCGCCCTTGCTTATGGGCGGCGCTTGGGACGTCTGGTTCTATCGGGCTCTCGTACTCCTCGTGATCGCTTGCCCCTGCGCTCTCGTGATTTCGACCCCGGTGACGATCGTGGCGGCCCTGGCCGGCGCGGCAAAGCAGGGGGTCCTGGTCAAGGGCGGCACCTATCTCGAGACGCCTGCGCACCTCAAGGCGATTGCCTTGGACAAGACGGGCACGCTCACCGAAGGACGGCCGCAGGTTGTCGAGATCGTGCCGCTTGGAGGTCGCAGCGAAACTGAGCTCCTCGGTCTGGCCGCGGCCCTGGAGGCGCGCAGCGGGCATCCGATCGCTCGCGCCATCCTGGCGAAAGCCGCCGAGCTGAAGATCGCCGCCGAGCCTGCCGAGGCTGTCCAAGCCATCACTGGCCGAGGCGTCATCGGGCGAGTGGCCGGCCGCGAAATGTGGCTCGGCTCGCGCCGCTACCTTGAGGAGCGCGGCGTCAATTCTGCTGAGGTTCTGCAGCGGGCGGATGCGCTTTCGAGCGCCGGTCGCACCATCGTTGCGGTCGGCGATGGTCAGGACGTCTGGGGGCTCGTTGCTGTCGCCGATGCTGTCAGGCCGGAGGCCAAGGACATTGTCACGGCGCTGCACCGCGCCGGGATCGAACACGTTGTGATGCTCACCGGAGACAATCGCGCGACAGCCGAGGCGATTGCGAAGCAGACAGGCATCGACGAGGTCCAGGCAGAACTGCTGCCGGGCGACAAGGTGGCGGCGGTCGAGGATTTGGTGCGGCGCTACGGATCGGTGGCGATGGTCGGCGACGGAGTCAATGACGCTCCCGCGATGGGGCGTGCCAATCTCGGCATCGCCATGGGTGCCATGGGCAGCGACGCCGCCATTGAAACGGCCGATGTTGCGCTCATGTCGGACGATCTGTCGAAACTTCCTTGGCTTGTGCGCCATTCGCGGGCGACGCTCGCCGTCATCCGACAGAACGTTGCCTTCTCGATCGCCGTGAAGTTCTTGTTCACAGGGCTGACAGTGATTGGTCTCGCATCGCTCTGGGGTGCTATCGCAGCGGACGTCGGCGCGTCTCTGCTGGTCGTTCTCAATGGCCTGCGCCTGCTCAATCGTGGTCAGACCAGCGGTCAAAAGGGTGGCCCATCCAGCGGTCTTGGCGTTTCGACGCAGCAGCGTCGTGCCCCGACCATCGCCGAAACGGTCCCGGCGTAGATCGAGGTTGCGTCAGCGCAACCCAACCCAAGCACACCGGTCGCGGAGAATGGCCGAAAAAGAAAGGACTTGATTGAGCGTGGCGTATCCGAGGCTGATCCGACGAGCTACATTGGCATGTGGTGCTTTAGCTGCCGCCCTTGCGGTCGATTTTGTTACGAAATGGCTGATCCTCAACGTCGTAATGGTGCCGCCGCGGACGATCGAGATCGCGCCATTTTTCAACCTGACCCTCGGTTTCAATACGGGTGTCAGTTTCGGAATGTTCCGTGAGCTCTTCCTCGATCGCCCATTGATGCTCGCCGGAATCAAGATGTTGATCGTCGCCGGCCTTCTCCTCTGGGCCATGAGAACGCCAAAGCCATTGGAGACGGTTGGTCTCGGCCTGATCGCCGGCGGTGCGATGGGCAATATTGTGGACCGGATAAGTCAAGGTGCCGTGACCGATTTCCTCGATTTCCATGTCGGAAGATGGCACTGGCCGGCCTTCAACATGGCGGACACGATGATAACGATCGGCGTCGTCTTGCTGATCGCCGGCTCCTTTTGGCCGGTGAGGTCGATGACTCCCGTTCAGAAGCGGCCGAGCGCCGCGGAGCACTGACGATGGCGCTCATCAATGTTTTTTTGCTCTCACCCTGCGGGCTGCCGCTCGTTCGGGCTACCTATCCTACGGCTTGTGCATACGGAGCAACTCGCCCGTTGGCCCTCGTAATGCATGATCAGCAAGCCAAGAAGCGCGCACTACTGTTCTTGAATCGGCGAAGCGGCAACGGTGGTGATCGCGCGCCGGATGCCGCTGTCCAGCAACTTGAGGCCGGCGGATTGTTTTGATGCGCGGGTCATGCATTCAAGCAGAAGATGTCACCCGCGAGATCAAACGCCATGCGCACGTGGTGTGGCACTCCGGCTGATATACGTCCATTTCGGACGAAATATATGCAAACGCGTTGCAATAGCATCTTAACATGAACTGACTACAGTCCTGTCAACAGTGCTGCCGATCCGAGTCGGGCTGCGCCTAGGAACCACGAAAATCCCAGCGCGCAGTTCCCATATTGGTTGAGGCGGTTGCCGCTTGGCCGGGGCATGCATTCCGGGAGTGCCACGGCTGCAGTTCACCGGAATCACAGAGGAGTTCCGGCCGCTGGAGGCGCAAATTGAGTTGAGGCACCTGCGCTATGCCGTCGCCGCCGCGCACTATGGGAGCTTCCGGCGGGCGGCGGAGGCGCTCGGGGTCAAGCAATCCACGCTGAGCCGCTGCATATCGCAATTGGAAATTCGTCTGGGTGTCGTGTTGTTCGAGCGAACCAGCGGGGGAGTTCGACTGACCACGGCGGGGGCTGAAATATTGCGCACGTCCCGGCACTTGGTCGAAACCGTCGACCATATGGCCGCGACAGCCAAGGAAATGGGTAGGGGCGAGGCCGGCCGTCTCACCGTCGGATTCTACACCTCGCTTTCGGCCGGAAATCTTCGGGCCAGCCTGATCGAGTATGCATCGCGGTTCCCCAAGGTCGAGATCCGGACATATGAGGGCGCACGCGCTTGCCTCTTCGCCGGCGTCGACGCCGGGCGGCTCGACGTTGCCATCGTTACCGGTGATCCGGTTCCTGGCGAGGGGAAGGTGATGGGGCTCTGGAGCGAACGCATCATGGTCGCGCTGCCAGAGGGCCACCGGCTCGCCGCCAACAACATCGTCTATTGGACGGACCTCAAGGACGAGACGTTCCTGTTCAGCCAGCACGATCCCGGTCCTGAGATCCAGGACATCCTTCTGGCGAAGCTTGCGGCGCCGGGCGAGCGGCCAAAGGTCATCAGCCACGATGTCAGCCGCGAGAACATCAAGAGCCTGGTCGGGGCTGGCTTTGGCGTCAGCCTGATGTGCGAAGCCTGCGTTGGGGCTGCGTACACAGGCGTGGTCTATCGCGAGGCGCGCGACGGCAACGGGCCGAGCAGGATCAGCTATGCCGCCTATTGGCAGCCCAACAACGACAATCCAGCGCTGGCGGGTTTCATCAGCCTGCTTCAAGAGCGCTATCCCGCGCTGCCGGCAGGTGATTGACGCTGCCGTCGCGCCTTCGCAAAGCCCCGATCGGTCGCCATGAAACGCTCGACCATGGGCACGATCAGCTTGGCCGGATCGGCTGCCGGATGTCCCGTTTCCCGAGCCAGGATCTCGGCATAAGCGACCAAATCCCGATGCACGGCGGCAGGAAGCTCGATCGTCAGCTTGACCGGCTTGTCGTCTGCGATGGCTCCCAGCTTCAGCTTCGCCATATCAGCCTCCGTAGGGCTCGAGGACGAGGTCGCGGGTGACGATGACGCGAACCGGAAAGCCGGGCCGGATGGTCAGCGTCGGCGCGACGTTCAACTGGCGGCGGACGATCTGCTGGCCGGCGTCGTTGATCGTGTCCTGACCGCCATTGCGGATAGCCTGGATCAGCCGATCGTCGTCGTTGGTGGCAAGCTCGGCGCCGATGCTCAGCAGCGTGGAAAGACCCGCCGCCTTGGCGAGATCCCACCAGTGATAGTCGACACCGTCCTGGAGACCGGCATAGCCCTCGGCGTCAGCGCCGAGCTGGCGCTCGAGGACGATCGAGCGGCCATTGGGGAAGATCAGGCGGTTCCAGACCAGCAGCACGCGGCTCTGGCCGAACTGAACATTGTTGTCGTACTGGCCGATGATGCGCGTGCCTTGGGGTACGAGCAGGATGCGCCCCGTCGGGCTGTCATAGATATTCTCCGTCACCTGCGCGGTGATCTGGCCCGGAAGGTCGGATCGGATGCCGGTGATCAGCGCGGCAGAGATGACGGCGCCGGCTTGCAGAATGTTGGGCGATGCCGGCGCCGCTATGCGGTCTGGCGCGACGGTGCGCCGATCGGCAGCGGCGTTGAGGAAGGCGAGCTGCCGATCCTGCGCGGATGGCGTGGCGGGCTGCGGAGCCAGGCCCAGACTCGCCAGGTCAGGTGTGGGCTGCGGCGCAACCGCCGCCGAGCCGGGGCTCGGCGATGACATCGGGCGATTTTCCGTGCCGGCGAAGAGCCTGGCTGTGCGCGCGGCCTCGATCTCCTGCAGCCGTCGCTGCTCCTCGGCGCTGAGGCTGGGATTGGGTGCCGCGACGCCAGGGGGCACGGGCTGTCCGCGGTTCTGCGCGCCAAGGATCGGCCGCCCAAGATCGCCGGGTAGTGGCGGACCGAGCTGGGGAATGCCGCTGTAGTCGCGCGGTAACCCCGCGAGACCGTCGGCGGTCGAGCGGTTCTCGGTCGAATAGAGTTCCTCAGCGGGCCTGCCCCCGTCGCGGGTCTGGAGCGCGTAGATCAACGCACCGCCCAATCCCACGCTTGCGACGAGACCGATGCCGGCGAGCGCCTTGCGCGAGAGCCGCGTGACACGCGGCGGTTCGGCGCGGAGCCGCATCGGGGCGGCCGCGTCGGCGGCTGCTCCGGTCAGCGGCGCGTCTTCTTCTTTTTGTTCGCTTGCGGGCTCGCTCACGACGTCGGCCTCCCATCGGTGCGGGTGATCCGGACGCGCTTCTGGCGGTCGCCAGCGCCGAAGCGCAGTTCGGCGGCCGCAAACAGACGGTCGACGACCATGTAGTTGCCACGGACTCGGTAGTTGACCAGTTCGGAGGTGTTGCCTTCGGGTCCGACCACGAACAGGGGTGGCATCTCGCCCTGGCCGATGCCGCGCGGGAATTCGATGAACACCTGCCGTCCGTCGTCGTAGGCGCGGAGCGGCCGCCACGGCGCGCGATCGCCCTCGATCGCATAGCGGAAGTTGATGTTGGCGAGGTCGACACCGGTCGCGACCGGGCGTGCGGCTTCGGCCTGCGCGTTCTGCCGCCGAAGCGCGATGAGCTGGTCCTGCGGATATTGCCAGGAAACCGAGGCCATATAGGTGCGCTCGGTCGAGCGCAGCTCCATGTGATAGGTGCGCAGGTTCGTGTTGATGACGAGGTTGGTCATCAGATCGGACCGCGTCGGCTTCACCAGGATGTGGACCTGCGTGCTTGTCCCGGAGCCGCTTTGCGTGTCGCCGATGATCCAGCGGACGGTATCGCCGGCTGCGACCGGACCGGAGCCGACGAGCTGCTCGCCTGGCTGCAGGGCGATGTCGGTGATCTGACCGACGGCGGTATAGACCTGATAGAGTGCGCCGGCCGTGAAGGGATAGACTTGCATGGCGTTGATGAAGCCGTCCCGAACGGGCTGGACCCGAGCGGCGGCGTTGGCCTGGTTGACGCGGGCGGCCGGGTCGGTGGGCTCGGGCGTGCGATGCGACGGCTCGACAGGCTTCATCTGTCCGGGTAGCGGCAAGGGGCGCGGCAGCTCGACGACCTGCACCGGCGCCGGCGGATCGGCCTGGAGCGTTGCCGGCGCGGCATCGTCGTAGGAGATTTCAGGGGGTCTCTGCGTCGTGGCGCAGCCCGCCAAGGCGCTCGCTGAAATCAGCAAAGCCGCAAATGTGGAAGTGCGAGAAGCCGGATTTCCGGCTTTACGGAAAGACGGCTTCATTGCCCAAGCTCCCGTGACCAGTTGATGGCGTTGACGTAGATGCCGAGCGGGTTGGCGCGGAGCCGGTCGGGGTTGCGCGGCACCTGCACGACGATGGTGAGAATGGCGGTCCAGCGGGTCGTCTCGGCGAGCTGGCCGTTCTCGTAGCGCCGCTCTGTCCAGGCGACGCGGAAACTGTCGGGAGAAGCGCGGATTACGCTAGAGACGTCGATCGCGACCTGCTGGCGGCCGACCTTAGTGAAAGGGTCGTTCGACCGCGCATAGTCGTTGAGCGCGGCCGCGCCGCGATCGGTGGTGAAGTCGTAGGCGCGCAGCCAATTCTGGCGGACGATGATGGCGTCGGCGGGGATCGATCGCACCTGCTCGATGAAGCGCGCGAGATGGAATGCGATCTGAGGATCGGTCGGACGATAGTCGGCGACGGCGGGCGCGACGGCTTGCGCCTGGCCGAGCCTATCGACCTGCACCACCCAGGGCACGATCGTTCCGCGAGCCGATTGCCAGACAAGTGCGGCGGCGAAACCGGCTGACAGGATCAGCGATCCGAACGCCATCAGTCGCCAGTTCTTCGCCTGAACGCGGGCGGCGCCGATGCGATCGTCCCAGACCTGGGCGGCGCGCTGATAGGGCGTTTCGGGCTCGGGGGTCTTGCCGTAATGGGTCGAAGGTCGTTTGAACATCAGCGGTCGCTTTCGGAAAGATTGACGGAAGAGCCGCCGCCATGGGCGTCGCCGGAGCGGACGGCGTGCGCGGTGGCCTGGACAGCGTGGGTCGTGCGCTGGGACTGGCGCATGCGCCTGACCCAATCGGGAGGACTGCTGGCGACGGGCGCTGCAGTCGCCTCCGCTGTCGCGTTGCCGCCGGTGAGAACGGACTTCCCACCAGCGTTGAAGCTCGATTGCATGCTGTCGGCGGCACGAGAGGCGGCGCGGCGCAGCGGCGATGTCGCGGCAGTGCCGGCGGCCCGCGCAACACCACCCAGTCCCGACGCCACACCTTGGAGACCGGAATGGCCGGCCGCGCGCGTGCGGTAGGCGGTGGCAGCACCACCGGCGAGCGCTGCGCCGCCCCGCGCGGCGGCAGCGGTGCCGGACAGGGCGGCGGCCCCGCCTCGCGCGGCGAGTCCGCCGGCTGCGCCGGCCGCGATCACTGTGCCGCCCGCCGCGAGCCCGGCGCCGACGGCGGCGCCGGCGCCGAGTTGCGGGCCGCCCGAGACGAGGCCGTTGGCGATCCCGGGTCCGAAGATGCCGAGTCCGAGGAGCGACAGCGCCGCGAGGACGATCGCCATCGCCTCGTCGATCGTCGGTGTCGTGCCGCCGAAGCCCGCTGTGAACTCGGAGAAGAGTGTGGAGCCGATGCCGATGATGACGGCGAGCACCAGCACCTTGATGCCCGACGAGATGACGTTGCCCAGCACCCGCTCGGCCATGAAGGCGCTCTTGCCGAAGAGGCCGAAGGGGATGAGCACGAAGCCGGCGAGCGTGGTCAGCTTGAACTCGATCAGCGTGACGAAGAGCTGGATGGCGAGGATGAAGAACGCGAGCAGCACCAGCGCCCAGGCGAGGAACATGCAGGCGATCTGGATGAAGTTCTCGAAGAACGACCAGTAGCCCATCAGGTCGGAGATGGAGTCGAGCAGCGGTCGCCCGGCATCGAGGCCGGTCTGCGCAACCTTGCCCGGACGCAGCAGATCCGCCGTCGAGAAGCCGGTGCCCGAGGCTTTGAGGCCGAGGCCGGCGAAGCTCTCGAAGACGATGCGGGCGAGATTGTTCCAGTTGCCGATGATGTAGGCGAAGACACCGACGAACAGGGTCTTCTTGATGAGGCGCGCCAAGATGTCGTCATCGGCGCCCCAGGTCCAGAATAGCGCGGCGAGCGTGACGTCGATGACGATCAGCGTGGTCGCGATGAAGGCGACCTCGCCGGAAAGCAGTCCGAAGCCGCTGTCGATGTAGCGGGTGAAGACCTCCAGGAAATGGTCGATGACGCCGGTGCCGCCCATGTTGCTATTGCTCTTCCTCAGGCACGGGCGCGCTTTCCTTGCGGAGCGGATCGCCTGCGGGGTCCTCAATGGATGTGTCGGGCGCGGCCAGTGGATCGGGAACACGCTCCGCCGGCCGCACACCGGAGGTGAGGAACCGCTCGCGACTCTCGGCCCAGGCGCGCAGACAGGCCGGGTCGCGAGGCCCGGCCTCGCCGAGACCCTGGCAACGGGTCAGCTCGGCGCGAAGCGGATCGGCGGGCGTTACCCCCACAGGCTCGCTGGCCCGGCTGGACGGCTCGTCCTCCTTCCGGGTCATCTCGATCGCGGTCGCGGTGACGGCGAACGCGACGAACACCACGGCGCCGACGCGGGCCAGCAGCTTTCCGTCCATGCTGCCGCCCTCAGTTGCCGCTGTAGAACATCTTGGCGTTGCCGGGCTGGTAGCCCGAGCCGGGTGTCAGGAAACGCCGACGCTGCTCGCGGCCCTGTTCGGCTGCGGCCGCCCGCTCGGCCTGCGACAGCGCGTCGGCGCGGCCGTTGGCGGCGACGACGGCGGTGAGATCGGCGAGCTGCTGCGCTTGGAGGGCGAGAAGCTGGTTGCCGGCCTGCGTCGCTTGCAGGGCGCCCGTGGCGCCCTGGCTCTGGCCGATGGGCGCGGACATTTCCGCGCGGTTGGTGTCGATGTTGCCGACGACTGTCGCCTGCACGCGCATGGCGTCCTGCAGGCCACCGACCGTGTTCTGCCAGCGCGTGCGTGCGTCTGCGACGAGCTGCTGATCGGACGCCGAGAGCGAGGCATTGCCGTAAGTCGTCTGGAAGGCGCGATCGATCTGCTGGACGTCGAAGGCGATGTTCTGCGCCTGAGCGAGGAGCTGCTGGGTCCGCTGCACCGACTGCTGGAGCCGCTGAAGCGACGAGTAGGGCAGGCTTGCAAGATTGCGCGCCTGGTTGATCAGCATCTGCGCTTCGTTCTGCAGCGAGGTGATCTGATTGGTGATCTGCTCGAGTGCGCGCGCGGCCTGCAGCACGTTCTGGGCATAGTTGGTGGGATCGTAGACGATGATCGCGTGCGCCGGCGTGACGAACACGGGCGAGACGGTTGCGGTGAGCGAAAGGAACGCAGCGGCGATGGCCGCGCGCGAGCGACGGTATTTCATGGCAAGGTCTCCAGGTTGGTGAGGTCAGGAATGAGGTCGGCGGCCCAGTCGACGCCGCGATGGCGCAGCCAAGCACCAAGAAATCCGTCGCGGCCGTGCTCGGCGACGACGCGGTCGATCGCGGCCTGGTCGGTTTTCGACGCCGCCGCGCAGAGCGCGAGCGCCACATCAGAGAGACCGAGCTCGAAGAGCCGGTTGCCGCGCCGCGATTGGCAGTAGTAGTCGCGCTTGGGCATCGCGCGGGCTAGGATTTCGATCTGGCGGTCGTTGAGGCCGAAGCGGCGATAGATCGCGGTGATCTGCGGTTCGATCGCGCGTTCGTTGGGAAGCAATAGGCGGGTCTGGCAGCTCTCGATGATCGCCGGTGCGATTGCTGAGCCGTCGATGTCAGAGAGCGATTGGGTGGCGAATACGACCGACGCGTTCTTCTTGCGCAGTGTCTTCAGCCATTCGCGGAGCTGGCCGGCGAATCCCTCGTCATCGAGGGCCAACCAGCCTTCGTCCACGATCAGCAGCGTAGGGCTGCCGTCGAGGCGATCCTCGATCCGATGGAAGAGGTAGGCGAGCACGGCCGCTGCCGCGCCCGTGCCGATCAGCCCCTCGGTCTCGAACGCCTGCACCGCGGCGGACCCGAGATGTTCCGATTCAGCGTCGAGCAGCCGGCCGTAGGCACCACCGACGCAATAGGGCCTGAGCGCCTGCTTGAGATCGTTGGACTGAAGGAGGACGGCAAGGCCGGTTATGGTGCGCTCGGGAATCGGGGCGGTGGCGAGCGAGGTCAGCGCTGTCCAGACATGCTCCTTCACCTCGGGCGTGATGGCGACGCCCTCGCGGACAAGGATCGCGACGATCCAGTCAGCCGCCCAGGCGCGTTCGGGAACGTCGTGGATGCCGCTGAGCGGTTGCAGCGACACGCTATGGTCCGCGCCGTCCGTCAACCCGCCGCCGAGATCGTGCCAGTCGCCGCCGCAGGCGAGCGCCGCGGCGCGGATCGAACCGCCGAAATCGAAGGCGAAGACCTGGGACTTCGGATAGCGCCGAAACTGGAGCGCCATCAGCGCCAGCAGCACGGACTTGCCTGCGCCGGTCGGACCGACGACGAGCGTGTGGCCTACGTCGCCGACATGAAGGGAAAACCGGAACGGGGTGCTTCCCTCGGTCTTGCCGTAGAGCAAGGGGGGCGACCCGAAGTGCTCATCCCGTTCCGGCCCCGCCCATACCGCCGAAACCGGCATCATATGGGCGAGATTGAGCGTGGAGATCGGCGGTTGCCGGACATTGGCGTAGACATGGCCGGGGAGCGAACCCAGCCAGGCATCGACGGCGTTGATCGTCTCGGGCATGGCGGTGAAATCGCGGCCCTGAACGACCTTTTCGACGAGGCGAAGCTTCTCGGCCGCACTGCGTGGATCGGCGTCCCAGACCGTGATGGTCGCGGTGACATAGGCCTGGCCGGCGTAGTCGGCGCCCAGTTCCTGCAGGGCGAGATCGGCGTCGGCCGCCTTGTTCGCCGCGTCGGTGTCGACCAACACGGAGGCTTCGTTGGTCATCACCTCTTTGAGGATCGCGGCGATCGACTTGCGCTTGGCGAACCACTGCCGCCGGATCTTCGTCAGCAGCCTGGTCGCGTCGGTCTTGTCGAGCAGGATCGCGCGCGTCGACCAGCGATATGCGAAGGCGAGCCGGTTGAGTTCATCGAGCAGACCCGGCGTCGTTGCGCTCGGAAAACCGACGATGGTGAGGATGCGCAGATGCGCGTCACCGAGGCGCGGCTCAAGGCCGCCGGTGAGCGGCTGATCGGCCAGCAGCGCGTCGAGATACATCGGCGTCTCGGGGACGCGCACGCGATGACGCTTGGCTGAGACCGTGGAATGGAGATAGGTCAGCGTCTCGGCATCATCGAGCCAGCCGCATTCCGGCATGAAGCTCTCGACAAGCTGCAGGACGCGGTTGGTGCGATCGATGAAGCCGCGCAGCGCTTCATGAGGGTCGACGCGCTTGTCCGACTTGCCCTCATAGAGCCAGCTTTCTGCGCGCGCAGCGTCTTCGGCGGGCGGCAGATAGGTGAAGGTCAGGAAGTAGCTCGACTCGAAATGCGAGGACTCTTCCTCGAATTCAGCCTTGCGCTCGGCATCGACGAGGGCGGACGCAGCTTCGGGAAAAAGGCTCGATGGATAGGCCGCAACGCCATGCCGCTGCGCCTCGACGAAGATCGCCCAGCCGGAGCCCAGGCGGCGGAAGGCGTTGTTGAGGCGGCCGGCGACTGCGACCAGTTCGGCCGGTACGGCTGAGTCGAGATCGGGGCCGCGAAAGCGGGCGGTGCGCTGGAAGCTCCCGTCCTTGTTGAGGACGACGCCTTCGCCGACGAGCGCGGCCCAGGGCAGGAAGTCCGCGAGGCGGGTCGAGGTCCGGCGATATTCGGCGAGGCTCATCATGGGGGCGGCGCCTCAAACCGAAAGGTGGCCGGGGATGCGCAGATGGCGGCGCACCACATCGACGAATTGCGGATCGCGCCTGGCTGCCCAGACGGCGGCGAGGTGTCCGATGACCCAGAGACCGATGCCGACCAGCCAGAGTCGCAGGCCGAGTCCGAGCGCGGCGGCCAGCGTGCCGTTGAGGATGGCGATCGAACGCGGAGCGCCGCCGAGCAGGATGTGCTCGGTCAGCGCCCGGTGGACCGGCACGGTGAAGCCCGGAACTTCGCCGGCGCTGTCGGCCACGCCCGTCATCAGACGAGCGCTCCGCCGCCGAAGGAGAAGAAGGAGAGGAAGAAGCTCGAAGCGGCGAAGGCGATCGACAGGCCGAAGACGATCTGGATCAGCCTGCGGAAGCCGCCCGAGGTATCGCCAAAGGCGAGCGTCAGGCCGGTCACGATGATGATGATCACCGCGATGATCTTGGCCACCGGGCCTTCGATCGATTCGAGGATCGACTGAAGGGGCGCTTCCCATGGCATGGACGAGCCGGAGGCATGGGCAGCGGGCGCGAGCGCCAGGCTGAGAAAGGCGGCGGTTGCCGCCGCCGAGATATGGCGGCCGAGGCGTGGGCGATGACGCATCATGAGTGGTCTCCTGTCAGGGGGTGTGTTGCGGGGGTGATGCGGTAGTCGCCCTCGGCCCCGAGACCATCAACGCGGGCGAGCTCGGCAAGGCGGCGGTTTGAGCCACGGCCACTCAGCACTGCGACAAGATTGATGGTCTCGGCGATCAGCGCGCGCGGAACGGTGATGACGGCTTCCTGGATGAGCTGCTCGAGGCGGCGCAGCGCGCCAAGGGCGGTGCCGGCGTGGATCGTTCCGATGCCTCCGGGATGTCCGGTGCCCCACGCTTTCAGGAGATCGAGAGCCTCCGCCCCGCGCACTTCGCCAATGGGAATCCGGTCGGGACGCAGACGAAGCGAGGAGCGGACGAGTTCGGAGAGAGTGGCGACGCCATCCTTGGTGCGCATCGCCACCAGGTTGGGGGCGGAGCATTGCAGCTCGCGGGTGTCCTCGATCAGAACAACGCGGTCTTCAGTCTTGGCGACTTCGGCCAGCAGCGCATTGGTGAGTGTCGTCTTGCCGGTCGAGGTGCCGCCGGCGACGAGGATGTTGCGCCGCTCGGCCACAGCCTGGCGCAGGATCGCGGCCTGGTCGGCCGACATGATCGCGGTTGCGACATAGTCCTCCAGCGTGAAGACGGCGACGGCCGGCTTGCGGATCGCGAAGGCGGGCGCCGCCACGACCGGCGGAAGGAGGCCCTCGAACCGCTCCCCCGTCCCGGGCAGCTCGGCCGAGACGCGCGGCCTACCGGCGTGGACCTCGGCGCCGACATGATGCGCGACGAGCCGCACGATGCGTTCGCCATCGGCCGGCAACAGCCGCTCCCCCGTATCGGCGAGGCCCTCGGACAGCCGATCGATCCAGAGTCGCCCGTCCGGGTTCAGCATCACCTCGACGATTGCGGGGTCTTCCAGGAATCGGGCGATCGCCGGCCCAAGGGCCGTGCGCAGCATGCGCGCGCCGCGCGCGTTCGCCTCTGATTGCTGGTGAGTGGCCGCCATGTCGTCCCCGTTCTCTGGTGGGCCTTCGCGACGCGCGGCCCTGGATCGGGGATGAGTAGAAGAGGCAGAAGTTTGGCCACTGCAACAAGGCCGTGGGCGTAGTAGCGATGTAGCGTAGAAAGACAGGGAAACGGCGAGAGCGCTTGCTGCAACAGGTGAGCACGCCGGCTCCGTTCACGATGGAAAGTGAAGGCCCGCGCGTCGCCGATTCCAGCGACGTCAGTTCCGAAAGCCTATGGCGGTCTATTCAGTTGCTGTCCGGAAGGAAGCCCAAGGTGCGTGCTTGGGCGAGTGCCTGTTTGTTGCTCGCCGGGATCCACCAGAGCCTCTCCGCCGGCGACCAGCGAGCGCCGAGTTTCTTGGCCTCCTCCTTGCGGGAGAAGGGGACCGAAAGAAGGATGCGCTCTTCCACCTTCTGTTCATCGCGAGGTGCCTTGTGGCGTTTTCGATCAAGGGATTGAAGAGCGGCACTGATGGCGGGATCGTCGAGCGATCGCAAGTCGACATGCCCCGCCCATGAAGGCGCAAGAATTCTCCGCCAGGTCTTGTAAGTGCCGGGGACCGATACTTGCGCCAGGTTCTCCCTCAACTCTCCGGCCAAGCTATAGACGTCCATCAGAACGGAAGGATTGCCGAAATACGGACCAGGCTTCGTCATCGCGCCGACACCGACAACGCGCGCGCAGGTCGCTCCCCACGTCGTTCGACGGATCCAGAAGCCGGGACCTCCATTGGCTACACACATCTCAAAGATGTTTTGATCGCCGCTATCTCGCCAGTCGTCGCCGCCCATATCGTCAAGTCTTCGTCATGCCCGGTAGGGTTCTTGGTTTGAATTTCCGCTTCCGACTATACAGGTCAGGTGCGCACGGAGAACAATGATGGAAACCAGCGTAAGGAAGTTCTTCGAGCGGTACGAGAGCGTCTTCAACCACTGTCTCGGCGGCGACATGGAGATGGATGAGGCCGCAGCGCTCTATGCTCCCGAGTTCATAGCGGCCTCGCCTGCAGGGGTGACGACCGGAAAGAACGATGAAAAGCTCACGCAGGTCATGGCGCAAGGCGATGCACGCTATCGGGCGATGGGGACGAAGGAAATGCGGATACGCGACATCCACCTCTCCCCCATAGACGACCGCCATTGCGTCGCCCATGTCGCCTGGACGGCCACCTATGCCCGCAATGACCAGCCGGACGTGGCGATCGATTTCGACGTTCACTACTTCGTCCAGCAGCTGGACCGGGAGCCGAAAGTGTTCGGCTGGGTGTCGGGCGACGAGGAGGCGCTGCTCCGGAAGCACGGCATTATCTGAGGTCCGCGTTGGCTGAAATTCAAACTGAGACACTATTCCGTGTCTTCGACCGTGCCGCCAGCAACATCGTCAGGTATCTCTTTGAGGAAGCTCTGACCTTTCTGGAGTCGGCGGCCGAGCGTCTCGATGAAGCCTTCATAGCGCTCGCGCCCCTTGATCTGCGCAGCTCCCTGTCCGTCGTTCGGCAGCGGGGGCGTAACGGTGAGCCAGAAGCGGACGAACAGCGCGAGCGTTTCCGCGGTGACGCCGAGGTCGCGTTCGAGCCGCTGGACCTGGCGCGAAAGGCGGTCGAGGCGGCGCGCGAACGCCGCTTCGCGCTTGTCCGCGCCATCGGGTGACAGGAAGGAGGCGACCGCCGCTTCGACGATCGCCGAGCGCGAGAGCTTCTTGCGGTCGGCGAGGTCGGCGATCTGGCGCAGCATCTCCGGCGGGAAATAGACGTTCATCCGGTCGCGCATGGCCGCCTCACATGTCGATGCCGTCATTGGGATCGAGCGCGACTTGCCGGGCGACGCCGCGCATCTGCTGGCGCAGGATCTGGCGCTGGCGCGCCGCGTCTTCCGGTGCGTCGTCGAGAACGATGGCGAACTCCTCCGCCGGTTTCTGCTCGGTGGTCTCCTTGGCGATGGCGACATGATCGGGAAGCTCGGGCTCACGCCGCAAGCCGCCATTGGCGGCGTCTTCGGCCTTCTCGACCTCGGCGAGCAGCACGGCGTCGGGCCGCCGCGGCTTCAGGTCGGACCATCCATCCTTGCGCGTCGACCGGCCGCATTTCGCCGGATCGGGCGATGGGAGGACACGCTCGGTGAAACGGCGATCCTCGTAGTAGCGCGCCTTCTTTGCCCGGATCGGATGGACGCCGGCGGCCATGACGATTTCGTCGGTCGGCGGAAGCTGCATCACTTCGCCAGGGGTGAGCAGGGGCCGGGCTGTTTCCGAGCGCGACACCATCAGGTGGCCGAGCCAGGGGCTGAGCCGGTGGCCGGCATAGTTGCGCATCGCCTTCATCTCGGTGGCGGTGCCGAGCGCGTCGCTCACCCGCTTCGCGGTCCTCTCATCGTTGGTCGCGAAGCTCACGCGGACATGGCAATTGTCGAGGATGGAGTTGTTCGGACCATAGGCCTTCTCGATCTGGTTCAACGACTGCGCGATCAGGAACGATTTGAGGCCATAGCCCGCCATGAAGGCGAGCGCGCTCTCGAAGAAGTCGAGTCTTCCGAGCGCAGGGAATTCATCGAGCATCATCAGCACGCGATGGCGCCGGTCCTTCGCGTGCAGGTCCTCGGTCAGGCGCCGGCCGATCTGGTTGAGCACGAGGCGGATCAACGGTTTCGTCCGCGAGATGTCGGACGGCGGCACCACGAGGTAGAGCGTCGCCGGTTTAGGATCCGCGATCAGGTCGGCGATCCGCCAGTCGCAGCGGCGCGTTACCTCGGCGACGACGGGATCGCGGTACAAGCCCAGGAACGACATGGCGGTGGACAGAACGCCGGAGCGCTCGTTGTCGCTCTTGTTGAGCAGCTCGCGGGCCGTCGAAGCGACGACGGGATGCGGGCCAGCCTTGCCGAGGTGCGGCGTCGTCATCATCGCCTTCAGCGTCGATTCGATCGGTCGGCGCGGGTCGGAGAGGAAGGCGGCGACGCCGGCGAGGGTCTTTTCTTCCTCCGCATAGAGGACATGCAGGATCGCGCCGACGAGGAGCGAATGGCTGGTCTTCTCCCAGTGATTGCGCTTGTCGAGCGAGCCTTCAGGGTCGACGAGCACGTCCGCGACGTTCTGCACATCGCGCACTTCCCACTCGCCGCGTCGAACCTCGAGGAGCGGATTGTAGGCGGCCGACTTAGGGTTGGTCGGATCGAAGAGCAGCACTCGACCGTGCTTCGCGCGAAAGCCGGCGGTGAGTTGCCAGTTCTCCCCCTTGATGTCGTGGACGATGGCGGAGCCCGGCCAAGTCAGGAGCGAGGGCACGACGAGGCCGACGCCTTTGCCGGATCTGGTCGGTGCGAAGCAGAGGATGTGCTCGGGTCCGTCATGGCGAAGATAGGCATCGCCGAGCTTGCCGAGGACGACGCCGTCCGGTCCGAGCAGGCCCGCCGCCTTCACCTCCCGCAACTCCGCCCAGCGGGCGGAGCCGTAGGTCTCGACGTTCTTCGCTTCGCGGGCGCGCCATACCGACATGAGAATCGCGACAGCGATGGAGATGAAGCCGCCCGAGGCCGCGATATAGGCGCCTTCCACGAAGATCGGCGGCGCATAGGCGTCGTAGAAGTACCACCACCAGAAGAAGGCCGGCGGATAATATATTGGCCAGCCCGCCAGCTCGAACCAGGGTTGTCCCAGTTGAGGCTGGAAGCCGAGCCGCCAGGCCGTCCACTGCGTCGCCGCCCAGGTCGTGAACAGCACGATCAGGAACACGGTGGTGATCTGGCCCCAGAGGATTTTCGTCGCGGACATGAGCGGCTTCCTTTCTTGTTTGTCGGTTACAGGCCGAGCCCCCGTTTGCGGCCAAGACTCCATTCGATGCCGCCGCCGTCCTTCGCGACACCGGCGATATGCTGGCCGAGCTTGCGCTCGATCTCGCGAGACCAGGGCACGAGCTGGAAGCCGAGCCCGTTGTCGATCATCGCGAAGCGGCCGGAAGAGAGCATCAGCCGCTGGCGATAGACTCCCGCGACATGCTCGCCGGCGGCGGCCTTCATGTGCGCGAGGCCGGTTTCCGCCGAGAGCTTCGCGCCGACAGCATCGAGCTCGCGCCGGCGCAGGGTGTTCAGGAGATCGCGTTGCAGGATGATGCGCTGCCCCTGGCGTCTGGCGAGGCCTTCGTCGGCGAGATGCTCGGCTCGTGCCTGCATGGCGTCGCGCACCTCGTGCCCGAAGCCGCCCATGGAGAGCGGCATGGGCTCGCGCTCGACGATACGATGATCGAGCCAGGTGGCGCCCGGCGCCGTGATCTGCCGGTTGAGATCGAGATCGGATCGGTTGGCGAGCACCAGGGTCGGCCGCTGCTCGTCCGGCCCGCCGAAGCGCCGCACTTCGACGATACCGCCGATCGCCGGCGCATGCTCGAATGCGTCGATTCCCCGGAAGCAGACATGATGGGCGCGACCGTCGGTGCCGTCGATCACCGCATAGGCTTCGCCGGTCAGCTCGTCGTGCAAGCCGCGGTCGACCAGCCGGCCAATGATCGGTGCCTGGGCCGCGCCTCCCTCAATCACATAGTCGGCGACGCCGCGCTCCTGGCCGCGTTCGGCGAAGGCGCGATGCATGGTCTTGATGATATCGCCCCGCATGCCGAGGTCGCGCAGATGCCGTTCGGCGTCGAGCCCCACGATCCACTCGCCAGGGCTGGCGGCTGTCGCGAGGCCCATTTTCTCCAGATGCTGGAGCCGGCCGATCATCAGGCGGCGTGTCTGAGGATCGGAGGCGCCGGGTTGCTCGGGCCGCAGGTCGATGTAGCCTGTCTCCTCGGCGGCGATGCGGATCTCGACGTCGAGGCGCGTCCAGCGCTCCGCCGTGATCTCCCGTTCCAGCGCATGGCGGATCTCGTGCTCGGGCTTCGGGCCAAGCTCGATGGAGACGAGATCCTCGGCGCGCGAGCGCAGGCCGCGGCTGATATAGTCGCGCGATATGACGAGGTCGGCCCCTTGCTCGTCGACACCGCGCACCAGCAGATGGACGTGCGGATTGTCGGTGTTCCAGTGATCGACCGCGACCCAATCGAGCCTGGTGCCGAGATCGGCTTCCATCTGGCTCGCGAGGTCGCGGGTGAAGGCGCGAAGGTCGGTCATGTCGCCGGCGTCCTCGGGCGAGATGATGAAGCGAAAGTGATGCCGGTCATCCTTGGCTCGCGCCGCGAAGCCTGCGTCGTCGGCGCGGTCGCTGTCGGTGTCGAACATCACCGCCTTCTCGCCATCGCGTGTGACGCCGTCGCGCTTGAGATAGGAGAGATGGGCGGCAAGCGGCGCTGAGCGGAACGCTCGGCCCTGATGGCGCGCTATTCGGGCTTTCACCACGACGCGGCGCGAAGGGCTGAACAGACGCGCGCGGCTGAAGCTGATGCGTCCGCGTCCGAAGGTCGAGCGCCCATAGCTGGACGCCCTGCGGCCCGGCGCGCCATGAGCGGAGACATGGCCGGCGCGTTTGGCGGCGCGCAGAACCTGGTTGATGAAGCTCTTTGGCTTCGGCGCACGCGTGGAGCGGATGCGGCCGGGCCGGATGCGGAAGTCGCTGTCGCCCTCGCTCATGGCCGGGCTCCAGCGGGTGTCCGGCGAGACGGTGCCGAAAACATCTCTGAAATTGTTGGCGAAAGTCCAAGGCGCGGCACCGCCCCCGACCGACCGGCACGCGAAAAGCCGTGCGAAAGCAATGGCTTGCGCCAGCATAGCGAGCCGCTTTTATCTCGCCGTCGGTTGGTCGTGTTGACCTCTCTCCGGCCGCTTCCCGCTTCTCCTTCCCGGGAGCCCGCCAGAGCGCGCCAGAATGCGAACGCGGTCATCGCGGGCCTCCGCCGTTGGATCGCGCGACGAAGAGACGGCCGGTCGTCTGCTCGGCAGCACCGTCAGAGTCGCTTGGGGTTGCAGCGCGATCACCACTGACTTGACGCTCGTTCAGCGCCGGATCGGCAGCGTCGCCGCTGTAAGAGCGCGCAACGAACAGCGGCGCGCGCGTCCATTCGAGCGGATTGGCAGCGGCTACAACGATACCTCGGGCGAGCGGTTCGCTGCCGACCAGCGGCGCGAGGGCGGCGACATAGGCGACCGTTTCGGCGGGCAGTGGACGGCCGGACGCGACATAATCGTCGTAGCGGCCGGGTCCCGCATTGTAGGCCGCGAGGAAGCCGGGCGCGCCGTAACGGTCGTGCATCTCGCGCAGATAGGCCGCACCCGCCAGAATGTTATTGCGTGGGTCGTAGGGATCGGCGCCAAGGCCGTAGCGCGCACGCAATTCGGCCCAGGTGTCGGGCATGATCTGCATCAGGCCCATCGCGCCTTTGGGAGAGACCGCGCGAACGCGGCCGCGGCTTTCGACACGCATGACGGCCCAGATCCAGCGCTCGGGGATGTCGAAGCGCCGCGCCGCCTCGGCGACGAATCCGGCATAGGGCGAGACATCGCGTGAAGCCTCGGGCGGTCCCGCCTGGGCGGCCGGAACCAATGGCGTCGCTCCAGCGCAGATGAGGCCGGAAAGGAGAAGAAGGGTCAGATGTCGCGCGGGGCGTGAACGCCCGGCGGCGAACTGGCGGCGCGGCGCGGACATCGGTCAGTCCCGCTCGCCACGCTTGGGCGGGCGGTTCCAATGCAGTCCCCAGGCGGACTTGTCGTCGGCCGATTGGAAGAGGTTGGCTCGGACCGGCTGTCCGAAGGTCGGATCGTCGATCTGCAGCGAGACATACTCGCCCGCCTTCTCGCCAGTGCGCTTCCAGCCCGCACCGATCTCCGGTCCGTCGGCGTCGCTGCCGAGATGAATGCGATAGTCGGGCGCGTTCTCGGCGTCGGAATGCTCCGCCGGCACGAGCACCAGCTCGGCATCGAGACCAAGCGTGCGAATACGTCCGGCATAGCCGTTTCTGGTGCGCGTGAAATGACCGATCAGGGACATGACAATCTCCATGGCTGCGCGGTGAGGTTGCTCATGGGCGCGCCGTCACCGCGTCGGCGCGCGCCAGACGAAGCGGCCATCGCCGTCTTCGTCGGTGTAGAGAGGGGTGGCTCGGCCGATGACCGAGGCGGCGGGAAGCGGCCCGAAATAGCGGCCGTCGAGGCTGTCGCGGACCTGCCAATTCATGAGGAACAGCTCGGTTGGCGCGACGGCGCGGCAGCCCTGCCACACCGGCAGGGGTCGGCCCAGGCGATCGCGTGCGAGCGCCTCGCCGATAACGATTCCATCAACGGTGACGCTCGCGCCAGATCGGCAGACGCGCTGTCCGGGAAGCGCGGCGACACGCTTCATCAGCGGCACGCCACGCGGCAGATAGCCGCGAACCGACAGGAAGGTCGCGAGGGGTCCGGGCGCGTCGACCGCGACGAGGTCCGTGACCTCGAGCGGTGTCGAAGCGCCGATGGCGTAGAGCCCGAGGGGCGCGCTGGCCGAGGCGTTCCAGACGAGTCGGGGCGCGACGTGGACCAGCGACAGCGCGCCGACCAGCAGCACGGCGACAGATGTCGTCATGACATAGCCGAAGCGCGTCACGGCTCGGCCCTCCGCCGCAGGAGCCAGGCGCGGTGCTGTTCGCGGCTGTAGGCGCGCGGCGTATCGCCGGCGGTCAGCCGGTTGTGGACATGACGCCAGTAGTCGGGCGCCGCGTCGGCGGGATCGATGCCAAGCGCTTCGATGGCGTCGATCAGGATCAGCACCCGTTCGACGATCGGCCAGCCGCCCAGCTTCAGCAGGATGTCGCCGCCCGGACGCACGAAGGGCAGCGTCTGATAGGGCTCACACGCGGCCACCGCGCGCACGATGTCGATGCGCGAGACAACAGTGCCATAGTCGTTGGAAGCCCAGCGGACGAAGGCGAAGACCGTGTCGGCCGGAAAGGAGAGGATGCGGCGCCGACGGTCGAGAATTTGCTCCTGGACCTCGCGGCCGAAACGAATCCAGTGCTCGATCTGTTTCTCGCGCCAGATCAGCTCGACATGCGTGAGGCCCGCCGGTCCTGTCGATGGTTGAATGGGCCGCGCGCCGGATGTTGGCGATCCGGTCATCGCGCGTCTCCGCCAGCGGCGGGAAACTCGCGCGCGAGAAGGTCGCGCAGCATGTCGGCGACGGTCTGCCCGCGCTGGAACGCGGCGACCTTGATCCGGCCACGAAGTTCGGGCGTGACGTCGATCGTCAGGCGGGCGGTGTAGGCAGAAGCGTTGGGCTCGCGGTCGCGTCGCCCATCGGCCGCCTTGATCCAGCTCTCGGCATCGCCAGGACGCATAGCGAAGCTGCGCTTGCTCATGGCGCGAGCCTCCGAACCTCGGCCGCGAGCGCGGCGATTTCAGCCGAGGCCGGGCTGTCGGCAGTTGCCTCGGAGACGAGCCGGCCGGATTGGGCGGCGTCTGCAAAGGCGACACGCTGGCCGATCGTGGCGGTGAGCACGGGCGGATCGTGATCGACGAGCGTCTGGGCTGTTTCGCGCGCGATGATGGTCCGCGCGCCGCAGCGGTTCAGAACGAACCGCGCGATGAGCTGCGGACGATAAAGGCGCGCTTCTCGAAGCAGCGCCAGCATTTCGGCCGAAGCCCATCCATCGAACGGGGACGGCTGGACGGGGATGAGCACGAGGTCGGCGGCGAGCAGTGCCGAACGCATGAGGCCGGCGACGCGCGGAGGTCCGTCGATGACAACGTGATCGGCATCGCGGGCGAGCTCCGGCGCTTCGCGATGCAGCGTGTCGCGTGCCAGGCCGACGACACCGAAGAGGCGCGGCAGGCCCTCGCGGGCGCGCTGCTGCGACCAATCGAGGGCCGAGCCTTGCGGGTCCGCGTCGATGAGGATGACGCGCTTTCCTTGGCCGGCCCATTCGCCGGCGAGATGCAGCGCGAGCGTCGTCTTGCCGACGCCGCCCTTCTGGTTGAGCAGCGCGACGATCATGGCGCGCTCCTCGGCGCTCGCGGACAGTTATCCGCAGGCGTGCAAAAGCGCGTGTCCGTTAGAAAGATTCCGAAGGAATCTGGGTTAGAGAAGTTACGGGGCCTGCAAGCTGCTGATTCAGCTCGGCGATTCGACGATTCCGGTCCCCGATAGCACGAGAGTCCGGTCCCCGATGGCACGATAGTGCCGGTCCCTGATAGCACGAGGCGATTCACAGCTTATCCCCAGGGCGTGACGTTGCGCGACGACGTCGGCGCGGTGTTCCGAAGGACGCGGGATCGATCGGCGCGAAGCAGAGGACTTCCGGGCCGCCCACGCATGGCTCGATGGTCAGGCGATAGCCGGGGAGCGGTTGGCGGCGGACGATGTCGCGCAGGTCGTAGGCGAAATGCTTGAGCGGTGAGAGGCTGCCGGACTTGGCGTGGAGATGCGCGAAGTCGAAGCTCCAGCCGAACTCCTGCCGTCCGCCATGCTTGCGCACCAGGCGATAGAGCCAGCGCTCGAGTCCGCCGGTGAGTTCGAAGTAGGCCCGGTCGATGGTGAGCACGAGCGCGTCGTCGAGAACGGCGGCGTAGAACCAGTCGGGCAGGATCAGTTCGAGGCCGAGCGGCCGGCCGCGGTGATCGGCCCGCTCTTTCCATTCATTGATCCAGGAGAAGCGGTGCATCCGCCGCTCGGTCGGCTGGCGGATGGAGGTTGCCACCGTGGTCGACTGAAGCCGATCCAGCGCGGCCTTGAGGCGGTCGTAGTCGCGCAGACTGACGCCGCGGCCGATGAAGGTGAGGATTTCGTAGGGGGTCGTCGCCATCAGGCGCGATGGACGCAGGCCAATGTCGCGCGCCTCGACGATCTGGGAGGCCGCCCAGATCAGCACGTCCGCATCCCAGATGGTCGCCATTCCATGCTCGGGCACCGCCTCGACGCGGATGACGATCGAACCCGCCTTGAAATCGATCGGGGCGAGACGCTTGGACTTGGCGAGCGAGAAGAACGGATAGGCCATGAGGTCCTGGGCATCTCGCGGCGCGAGCTCGCCGGGCAGCGCTCGAAAGAGGTCGAGTTGCTCGCGTTCATGGCCAGGATGGCGGGACGACATGCCGGCGCCTCAGCGGGCGTGGCGGCCGGCGTGGACCGGCATTGTCGATTCATGGCGCTTGGCGGGTAGGACGGTGCCGCGCGGGTCCGACGTGGAGGTGACGGCGCCCCGATCTGCCCAGGCCTGCAGGTCGTCGATGGAGTAGACGACCCGGCCGCCGAGCTTGCGATACGCAGGGCCAGTTCCGTAGGTCCGGTGCTTTTCGAGGGTGCGGCCCGAAAGACCGAGGAATCGGGCAGCTTCGGGCGTGCGAAGAAAGCGCGGCGGCAAGCCGGCGGGATTGGCGGACATAAGCGGACCTCCGTGGCGTTCGTTGAGGCCGCCGGCGAACGGCGGCGAACGAAGGCCACGGTGGCGGAGAGCTGCCGGCTGGGGGGATGGTGAAGATAGGGGATGCTATTTCGCACCCCCCTGATACCTGCTCCGTCAGCGCCGGCGGCGCCGACGCAGCAGGTCGCGATAGCCGCCATTCACCATGGCAAGGCCGTCGCGCACGAGCCGGACGGTGGCATCGCGTAGTGGCGAGGTCTTCCACGCGTCGGACGCGACGCGGGAGGCGCCGAACATTACCTCGGCAATCTCCCGATAGGTTGCACGGCTGGCGCGGCCATCGAATGCCTGCAACATGTGACGGAGCCGCCGTCGGCGCTGCGAGGTTACACGCAGGTCGGCGGGCGGAGGCGGCGTCGTCAGCGCGCTCAGGAGACGCGAGACGGCATCGAGCCGGTCGGGCGCATCGGTGTCCAGTGGGATGACTGCGGCAAGCGGCTGATCGGGAGCGGCGTCACCGATCAGGACGTAAGGGACGGCGCTGCCACCGTCGCCCTGGATTGCGTGGAGTTCGTGCGTGCTGCGGCGCGCCGCGCTCGGATCAAGTGCGGGAGTGGTGCTCCGGCCGAGCCAATGCCGGGCGTGGCGATCAACAGGACCTTTCCGGGATCTGCCATCGTGGTCCAATGGATCGGCTCGTCTATCGCGCTGCGGCGTGGATCGGCGGGGAAATTGCAACCCCCAGCGCAGGCGGAACGAACTCGTCGCCTGCTCGGGGTCATCCATTTTGCTCAGCGCTCTTGCGTAGTCTTGCTGATAATCAGCGTTGCGGCGCAGGCACTCCCACGCGAGGTCGGAAACACCGAGATCGTCGAAATAGTCGTAACTGGTCGAGGATCGCCACTGCGACGGGTCCGGCGCCATCGGTTACCTCCTGGCTCACATGGTTCATGCATCCGGGCCGGCTACGATCCCCGGTTGAGCTGGATCAGGGAAGTCCTCGGATGAGCGCCACGTGATCGCTCGAATGCATCGCATTCGAGTTCAGTGCTGGCCCTTTCGGAGCAGGTCGCGATAGCCATGTTCCGTCATCCATCGCGCGCGCAGGAGATGGCTCTCGTGGATGTGCCGGGCACGTTCGGGGTCATCGCGGGGGTCGATACCGAACAAAATGGCGACGGCCTCTCGCCAGTCCGCACCATCGGCCTCGGCGTCGAGAAGGCGGACGTAAAGCTTCAAGTGCTTCATGTCGTAGTCGGTGGCCGTCGCGCTCCGGGGCGGTTCCTCAAGAAAATCCGGCGCGGTCATGATGGGTCCCCCGACACATCAACGGCGACTTCCATTCGATCTGAACTCAATTTTAACCAAGTTTTGAATGGGCGTAAGCTGCACGGCGCTGCATCGCGTGATGCAGCAGAGACATCGCCGCGCGCTGCGCAGTCAATCTTTGCCAGTGCTCCGTCGCTCAGGCCGTTCAAAAAATGCGACGGGATCGACCTCGAGAATGGCTGCGAGTTTTTCCAGCATGTCGATGGTGGCCGCATGCTGTTCGCGCTCGAGCATGCCGACATAATTGCGGTTGATCTCGGCACGATCAGCAAGCTCCTCCTGCGACAAGCCTTTGGCGTGTCTCAGCCGACGCAAATTCCTGGCGACGATCTCCCGCAATCTCATGCGGTGAGGTCGCCGTTCCCCCTAATATACTGCCACCTAGTAAACTAGTGATTCATACCGTCGGAAAGCCGCAAAGTCATTTTTCTGGGATGATCGGGAGCGTTCGGCGCGCTCTCGGACGGAATTCCCACAGGCCGATGCCCCGCCCGGACATCCGGGCGGGGCATCGGTGGTGGCTCAGTCGCCATTGCGGCGGCTGGGGCGGGACCAGATCAGGCTGTAGCCTTCACCGTCCTCGTCGTCGAAGAGGTTGGCGAAGATCGGCGCGGTGAAGCTCGGGTCGTCGAGCTTGAGGCCCAGATAGTCGCGGCCCTCGTTGGAGCGCTTGGACCAGGCGGCTCCGATCTCGACCCGGCCAACGTAGACGCGGTGGCTGGGGGCGTTCTCGCCGGTGGCGCGCGTGTCGGGAACGATGCGGACGTTCCTGGCCTGGACGCTGAGGGTGACGATTTCGCCACTGAACTCGTTGTTGCCGGTCTTCTTGAAGGTGCCGATGGTCGCCATGTCAGTTCTCCTTGATCACTGTCTCGAGCCCGCACCATTGCGGCCTCGATGGCGATCGGCAGGCCGGAGGCGATCGACGGCGCACCCCGCAGGGGCTCGACAGCAAAGGAGGAACTTTCTTGCCTCGCGAGGAATGGGCGTGAGCCCAGGGGAAGAAAGTTTCAACGCCGCTGTTGCGCCATAGGCGATCGAGGCTTCAGCCGGCCTACGGCTAGATCAGGCCATTGAAGAGGCCGCTTGGGTGCGCTCGATGCGCGCAGGGATCACGCATGGAGAACTTGGCGACCCGTCGCGACCTCCGGGAAGCGGCCACGACGTTCAGAGCATCGGCTTTCCGCCAAGTACGGGCAGGCACGCCGTATTCCGCCGATACGAACACCACGGCGCGGCGCCTCCATCCTGCGGCCTTGACCGTCGAGTGGGCGGCCTGGGCTGCGAGCGCGTCGAGGGCACGAACTGCCACGCCTCGAAAGCCGTGGGCCTGACACCGTCCGATGATCGACAAGAATACCGACGGGAACGGAGCGGCTTGGGACTGTCTTGGTCCGCCCGCGCGTCAATGATGTTCACGCCGTGGCGATGTCCTGTCCGGATGGTCCGGGCGAGGCCATCGTCGTTATCCGAACGAAGGCCGTGACGCCGACCGCAACCGCGCCGATCACGGAGAAGACGAGCTGCCAGGTTTCGGACGGCATGGTGTGCTTCACGATGCCGTGCGTTGCGTGATAGCCGGCGATTGCGGCCGGGGCGACGAAGGCGAGCGCGACCAGAAGCTTCAGCCACATCGGACGGACGAAGGCGAGCAGGAGCTGGCCGATGCCGAGAATCGCGCCGGCGGCAACGACGCCGATGGCGATGGCTCCGAGGGCACCGGCGCCGGTCTGATGCGCCCAGACGCCGATGGTCACGCCGGCAAAGGCCGGCAGCGCGAACACGGCGAGCTTGAACAGCAACCAGCAGAGCACGCCGATGGCGGCGAGCAATCCAAGGATGGCGAGGATGATCATGGTGGTGGTCTCCGTGAGAATGAGTCTGACGGTTGCGCCTTCCACCACCACCGCGGCGCGAGCGGCAGCATAGCCGAAGTCGGCTCGCTTCGGGAGCGGAAATCGAACCGACCTCCGCCCGCGAAAGCGGTTCGCCTCCGGTCAGGAGGCGAAGGGATCGATCTCGGCCACGATTTCGGAATCGCCGTCGAACTCGTTGGAGGGGACGACGGAGAGCGTGCCGTCTCCGGCCCTGAAGATGACGATCGCGACCATCAGCGTGGTGGCGAGGCTGAAGGCGAAGGCTTGAGCGTCGGTGAGAGACATTCGTTCCGGCTCCTGTCTGGAGGCGGGGGACCATCCCCCGCGCGACAGGCGCCCGATGTGTCCGGCGGAGGGCCGCAATCACCGCGGAGGCGGAGCCTCAAGGCCGCACGCTCGCGTAGCGGACCCTTCACGGGTTGATGGCGTCAGGCCATCGGCTGGACCAAGGATCAGCGCATAGGAAGCGGGAGATGGTTTCCGTTGCTCTCGGGAGCCGGCACGTTGGTTCGCACCGCCCAAATGCCCGCATTATGATGTGAGCGCGTCCAGAACCGGACACTCGGGAACATCTTCGCCGGAACATAGAGAGGCCGTTGTCGCCAGCACCCTCTCGATACGCCGCAAGTCGGCGATCTTCGCCCGGACGTCGGCCAGATGCCGCTCGGTCCGCTCCTTCACTTCGGCGCAGGTTTGGGTGCCGCCGTCGACGAGTTCGAGGAGGCCGCGGATCTCTTCAATGGCGAAGCCGAGCTCACGGGCGCGGAGGATGAAGCGCAAGCGGCGGACATCGCTCTCGTCGTACACGCGATAGCCTGACGCCGTGCGAGGCGGATCACGCATCATGCCGATCTTCTCGTAATAGCGGATCGTTTCGAGATTGCAGCCCGTGCGCTCGGCCAGTTTGGCGCGCTGCAACCCTCGCCCTGAATCGCGGTGCCTCATGCTCCGAAAAATCCTCTTGAGTCTGTAGTTGCTACAGACCTTAGCTTGAGGCCGAATGAAAATCGAGGGTCGAGTCGCATGAGCAATACCGATGTCGAAGCAGCGGCGCTGAGCACGCCTCAGCAAGGCGAGGACCGCAAGAAAACCTTGTTCGCGGCAGGAGGCGTCGTTGGCGCCATTCTCGCCTCGACCTGCTGCGTCGTGCCGCTGCTGTTTGTCACGCTGGGCATTTCCGGCGCGTGGATTGGCAGCCTGACTGCGCTTGAACCTTACAAGCCCTATTTTGCCGCCGTGGCGCTGGTCTTCATCGGCCTGGGCTTCCGGCAGATCTATTTCGGGGCCAAGCCCGCCTGCGTGGACGGGTCCTACTGCGCGAAGCCGCAGTCTTCCGTGATCACCAAGACCACCCTCTGGTTCGCGACCGTAGTGGTCCTGTTGGCGCTGACGATCAACTGGTGGGCGCCGTTTTTCTACTAATCGGACAAAGGAGCATTCTCGTATGAAACGACCTCTTATCTTCGCCGTCGCTCTGCTGTCGATCGCCGGATTCGGCGCACTGGCCGCGACGACCGTTTTTCCCGTCGTCGCTCAATCTGCCACCGTGCAGGCGGCAACCCAGACCACGACCTTCGCAGTCCAGAACATGACCTGCGCCCTTTGCCCGGTCACGGTGAAGAGGGCGATGGAGGGGGTCAAAGGCGTGAAGTCGGTGACGGTGGATTTCGATGCCAAGACAGCGACAGTCGTGTACGACCCATCCGTTGCGACCCCGGACGCGATTGCCGCCGCCTCCACCAATGCGGGGTATCCGGCGTCGGTCAAAGGCTGAGGCCGATGAAGGACGCGACCATCCTCAAGACTGGCATCATTGGTTCGGTCGTTGCCGCGATCTGCTGCGCAACGCCCGTGTTGGTCATCGCGCTGAGTGCAATCGGTCTGTCCGCCTGGGTCGGTGGGCTCGACTACGTGCTCCTGCCATCACTCGCCATCTTTGTGGGCATAACGGCTTATGGCCTGTGGCGACGGAACCGCGCGGCTGCCTGCTGCGCGACAAATGATCAGTGCAACAAGGAAAGAGCCTGACATGGCGGACTGCTGCGCCCCGACCCCGCAACGCCGGGCGACATATGACCTTGCGGTCATTGGCGCCGGATCGGCCGGGTTCTCTGCGGCTATCACTGCAGCGGAGCTTGGTGCCAATGTCGCACTAATCGGACACGGCACGATTGGCGGCACCTGTGTCAACGTCGGCTGCGTGCCTTCGAAGACGTTGATCCGCGCCGCCGAGGCGTTGCATGGCGCTCGCGCTGTGCGTCGGTTTCCCGGCCTTGCCGGAGAGGCGGGCGTCGTCGACTGGGCCGGTCTCATCGCAGCCAAGGACGAGCTGGTCGCAACCCTGCGGCAGAAAAAATACATCGATCTTCTGCCGGAATATAACGGGGTTGCCTATCTGGAGGGTCGCGCGCGCCTGAACGGACAGGGCGTCATCGTGAACGGCGAGGCGGTCCCGGCCGGCAAGATCATCATTGCGACCGGCTCTTCGTCGTCGGTCCCTGATATTTCAGGCATTGCAGGCGTCTCCTACCTCACCAGCGCAACCGCGCTCGAGCTTCCCAGGCTTCCGCGTTCACTGCTGGTGATAGGCGGCGGCTATATCGGCTGCGAACTGGCACAGATGTTCGCCCGCGCCGGGACGACGGTGACGCTCGTCACCCGTCGCCGCCTGCTGCCGGACGCCGAGCCGGAGATATCCGAGGCTCTCACCGGCTATCTCCGCGACGAAGGCATCACAGTGCGGGCAGGCCTCTCCTATCGCAGGATCGAGCAGACGGACCGTGGTGTCGAGCTGACGGTTTCCATCGACGGGGCGGACGAGGCGATCACCGCTGAGCAAGTTCTTGTAACCACCGGCCGGTCTCCGAACACCGGTGGCCTTGGACTTGTTGAGGCAGGCATCAGGCTCGGCGACAACGGCGACATCGTCGTCGACGAGCGGATGCGCACGTCGAAGCCTGGTGTCTATGCGGCGGGCGATGTCACCGGCCGCGACCAGTTCGTTTATATGGCGGCCTATGGCGCCAAGCTCGCCGCGCAAAACGCGCTGAACGGCGACAGCCTTGTCTACGACAATGCCGCCATGCCCTGGGTGACGTTCACTGATCCGCAGGTCGCGGGTGTCGGGCTGACCGAAGAGACGGCCCGGGCCGCCGGCTTCGAGACCAAGACTTCGATCGTGTCCCTCGACCAGGTACCGCGGGCGTTGGCCGCCCGCGACACGCGCGGGCTGATCAAGCTGGTCGCCGACGCCAGGACCGACCGTCTGCTTGGCGGGCAAATCCTTGCGCCCGAAGGTGCTGACAGCATCCAGACGGTGGTGCTGGCCATCAAGAACGGCATGACGGCGAAAGCGCTGGGCGAGACGATCTTCCCGTATCTCACCACGGTCGAAGGGCTGAAACTCGCGGCGCAGGGCTTTGGTAAGGACGTTGCCAAGCTTTCGTGTTGCGCCGGATAGGCGGCGATGGAGGTGCTCGCACTGTGAAGGCCTCTTCTGGTTGCCGGCGGTCACGATCACCTGTTGCGGCGGGCTCAGGCCCGCCGGTGTTGGGCGTCATCAGCCTGGTCGGCATCGTCAGTTGGTTCTGAACGAGCGGATTCACCGCGACAGCAATGGGCTGGAGTAATGAGCGAGAACAAAGAGTTCGATCTGATCGTGATCGGAGGTGGGACGGGTGGAAACGGCGTTGCTCGAATGGCGGCCAACGCGGGCTGGAATGTCGCCAGCATCGATAGCCTGCCGTTCGGCGGCACCTGCGCGTTGCGAGGTTGCGATCCCAAAAAGATGCTAATCGCCATCACCGAGGGGGTCGAGTGGGCCCACAACCTCGATGGCAAGGGGCTGGAGGCACAGACCTCGGTTGACTGGCCGGCCATGATCGCCTTCAAGCGCACCTTCACCGACGCGATGCCCGGCCGCATCGAAGGTGGGCTGGAAAAAGCCGGCATCACCGTGTTGCACGGCGAGGCGCGCTTTACCGGGCGCGACACAATCGAGGTGAATGGCGAGACCCTGTCGGCGCGGCACTTTCATATCGCCACCGGCGCCCGGCCGATGACGCTGAACATCCCCGGTGAGGAATTGCTGGCAACCAGCACCGAATTCCTCGAACTGCCCGAACGGCCGGACAGGTTGGTGTTTGTCGGCGGCGGATTCATCGCGATGGAATTCGCGCACATCTCGAAGCGCGCGGGCGCGCGCGAGGTGACGGTCCTGGAAATGATGGAGCGGCCGCTCATCAATTTCGATCCAGACCTTGTGGACATTCTCCGCGAAGCGACCGCGGAATTAGGAGTCGATCTGCGGACCCGGGCCAAGGTTCTGAAAATCGAGAAGAATGGGGCGGATTTTGCGGTTACCTACGTGACACCGAATGGGACCGAGACCGTCAAATGCGATTTGGTGGTCCATGCAACCGGCCGCGTGCCTGACATAGACCACCTCAATCTCGAAGCCGCGGGCGTCGAGTACAGCCACAAGGGCATCAAGGTCAGTTCCTTCATGCGCACGTCAAACCCCGTTATCTTCGCCGCGGGCGATTGTGCAGACAGCGGCCCGAACCTGACGCCTGTCTCGGCCTATGAGGGTCGGATCGCGGGCAAGAACCTGCTTGCCGGTAAAGACGAGCGCGAGTTGAGTTACCCCCCGATCCCAAGCGTGGTTTTTACCCTACCGCAATTGGCCTCTGTCGGGCTTTCCGAAGCTGCGGCGCGTGAAAAGGGAATGGATTTCGACACCCATTTCGAAAAAACCGAGGGCTGGTACTCGTCGCTGCGAGTCGGGGTCAGACACAGCGCCTATAAGGTTCTGGTCGAAAAGGAGAGAGGCAAGATCCTGGGAGCCCATCTGATTGGTCCGGGTGCCGAGGAACAGATCAACCTCTTCGCAATGGCGATGGCTGCAGGCCTCAGCGCGAACAGGATCAAGGGCATCATATTCGCGTATCCCAGCTTTGCATCAGACATCAGTTCGATGGTCTAGCAAGCCCGGATAGAGGCGGACGGGAGCAGCCTCGGTTCGGCAGCAGTCGTGCGATGTTCGCGCGTGGTACGCATAGTTGAACGTAGCGCGATTTCCCCTTCGCCCGGCCGCAGCCGCCGCAGACCGAGCTTCCGATGTCAAAGAAGTAGATAGGTAGGCGGCGCTCACGCCCCGCCGAACCTCCAGACGGGAATGCCGAACTTCTTCGCCTTGTCGGCGAGGTTGTCCTGGATGCCGGTACCGGGGAAGACCATGACGCCGATCGGCAGCACCTCGAGCATTTGATCGTTGCGCTTGAAGGGCGCGGCGCGGCCGTGCTTCGTCCAATCGGGCGCGAAGCCGATCTGCGGCACGCGCCGGTGGTCGGCCCATCGCGAGGCGATCTTCTCGGCGCCCTTCGGCGACTTGCCGTGCATCAGCACCATGTCGGGATGCTTGGCGTGGACCTGGTCGAGCTTTGCCCAGATCAGTCGGTGATCGTTGAATTCGAGCCCGCCAGTGAAGGCGATCTTCGGACCCGACGGCAGGAGCACCTGCTGTTTGGCGCGCTTGCGGGCGGCAAGGAAGTCGCGGCTGTCGATCATCGCAGAGGTGAGATGGCGGTGGTTGACCTTCGACCCGTTGCGCGGGAGCCAGGGCTTGCCGGCGTGACGCTCATAGTGCTCGCCGGCCTGGTCGCGCATCAGCTCGAACGCATCCTGCCGCTCGACCAGCGTCCTGCCTTCCGCGATGAGCCGCTCGAGTTCGACCGATTTGACTTCGGTGCCATCCTGTTCCCGCTGGGACCGGCGCTGTGCCTGCTCGTTGTCGTCGAGGTCACGCGCGATCCGCTCAGCGGCGCGGTGGAAGACGTTCACGGTCGACCAGAGGAGATCGTCCAGATCGGGCTCGAGGCGGGTGTCGCCCAGAGTGGCGATCAGGGCGTCGAAGATGTCGGCGATGGCGCCGGCGACGATGTTGCCCTCGGGGAGCGGCCGCGGATCGGGTTCGTCTGCGAAGGGGCGGTAGCCGTAGAGCTGAAGCTCGGTCAGAACGTGGTCGGTCGGGGAAGAGGTGTGCTGCGGCTCATGGTCGTCATGCTCGCTCATGGGATGCTCCATCGGTTTGGACCGCGACCGTCGCGGCCTTCATGGCGACGAAGCCGTCGGGCGGGCCGGACTGGCACCCGGAGCGGCAGCGCAGGGCCGAAGCGCAGCGGAGGGCCGAAGGGGCCGACTATTTTGGTTCGCGATGGAAAGGCCCGAAGGGCCGCCGGAAAATAGTCGGCCCCAAGGTTGCCCGGCCGGACCGTTTGACGGCCGATCGCCCTCTCGAAGGCCGAGGCGCGGGCCTCTTGCGATCGTGAGCATCCGGCGACGCGGTCGACGACGGCCGCCCCGCATCCCATTCCGGCTACGCTGCCAGCTCCATGAAGCGGGCGACGTCCTGCGGCGCGATCTGGACGCGGATTCCCGCCCGCAGCGCATCGATGCCGAGCATCCGCAGATCCTCGTTGAAGTCCCCGAGCGCGGGCGACAGCACGATCGCCTCGATCCCGGCCTGTTCCGCCCGGTCGATCAATGCCGCCATCGCGCCGTCTCCTGCCGGATCGTCGTCGCGCGCGATGTAGAGCCGGCGCAGCACGTCCGGAAAGAGGATGGCTGAGAGATGGGCGGCCGAGAGCGCGGCCACCATCGGCACGGTCGGCAGAACGCATCTGAGCGACAGCATGGTCTCGATGCCTTCACCTGCCGCCATCACCGAGCCCGCCGCGCCGAGTCGCACAGCGTGACCGAGAAGATCGCCCATAGCCCGTCTCGGCGTGTCTATCGGCGCCTTTCCGAGTGTCGCCTCGCTGAAGCCGTCGGGGTTGAGCCAGGTCCGGTGTGCGCCGGTGAGCTTGCCGTCCAAGTCGGTGACGGCGGCGATCATCGCCGGCCACGTCTCGGTCGGCGAATGTTCGTCGGGCCGGTAGAAGCAGCGCGGATGGAAGCGCAGCGAGCCGGTTTCGTGCAAAGCCGTAATGCCGCGTTTGCGTAAATACGTCTCTGCGAGAGTGCGTGTCATCGGCTGCGACATGGCAAAGAGCCGCCGCGCGGCCTCCGGCGATCCGGTCGGTGCGTTCGGCTTGGGCGTCCGGCGATCGTCGGATTCCGGTTCGGGATGCGGCAGGCTGAGAAAGCGCCGAGCCTCATCGGCCACGTCCTTGAAGTCGAGGAGGCCGCACGCTTCGCGGATCACGTCGAGCAAGTCGCCATGCTCGCCGGTCGCCGCGTCGGTCCATTTGCCGGCCGCACCCCTGCCGGTTTCCGGCCCCTTGAGACGCACGAACATCGAGCGGCCCGGCGTATTGCGCACGTCGCCGACCAGCCAGTAGCGGCCTTGCCGACAGCCGGCGGAAAGATAGTGCCGGCACACCGCCTCGGCCTGTCGGCCGAGACGCTGCGCCAGGTCGGAAGCGTCGGGAGGGGCCATCACGCAGCCTCCCGTTCGGAGACGCGCTCGACGGGATAGCGCTCCAGCACCTTGGCCAGCACGCCGGCGCCGTTCGTGTCGGTCGGCACGAACATGCGCAGCTTCCACGAGATGATCTCGTGAAACAGGCCATAGGCGCGCAGGCGGTCGCGCACGGTGTCGGTGAAACCCGACAGTTCGATGCGCTGGGCGCCCATGACGCGCACGCGGCGAAGCTGGAGCCCTTCCGCAAGGTCGAGGATGGTGCTGCCGTCCAGCAATGCCGCGAAGGCGTCGTTCGCCGTCAGCGTGCTGGCGCCGGTCGCGAGCGCGCCCGCGACCCAAGCGGGAGAGACGCGGCGGCCGATGATGCGTTCGCCCTCGTCGGTCTGGAGCCGATAGACCCGCGTCGACTCGTTCGGCAGCCGCTTCCAGATCGGCAGCAGGAGGCCGGCGACGATGTGGATCGACGAGTCGGAGAACTCCGGCACCTGCGCCACTTCGCGATTCCAGGCGGCGGCGAAGGCGTCGCGATCGGCTTCCTGCCAGTGGCTCTCCGCCATCATCTTCAGGGAAGCGTGATGATGCTCCATGGGCCGAAGCAATCGCACCCGGCGTTCGATCTCGCCGTCGTCGAGCATCGCGCTCGGCGCTGGGATCTGCACCGCAGGGCGACCCGAGCGCTCGTTGACGAGCAGGACCGCGCGAGGATCGGAGAGGTGGTCGAGCGCCTGGCCGAGGGCCAGCGGCCGGTTGCGCGCGCGCTGCGCGATGGTGAGCAGCCGCGTTTCGGCACCGGTTGCGGGATGGATGTATATGGTGCGCCGGTCGGCGACGACGAAGCTCTCCGCCTTCAGCGTCTCCAGTCCGATATCATAGGTCCCGCTGGTAATAGCGCCCTCGATCCTCGCATTGAGGAGCTGCTCGAAGGCCGTGAACAGCACGCCCTGCAGGTCGATGGTGAGCGCCAGCAGCCGGTTGAGGAAGGTGGTGATCGGCGGCAGCTCGTCCTTCAGGCCGCCATCGTCCATTAGGGAAAGACCCGTTGCGCTCTCGAATGTCTGGAGCGAGCAACCCTCGACCTTGCCGCGCGCGATCAGCATGTAGAGCTGTCGCAGCGCGTCGCGGGCGTAAGGGCTTTCCAGATTGTCCTCGGGCCGGAACAGACCCTGGCCGCCGGTCTGGCGCTGGCCGCGCGTGATCGCGCCCAGGGTGTCGAGCCGGCGGGCGATGGTGGAGAGAAAGCGCTTTTCGGCCTTCACATCGGTCGCGATCGGTCGGAACAGCGGCGGCTGCGCCTGGTTCGTCCGGTTGGTGCGGCCGAGACCCTGGATAGCGGCGTCGGCCTTCCAGCCGGGCTCCAGCAGATAGTGGACGCGCAGGCGCTGGTTCTTCGCCGACAGCTCCGCGTGATAGCTGCGCCCGGTGCCGCCGGCGTCGCTGAACACCAGGATGCGCTTCTGGTCGTCCATGAAGGCGGCGGCCTCGGCGAGATTGGCTGAGCCGGCGCGGTTCTCGACCATCAAGCGGTCGCGCTTGCGGACAATGCGGCGCGAACGCCCGGTCACTTCGGCCACCATGTCGGTGCCGAAGCGCTGGATGATCTGGTCGAGCGAGCCGGGGACCGGTGGCAAGCTGGCAAGCTGCTCGATCAGCCGGTCGCGACGGGCGACCGCCTCGCGGCTCTCGACCGGCTGGCCGTCACGATAGACGGGCCGGGAGGAGAGATTGCCTTCAGAATCGGTGAAGGGCTCGTAGAGCTGCACCGGGAAGGAGTGCTGAAGGTATGACAGCACGTATTCGCGCGGCGTGATGTCGACGCGCACGTCGTTCCATTCCTCGGTCGGAATCTCGGCCAGTCGCCGCTCCATCAGCGCTTCGCCGGTCGAGACGATCTGCACGACGCAGGCGTGGCCCTCATCGAGGTCGCGCTCGATCGAGCGAATGAGCGTCGGCGTCTTCATCGACGTGAGCAGATGTCCGAAGAAGCGCTGCTTGGTGCTCTCGAAGGCCGAGCGCGCCGCCGACTTCGCTCGGGCGTTCAGCGTGCCGGTCTCGCCGGTGATGTTCGCGGCCTGCATCGCCGCGTCGAGATTGTTGTGAATGATCGAGAAGGCGCCGGCATAGGCGTCATAGATGCGCCGCTGCTCGTCGGTGAGCTGGTGCTCGACCAGCTCGTATTCGACGCCGTCATAGGAGAGCGACCGCGCCGTGTAGAGGCCAAGTGATCGGAGATCGCGGGCGAGCACCTCCATCGCCGCGACCCCGCCGGCCTCGATCGCCTCCACGAACTCCGCCCGCGTGGCGAACGGGAAATCCTCGCCGCCCCACAGGCCGAGCCGTTGGGCATAGGCGAGATTGTGGACGGTGGTGGCACCGGTCGCCGAGACATAGACGATACGCGCATCCGGCAGGGCGTGCTGGAGTCGGAGCCCCGCGCGGCCCTGCTGCGATGGGGCAACGTCGCCCCGCTCTCCCTTGCCGCCGGCGGCGTTCTGCATGGCGTGGCTTTCGTCGAAAATGATCACTCCGTCGAAGTCAGAGCCCAACCATTCGACGATCTGCCTGACGCGCGAAACCTTCTCGCCGCGCTCGTCGGACCGTAGCGTGGCATAGGTGGTGAATAGGACGCCTTCCTGAAGCGTGACGGGCTTGCCCTGCGGGAAGCGTGACAGCGGCGTCACGAGCAGGCGCTCCATGCCGAGCGCGGACCAGTCGCGCTGCGCGTCCTCGATCAGCTTGTCGGACTTGGAGATCCAGAGCGCCTTGCGGCGCCCGCGCAGCCAGTTGTCGAGGATGATGGCGGCCGACTGGCGGCCCTTGCCCGCGCCGGTGCCGTCGCCCAGCATGAAGCCGCGCCGGAAACGGACCGCGCCCTTCGCATCGTCGGGTGCTGCCGTGACGAGATCGAAGGTGTCATCGACCGTCCAGCAGCCTGCCAGATAGTCGGAATGCGCCTCGCCAGCGTAGATCACGGTTTCGAGCTGGGCATCGGACAGGATGCCGTCGGTGACGAGGTTTTCCGGCAGACGCGGACGATAGCTGGGCTTGGGCGGCGCGACCGAGGCCATCGCCGCCGACTGCACAAGTTTGGTAAGATGCGTCTGGGAGCCGGGAATACGGATCGCCTGAAGTCCGTATTCCTCATAAATCGCGTCGGTCAGACGCGTGCTCTCGGCCGGCGCCCAGTCCACGGTCTCATAGGCGAGGTCCACACCCTCGGGCTCGGCGAGCGAGGCCTTCGCGGCCGGCGTCGAGGCGGCCCGAGCGAGATAGCCGCGCACGGTCTTCGGCACAGGAGCCGATGCGCCCGGAACGGCGATGGTGGCGGCTACGGTAGAGCGAGGCGGCACATGCTCGGCGATCCAGCCGATGAGCGTTACGACATCGGGGGCGATGCCCGGCGATGCGGGGAATGCAGCCGGATCTTCGGCCGGAGCCTTGTCGATGACGGTGAGCCGCGTTTCGATCGTCGTGCCGTGCTTGGCATAGACGGCGCCGTCGATCGCAGCGGTGAACACCACGCGGCCGCGCTCCTGCAGACGGATAAAGGCGTCGCGCCAGGCCGGTGCATCCGGCGAGAAATTCGCGCCAGTGATCGCCACCAGACGCCCGCCCTCGGCGAGGCGGGCCAGCGCCGAGGCGACATGGCGCAAGGCGGCGTCGGCCATTCGGCCCGAGACGTTCGCCATGGCCGAGAACGGTGGGTTCATCAGCGCGACGCTCGGGATCGCCGCCGGATCGAGATGATCGTCGATCTGGGCCGCATCGAAGCGCGTGACGGGCATAGCCGGAAAGAGGGAGGAGATGAGGCCGGCGCGGGTATCGGCCAACTCGTTGAGGATGAGCGTGCCGCCGGCAATCTCGGCCAGGATGGCGAGCAGGCCGGTGCCCGCCGAAGGCTCCAGCACGCGATCGGCCGGCGTGACGGCGGCGGCGGTCAATGCGGCGAGACCGAGCTGGATCGGCGTCGAGAATTGCTGGAAAGCCTCGCTCTCGACGGAGCGGCGTGTGTGGGTGGGAAGAAGATCCGCGATCTTCGCGAGCAGCGGCAGCGCGGCGGCCGGAGAACCGGCTTTGCGGAGAAGCGCCTTTCCGTATTTACGCAGGAACAGGACGGTCGCCGCCTCGCAGGCGTCATAAGCCGTCTTCCAGTCCCAGATGCCCGACGTGTCGGAAGCGCCGAAAGCGGCTTCCATGGCCGAGCGAAGGATTGCAGCGTCGATGCGCTGGCCGCGCTCGAGCTGCGGGAGGAGTTGGCGGGCCGCCGTGAGGGTGGCGGCGGCGGCGGTGTTGATAGGAGGGACGGACGACAGCGGCGCGGCCGGGGCGGTCGCGCGCGAGGAACGACTGTGCATGGGGAAGCCTCGAGGAGAGCGGGAACGGGACGAGCCTGCCGGCGCTCTCTCTCGACCGCGCGGGCTCAAACCCGTCCCGGCCCGTCTCTCCCTCTCAAGCCGGTCGGCCGTGGCCGACATGAAACAAGCGCCCGGCCGTGAAGCGGGGCGCTTGTCTGAGTAAGGAGAGGGAAGCGGGACGGCCGAAGTCGCCCCCGCATCGCCCAACTATTCTGCGGCGACCGGTAGGTCGACCTCTACGGTGGAGCCGTCGTCGTCGCCCGAGAGGAACTCCGGCAGCGTTTCGATCTCGCCGTCGATCTCTGCATCGTCGGCTCCGGCCAACGGCTCCTCGCCGTCCGTGAGGCGCAACGGTTCGGGCAGCCAGCCGGTTTCGGCTAACAGCCGTTCCGCCTCCTTGGCCATGTCGCCCTTCTTGAGGTGATCGATGAGTTGCGCGGCCCGTTCGCCCGCGCCCTCGCGCACCGCTTCGAGTATGCGGCGCTTCGGCACGCGACCGAGATAGTTGTCGACCGTTGGCGCCCAGCCGACTTCCACCATGTCGAGGCCGGTGGCGTGGGCGAGCCGGTCGGCCTGACCGAGACGGCGTTCCAGGCCGTGCTGGGAGACGCCGTTGCCGCCATACGGATTCGGCTTCTCATAGAGGGCGTTGACGCCGTAGCTCACGCAGTGGGCGAGCAGGGACAGCCGGCTCGTTTCGTCGAGCGCCGCGAGCCAGTCCCACAGCGCTCGGTCGTCCTGGGGAAGATCGGCCTTCCACGCCTCGTGCCGCTCTGCGATCGACCGCGCGGACGGGCTGTCCTTGAGATCAGCAGCCTGGACCGGGAAGAAGACGTGGCGCACCGAGGCCTCCAGGCATCCGCCGCTCGTGGCGGTGCGCTGGAAGGTGTCGACGACGAGCTTGTGCAGCAGCGCCGTCAACGCAACATGCGGATTGTTGGCGACCGCATCGCGCAGCGCCAGCGTGCGATGGGCGGTCAGCTCCATCACCAGCCGGTCGGGCAGCGGCCTGACCGCATCGTCTTCCTCGTCCTCGGGCTCGGCCGGCTGGCCGCCGATCGTGATGACCGCGCGCTGCACGGTGGATGCGCCCCCTTCGGCGCCATCCTGACCGGCGGAGGCGACGTCTCCATCGATCTCGTGATCAGGATCGACGGCCGGCGCTTCGTCTTCGGGGCGGACATAGCCGCGATCGACAGAGAGCCTGCCATCGGGGCCGATGCTGACGAAGACACCGGCGCGAGCGATGTCGGCGGGATCGTAGGTGACGGGACGATCGTCGAACTGGCCAAGCGCAGTCTCGATCTCGCCGAGCCGTGCGTCGACCTCGTCCGGCAGCTCGTCGGCGTCCTCATACTCGGCCTCCAGCTTCTGGTATTCGGCGTTGAGCGCGTCGATCGTCGCCTGTTCCTCGGCCGTCAGGTCGGGCGTCACGCCGTCGAGCTCGCGCAGCCCAAGAGTATGGCCGTAGGGGAAGTCGGCCGCGACCTCGATCCACTTCCAGCCTTCGGCGGCGATGGTCTCCGCCTCGGCCTTCAGCTTTTCGGCGACCAGGCTGTCGAGCAGGGCGATGTCCTCGAGCCAGCCGCCATCGTCCTGCTGGAAGAGATCGCGCAGGACCACACCGCCGGCCGTTTCATAGGCGTCGAGACCGACGAACACGGCGCGACGGTCGGAGGCGCGTACCGTCTTTTCGGTCAGCATGCGGCGGATCTGATAGGGCTCCTTCGACCAGGAGCCGGAGATCGTCTCCCAGACCTGCTCCTGGCGGGCATGATCGGAGCTGACGGTGAAGGCCATCAACTGCTCAAGAGAAATGCCATCCTCGGCATAGATATCGAGCAGCTTCGGCGAGACGCTGGCGAGCCGCAGACGCTGCTTCACCACATTGGCCGAGGTGAAGAAGGCCGCTGCAATGTCCTCCTCGGATCGCCCTTTCTCGCGCATCGCCTGGAATGCGCGGAACTGGTCGAGGGGATGAAGCGGCGCGCGCTGGACGTTCTCGGCAAGCGAATCGTCCTCGGGGAGGATGTCGGTCGCCGCGTCGCGGACCACACAGGGCACGGGCGCGTTCTTGGCCAGGCGCTTCTGCTTGACCAGCAGTTCGAGCGCCCGGTAACGGCGGCCCCCGGCCGGAATCTCGAACATGCCGGTCTGGGCACCCTCGGCGTCGAGGACCGGCCGGACGTTGAGGCTCTGGAGGAGCGTGCGCCGGGCGATGTCCTCGGCCAACTCCTCGATCGAGACACCGGCCTTCACGCGCCGCACGTTGGACTGGGAAAGCACCAGCTTGTTGAAGGGGATGTCGCGCGAGGACGACAGGGTGATTTTCTGAACAACAGTAGCCATCGGGATTTCTCCACGACGGGCGGCCGAAAGCCTCTCTCCCGGCCTCCAACCCGTCACGAAAATCCCCTCGGCCCTCTTCCTCTCGCAGCGGCGAAATCGGAGGCCGAGGGGTGAAGGAGGAAGGGCCGGCGCGTTACAGACACCGGCATCCGATTAGCCCCCAGAACGGGGACGCGTCGCGACGGCAGCCAGAACATCGTCCAGCAGTCCGTCGGCGGCCCGCAGCGCCCGTTCGGACGACAATGGCGTCGGCTCGCGCCTCGCCAGCTCGCGGGTGCGATGGCAGCGATAATAGGGCGAGAGGATCCGCGTCAGCACCCGCGTGTCCGGATGGCGTGGATGAAATCCGAGCCGTTCTGCGGCGGCGAGTGCCTTGACCAAATCGTGCCGGACCTCAGCGCGGCACCGATCGTCGTTCCATCCCGCAAAATGCAGATAGGATTTCAGCGCCAGCTCGACAGCGCATCCGATGAGTTGGAGGAAGGTTTCGCGAGAATGAGGATCGCTCGCCGAGACGAGGTGGCGTGCTCCGGCAAGGAAACCGACGGCATTGTCGAAGAGATACTTCCCCCGCCAGCATGTGGGGGAGTCGCACACCGGCGCGGACGCATGACCGGCCGCGGGGGATGACGCAGCCTCCTGCCGGTGGCGTCGCCGGCGCGATGGAGATGGCGCTCGCATCAGGCCGCCTCCCGCTCGCCGGTGTCGACGGACACCGCGAACTCGTCATGTTCGGGCAGGAAGCCGAGCAGGTAATCGGCAGCCTTGCTCGCCTGCGACGCTGCGCGGACGATGGCCCGATTGTCCTCACGCAGGACCTCAGCCCATGAGCCGATGTAATCGGCGTGCCGCACGGTCGGCACGATGCCGAGCGCAGCACAGCAAAATGCTGCTGAGATCTCCGCCCGTTATCTGAACAGTCAAGCTGTCTCAGTCGGATTTTGCGGCGTCGTTTGCCTGAAAACCGCAGGGTCCGATCGATCTCGGCCCCGTGAGACAGATTCGTGTAGCGCGCAGAGGTCCTGACGGCTGCTC